>JALYLV010000012.1:0-55865 GCA_030774035.1 Actinomycetota bacterium
CCCGTGCGTCGGCCGAGAGCCGCCGCACGAAGGTGGCCGGCCGAAAGGAGGACACGATGAACAAGACGTCGGGCATGGGACTGTTGGTGTTCGGCATCGTGCTCGGGGTCGTGGGCGCGATCATGAGGTTCGCCATCAAGGTGCATACGACGGGGTTCAACATCCACACCGCAGGGGTCATCCTGCTGATAGTCGGGATCCTGGCCGCAGTGATCGGTCTGATCATGCTGGTCTCGGGCAGCAGCAGCCGGAGCACGACGAAGGAGAGCGTTCAGCAGACGCCCGGCGGTCAGGTGCGGACCCAGGATCGGTTCGAATCTGGTCCAGACGTCTAGAGCGTTCGACGTCTTCGTCATCGGCGGAGGCGGAACCGGCTCCGAGATCGCCTTTCGCCTCGGTCGCGAGCGCGGCCTGCGGATCGGCCTGGCTGAGCGGGACAAGCTGGGCGGGGAGTGCACTCACTACGGGTGCGTCCCGACGAAGGTCATGCTGCGCAGCGCGAAGATCGCGGCTCTCGCACGCGACGCCGAACGCTTCGGAGTGAACATCCCGACGGTCGAGGTCGACTTCGCAACCGTCATGGACCGTGTTCGCGCGGTCATCCACGCCGAGGCGGGTGCCGGCGCGAAACCGTTCGAGGACATCGGCGTCACGGTCTTCATGGACGCCGCCCGGCTCGTGGGTCCGCACGAGATCGAGATGGCCGATGGAACGAAGATCCACGCCGATCGCATCGTCCTCGCCACCGGGACGACCCCGCAGATACCGCCCATACCCGGCCTGAGCGGCTCGCCCTTCTGGACCAACAAGGAGGCGATCTGGACCCCGACCGACCTGCCTGCCTCGCTCGCCGTCGTGGGATCCGGCGCCGTCGGGATCGAATTCGCCCAGATGTACGCGCGCTTCGGCACGCAGGTGACGATGCTCGAGTCGTCGCCCCGGATCCTGTCCAACGAAGACGAAGACGCAGCGCGGGCTCTCGTTCCGGCTTTGGAGGAGGGCGGCATCCGGGTCCGGGTCGGGGTGAGCGTTGAGCGGGTGTCCCACGACGAGGGGGGATGGACGCTGGACATCGAAGGCAGCGATGCCGTGTTCGCGGAGGAGCTCCTCGTCGCGAAGGGCCGAGAAGCTTGCTTCGATGGCCACGACCTGGCCGCGGCCGGCGTCAGCCTCGACGTCGAGGGCAGACCCATCTTGGGCGAGACATTGCGCACCACCTCGCCGGACGTTTGGGCGGCCGGTGACGCCACAGGTGAGCTCCTGTTCACTCACGTCGGCACCTACGAGGCCGGGCTTGTTGTCGCCGACATCCTCGGTCGGCCACGCGTTCGCGACTATCGGGTCGTGCCGCGTGTGACGTTCTGCGACCCCGAGGTCGCAAGCGTGGGTCTCACCGAGGAACAGGCGCGCTCGGCCGGCTACGAGGTACGCACCTCTGTCGCTCCCCTCGCCGAGAACGAACGAGCGCGCATAGACGGTGTCCCGCACGGCCTCGTCAAGCTCGTCGCGAGCGCGACCGACGGGGAGCTGCTGGGGGGCCACATCGTGGGCGGGGGGGCCGGCGCGATGATCCACGAAGTCGTCGCGATGATGGCCGGGCGCCTTGAAGCACGAACGATCGCGGACGCGATCCACGCGTACCCGACCCTGTCGGAGTCGGTGAAGTCGGCCGCCGAAGAGATCAGCGACCCAAGAGGCCTGCGACCACGTTGACGGTTGTGGCGATCACCGCTATCCCGAACACGTAAGAGACTAAGGCATGGCGTAAGGCGGTGCTGCGGATCCGTTGGGACGTGAGGTCGGTGTCCGAGACTTGATAGGTCATCCCGAGCGTGAATGCCACGTAGGCGAAGTCGCCGTAGTCAGGCGCTTGATCGTTGTGGAAATCGATGCCATCGCCGTCGCGGTAATAGAGGTGCGCGTAACGAAGAGTGAACACCGTGTGCACGGCCAGCCATGACAACGCGACGGTGACCACGGCCGCGGCCGTAGTCAGCACTCGCGCGGTGCCGGATTCACCCGATGCCTTCAGCAACGCCAAGCCCACACCCAGCAGGCTGGCGACGCTCGCGGCGACGAGGACGAGGTCCGCGGCGGGGCGCGAGTCATCCTCGCGGGTCGCGAGCCTCCGGGTGGTGGCGGCGTCGGCGCCGTGCACCGCGATCCAGACCCACGCGCAGAAGACCGCCGCCGCTATATCCCACGCAAGGAGGCTCGATACCTGCCAGGAGGCCACCCACGCGGCCGGGGCGCCGACGACAACCCCGACTGAGCCAGACACGATCACCCGGACGAGCGCCGTGACGCGGCGGCTGGGATGCTCTTCGGGGTCACCTCGTCCGTGGTTCACGACCACGACCCTAATCCGATGTTAGTGTCGGGCGTGCCCAAATCCTCGGGTCTTTTCGAGCCCAGTTCGGGTGGCATCGCTGAACGGCACGGCAGACGTTCGCGAACACACCGCCCCATCATCGCCGGCGCCGCCGTCGCGTTCGTCGGCTACGTCGTGATGAGCGTTCTGCTGGTCGGGCTCGGTTTCCTCATCACCAAGGTGCTTGTGGACGGGCCGGTGGGCCGCTGGGACGACAGCGTGAACCGGTGGTTCGTGACGCAACGAACAGCCACGCTCACCCGCGTGTCGAGTGTGGGCTCTGATCTGGGCGCAACCCTGACCATCATCGGGATCGCGGTCGTGGTTGGCATCGTTCTGGCGATAGGGCGTCACTGGCGTGCACTCGGATTCGTTGCAGCGGGCCTGATCGTGGAGGCATCGGTCTCCCTAACGACGTCGATCCTCGTCGACCGGGCTCGCCCCGACGTCGTTAGACTCGACGCGGCGCCCCCCACGGCCAGCTTCCCGTCGGGGCACACGGCGGCCGCGACGGTCCTGTATGTGAGCCTGGCGCTTGTGCTCACCTCCTTCGTCCAGAACGCAACGATCCGAGCTCTCGTGTGGGTCGTGGCGATCGCGCTCCCGATCTATGTGGGTCTCTCGCGCCTCTATCGGGGGATGCATCACCCCACGGACGTCGTGGGGAGCGTCGTGCTCGGCGTCGGGGCGTTGCTGTTCGCGCTGCTTGCCACCCGAACGGCCGGCGCGGTCACCGATTCGAACGATGTCGAGGTCTCACCGTGACCCGGGTAGGGGTGCTCGCCCACTCTGCGAAGACGCTCGGAGGTGGTCTCGACGAACTCCGGAAGACGCTTGTTACCAACGGCATCGACGACCCAGCGTGGTACGAGGTTCTGAAGAGTAAGCGTGTCCCCGTGCAGGTACGCAAGCTGCTGAAAGAAGAGGTCGACCTGATCTTTGTCTGGGGCGGAGACGGCACCGTGCAGCGCGTCATCGATACCGTGGCGGGCGCTCCGGTCGCTCTGGCGATCCTGCCCGCAGGCACCGCCAACCTGTTCGCGACGAACCTCGGTATCCCGAAGGACCTGGAGGAGGCCGTCCAGATCGGGCTGCACGGATCCCGACGGAAGCTGGACGTCGGCCGGGTGAACGGCGAGCACTTCGGCGTCATGGCGGGAACGGGCCTCGACGCCTTGATGATCCGCGACGCCGACGCAGGTTTGAAGGACACAGTCGGACGACTCGCCTACGTGTGGACGGGCGCCAAGAACGTGAAGCAAACGCCGATCGAGATGCGCGTCAAGGTGGACGGCGCGACGTGGTTCAAGGGTGAGGCGAGTTGCCTGCTGGTCGGCAACGTCGGACACATCATGGGCGGTTTCGCGGCATTCCCCGACGCTCGACCCGACGACGGACGCTTGAACATCGGCGTCGTGACGGCAGCCGGAGCCATGGACTGGGTCCGGACGCTGAGCCGTTCGGCGGTCGGGGATGTCAAGGGGTCACCGTTCGTCGAAACGACCTCGGGCGAGTTGTTCGATGTTCAGCTCGGCAAAGCGATCCCCTACGAGCTCGATGGCAGCGTGAGGAAGAAGAGCAAGCGACTCAAGTTCAAGGTGAGGCCTGAGGCGATCACCATGTGTGTGCCGAAGGAGGAGATGCCATGAGCACGGCGAACCAGGTGCCGGAGACGTGGGGACTGACCGGGGATGACGCACGGAAGACCTTGGCGAGCACAGGGCGTTGGACGCTCATCCGCGATGCGTTCAAGCGCCTGCGGTACGCCGACGGCTTCAGCCACGCGCGATCGATCGCGTGGGCAACCACCTTGGTCTTCCTCGAAGGCATCATCGCCCTGGTTGGTCTCGCCATCGCGCTCGGCTCCGGGGGATTGAGCAACACCATCGTCAAGACGCTCCAGAAGATCGTGCCAGGGCCAGCTGGAGGGATCTTCACGGACGCCGTTGAGCAGGCGCACAAGGCGGGAGCCTCGAAGCAGTACCTCGCTCTCATCGTCGGGCTGGTTGGTGCCCTGATCACGGGGACGACGCTGATGGGCCAGGTCGAGCGCGCGCTGAACCGCATGTACGGCATCGAGCAGGATCGACCGACCGTACAGAAATACGGCCGCGCGTTCCTCCTGACGATCAGCGCCGGCGTCCTGTTCGTCGTGGCCTTCACCGCTCTCGGCCTCGGGCGCGCGATCAGCTCATCGATGAGCAGTCACACCGCATCGAACATATGGAACGTGGTGCGGTGGCCGCTGGCGCTCGGCTTGTTGATCGCGGCGATCGCGTTGCTGTTCAAGTGGTCGCCTCGCCGGCATCAGCCCGGCTGGTCATGGCTGGCCTTCGGTGCCATCGTCTCGGTCGCCTTGTTAACGATCGTGACGGTGGGTCTCGACGTCTTCTTCCAGAACAGCTCGACGTTCGGGAAGACATACGGACCTCTCGCCGGGATCGTGGCGCTCCTGATATGGGCGCTGCTGGCTTCGATATCGCTGCTCTTCGGTGGAGCGGTCGTGGCGCAGCTCGAAGCCGTGCGAGGGGGCCGTCCCGCCCCGCAGAGCGCGGAGAAGGTGACCGCGTCCGAGCCTGGTTCCGGCTAGAACCCGTGGGATCGGCGGAGCTCGCGCGGGCGTCCGTCAGGGTCCACGATCGTTCGGTACAGCGGCCACGCCCAGGCGCGCTGCCATGCCGGTACCGGTCGAGGCCGGTGCTCGCGGATGCGGCCCGCGGGTCGTGGGCCGCTCTCACCGCTCGCGTGCCACGCGTCGAGTGCTCCTGCCGTTTCGCGCCAGCGATCGAAGCCTTCCCGGACATCCACGAGCCCGTCGTCGGACGTGACCCCAAGGTGTTCCCGCCACAGCCGTAGCCGAATGTCACGAGCGAACTTCCGCGACCCGTCGCCGAGACCGGCCGGATCGCGAGGCTCACGCCCGTCCTCTTCCTCATCCAGGATCGCGATCGACAGCTCCGAATCGTGTGTCCACGACCTGCGGTTCATATTGTCCGAGCCGATCATCGCCAGCACGTCGTCGATCACGACGACCTTGGCATGAACGTAGATGGCATCCCCTCGTTCGTTCTCGAGGTCATAGATGGCGAAGCGATCGCCCCCAGCCTTGGCGAGGCCTTCCATCATCGTTAGTTGCCCGAGCCTGTTCGTCGGTCCCGAGATCCTGCCGTTGCGGTCCGGGTGTCGAGGCACCACGACGATGATCCGTAGATCGGGCGCGCGCTTCAAGGCAGCCTCATACAACGTTGCGATCTCCTCGGACCAGAAGAACTGATCCTCGACGTAGATGAATGAGCGGGCCCGCTCCAGCGCTTTGGAGTACATGCGGGCGATGCTCCGCTCGCCTTTCGGAGCGAACGGATACGGGGGTCGTTTGTACGGGTAGGTCCGAAGCACCTGCACCGCTTGGGTGCCTGCGGCCGGGTGGGGGCCGCCGAGAGGCGGGAGAGCGTCGGGAGTCGTGGGCTCCTCGGTCGCACGCGCTTTGATCCTGCCGAACCGGAACCCACGACGTTCGAGCGGGGTCGGATCGTTCCATCGGTCGCGGAACGTCTGGAACAGATCGACGACGGCCGGCCCGTGGATCTCGGCCTGGATGTCGTGCCACGGCGGTCGCGGGCCGAACGCGGGGTCGAGCACCTCAGCCTGGGGGTCACCTTCGTGGCGCTCGTCGTCGCGGCGCCCGTGACAGAGGTCGATGCCTCCGACGAAGGCGAGATCTTCCTCGTGGCGGCCGGGATGCAACAGCAAGACCAGCTTCTGATGGTGCGACCCGCCGCGGCGGATGCGCGCGTCCAGGAGCAGGACTCCGCCGGCATCATTCACGACGCTCGCAAGATCGCTGGCTTCCTTCTCGTTGAAACCGAAGGCCTTCGGGTGCGAGCGCCAGAGGAGCCCTCGGATCTCGATACCCCGGCTCGCGAGACCGGACAGCAACTCGCCGAGTCGAGGACCCTGCGGTCCGAGAAGCTCATCGTCGTCCCCCCGCCAATCGGTGAGCAGTAGCTGGTCGCCAGGACCGAGCGTCGCGAGACGACCGACGAGCCGAGAGAAGTACGTGGACCCGTGGATCAGCGGCTCTACATGGTTGCCGACGGTCCAGGCCAGGATCGGCTCAACACCGAGGTTGGGGATGTCCGTATCGCCGAGCTCTTCCGCCGAGAGGAACCAGTGGGATGCCGTCTCCATCGCGCAAGCCTACGAGTGATGAGGCGGCCGCGTGTCGCCGGCCGTCCACACGCCGATCGCCACGAGCAGGCAGAGCCACGCTCCCCCGAGTGCCATCCCGCCAACGACGTCGGTCCACCAATGAACACCCAGGTAGAGGCGAGAGAACCCCACGAGCGTCGCGATGAGCCCCGCCGCGATCCAGACGACCGCTTTCAGTCTCGGCTTCGGTCGGGAGGAGAGCACGACGGCAACGGCACCCCAGACCGCGATCGCCGCTGTGGCGTGTCCCGAGGGGAACGAACGCCCGGAAACGGCGATCAGTTGCAACGGTACGGGAGGCCTCTCACGGTCGACGAGAGGTTTGACGACGTCGTACCAAGCGGTGGCGCCGGCGAGCGCGACGACCAGCAGCACACCGGGACGCCAATCCCTCTTCTTCACGAGCACGTAGCCGCCGAGCACGATGACGACAGGCAAGAGCACGGGGACGGAGCCCAGCCGCGTGATGCCTTTCATGAAGCCGGTGACCCACGCCACGCGGTGAGCAACGATGAAACGCATGACCCCCGGGTCTGATCGCACCCAACCTTCGTTCGTCACAACGTCGTGGGTGAGCCAGGCGAAGATCAACCCGCATGCGACGCCGGCGACGAGAAGGGCTCTCACGACGACCCTCCGCGGCGAGTTGGTATCGATCTAGTCCTCTTCTTTCTTTTTCCGCTCTTCGATCCGAGCCCGGCCCAGGCGGGTCAAGGCGTACGTGCCGAGTGTCTCGTCCCCACCCGGTTCTCCCTCCTTGAGGAGGCCAACGGACGCAAGCTGTTTGAGGATCTGGAGCGCCCGCGGGCGGTCGTGGATCAGGGAGGTGAGTCCCTGCAGCACCTCATCCGCGGGTACCGCCTCCGTAGAGTCGGGGCCGAAGCGTCGTCCGAATGCTTCGAGCACGTCTACGACCGTCGGGTCGAAAGTGGGGCCCATTCCCCCCGACCCTACCCGCTCTCCTGATCCTTCATCGCTACCATCACGATGTTGTCGAAACGGGTGCTCGGCCTCGGGGTGATCCTGGTCCTTGTCGGGACAGGTTGCGGCAGCGACCACCGGTTGGGCGCCGAGGCACTGTTGCAACGGTCGAAGTCGCTGCGATCTGAAGCCGCCGAAGGATCGCTGTTGGCCCAAGACGCCGCCTCCGGCAAGACGACGCGCATCTATATCCGCGAGCACTCCGCCGACCTCTATCGGGCGGCCTCTCAGGCCGAAGCTTCGTTGAACGCGGCCGAGACCGAGTCCGCGCTCGGGTCGACGCTCCGCGACCTGGCGGTCCTCGCCGGACAAGTCAGCGCCGACCTGAAGCGTCTCGGCAGCGCCTCCACCGACGAGGACCGCGCTCTCGCCGATAAGCTGCAGGCCGCCGCCCAGGCGAGCGAGAAGATCGGCGAAGGGCTCACGTGAGCCTGAAGAACGTCCTTGCCGTCGCCCTCGGCATCTTCTCGGCTATCGGCGGGTTCGTCGACATCGGCGATCTCGTCTTCAACACGCAGGCGGGAGCGACCTTCGGCTTCCAGCTGCTGTGGGTCGTCGTGATCGGGGTCCTCGGGATCATCGTCTACTCGGAGATGTGCGGGCGTGTCTCTGCCGTTGCCAAACGCCCGGTCTTCGATCTGGTCCGCGAGCGGACGGGCTTCGGTGCGGGGCTGGGGACCCTGATCGCGTCGGAGATCGTGAACCTGATGACGTGCGCGGCTGAGATCGGTGGTGTCGCGATCTGTCTCCAGCTCCTCTCTGGCCTTCCCTATCGCCTCTTGATCCCACTCGGGGTAGTGGGTCTCGTCGTCAGCGCCTGGGCGCTGCCCTTCAGGTGGATAGAGCGGGTCTTCGGTTACTTGGGCCTCTGCCTGCTCGTATTCGGCGTCGCAGCGATCAAGCTTCACCCCGAGTGGAGCCAGGTCGCCCACGGCTTCGTCCCCGGATCCCACTCCGGCGGCAGCTTGCTGGTCTACCTGTACTTCGTGGTTGGGCTCCTTGGAGCGGCGATGACTCCCTACGAGGTCTACTTCTACTCCTCGGGTGTCGTGGAGGACCGCTGGGGCCCGAAGGATCTCAGCCTGAACAAGGTGACGGCCATCATCGGCTACGCGCTGGGCGGCTTCCTCTCCCTCGCGCTGATGATCGTTGCCGCGGTCGTCTTCCTGCCGAGGGGCATCTCGCCGCAGTTCTTGGGCACGCCTGCGCTCGCGGCCGAGCATGTCTTCGGTCAGGTGGGCCTGCTGTTGGCGCTCGTCGGCATCCTTTTCGCCGTCGGTGGCGCGGCCATCGAGACGTCGTTCGCGGGCGCATACAACCTGGCCCAGTTCTTCGGCTGGAACTGGGGGAAGAAGGAGCGGCCCGCGAACGCCTCGCGCTTCACCCTCTCGTGGTTCGCTATCTTCGCCCTCGCACTCTTGGTCGTCATGACCGGCGTTGACCCGGTCAAGCTGACGGAGTATTCCGTCATCTTCTCGGTGGTAGCGCTTCCATTGACCTATCTACCCATCCTCCTCGTCGCGAACGACCATGCGTACATGGGTGCGGAGGTGAACGGCAAGCTCGCCAACTTCCTCGGCGTCCTGTACTTCTCACTCATCCTCGTGATCGCCGTTGCGGCTATCCCGCTCATGCTGCTCACGAAAGGAGGACAGGGATGAACAAGGCCACCGATGTCGACATCGCCCTCAGCATCCTCGATCACCAGCTCGTCGACGGTGACGGCAAGAACTGTGGGAAGGTCGATGATCTTGAGATCGCGGGTCTCAACGGCGCCTCGCCGGAGGTGGTGGAGATCCTCGTCGGTGGCAACGCGTGGCGCTCTCGCGGCCCCCTCGGAAGGCTTGCGTCCCGCCTCTCGGGAGACGCCGTGCACGTGCCGTGGCCCGAGGTCGACGCCGTCACATCCGTGGTCACACTGAAGCGCCCCGCGGCGGAGTTGCGGCTGAACCGCGGCGCCGACCGGTGGGCGCGTCTCCTCAGCAAGGTGCCGGGATCCTGATGCGTCTGGCGGAGCTCCTGAACCGGGAGGTCGTGAGCGAGTCCGGCGAGCGGTTGGGTCGCGTGCACGACGTCCGCGGCCAGCTCGTGGGAGGACGTCTGCTCGTGATCGGCTTAGTCGCCGGAAAACGCGGCATCCTCGAGCGCTACGGCGTGGGCACTCACGGGAGCGGCGGGCCGGGACAGGCGAGGGTGCACGGCTACCCCATCGTCCCGTGGGAGCGGGTCGTCCGCGTGGGGTCGCAGGTTGTCGTCCGCGACTAAGCGGCGGTGACCATGGGTTAGCACGAGACGAGCGTGTCACCGTCCGTTCCGGGGCCCGCGCAGGTGTCGCTGCCCGCCCCGCCATTGAGCGTATCTATGCTCGAGTCGTTGGAGGGCCCCTTCAGGGTGTCAGCGCCGGCATCGCCGTTCAGGATGTCGGTGCCGGATCTCCCGTTGATGACGTCATTGCCGGTGCCGCCACTCAGGGTGTCGTCGCCGGCGCCGCCCCTCAGCCGGTCGTTCCGCGCGCTGCCGGTCAGGGTGTCGTCGCCGACGCCACCGGCCAGGGTGTCCATGCCGTCGCTGCCGGTCATAGTGTCGTTGCCGCCCCTACCGATCATCGTGTCGTTGCCGCGGCCGCCGGTCATGGTGTCGTTGCCGCGGCCGCCCTTGATCGTGTCGTGAGACGACGTACCGGTGATGGTGTCGTTCCCGCCCTTGCCGATGATCCTCTTCCCGGAGCTCGCCCCGCCGCAGTCGATGGTGTCATCACCGCTCGTTCCGGTCACGGTCGTCGCGGTTTGGGTCACACCGGGGCCGACCACGCAATTGACACCGGCGTGAGCGGCGGGCACACCCATGGCCATCACAACACTGCCGAGGAGCGTGCCAGCGAGGATCCCAATTCGGATCCGGTTATGAGCAAGGTGATACATGATCTGCCTCCTCCGCTAGGCTCCCTGAGCTGTCGGAACGATCCGTCGTCCCAAGCCAAAAACATAGGGCGACTCAGCAAAGGTGGCAAATCCACGGCATCCTGCGGCGTGGGCGGCGTCCTGCTACTTGATGTGCAGACTGACCCCGAAAAGGATGAGGGGCCATAGCGCCACCGCCAGCACAGCCGAGACGATCGGCTTGAAGCCGCCCAGATGCGAGAAGTAGTGATTGCTCGCCGCCACGATCACACCGATGATGACGTAGCCGATGAACAGCAGTTTCCTGAGCATGCCCCTCAGGGCCCTCCTTGCGAGTTTCCGCGTGATCAGCCAGGTGGTCGTCGTTCAAGCACGTCGCACGAAGTAGATGATCACGAGCACGATCAGCACAACCAGGATGATCCCGACGATCCCGAGTCCACCGGCAGCTACGAGCATGTTGGCCCTCCCTTCCGACAACAGGAGCATAGCCGGGCTGGGGCGATGTCGTCGGGGCCAGGAGGACCAGGTTCGTCCGGTTATGGCTCGGTCTATCTGGCGCGAACGCCGGCGGTGACGAGGACGATGCCGCCCGCCACCGCGATCGAGGCTCCGACGATCGCGACCCACATGGGCGTCGTCGGGGTCATCTCGTGGAAGAACCCGAACAGCGCCAGCATCGAGGTGAGGGAGCAGAACCCGGCGGTGAAACACATCCCGCCGCCCAGCAGCAGGTTCCGGCCGCGGACGAGGCGGATCAGGCTGTCCACGAACACCAGCAGGGCTGGCGGCCAGTAGACGAGGAGACTCCCCAGGATGTAGCTGTTCGTGGAGCCGAATCCCACGATCGTGAGCGAGGGGAACCCTCCGGACGATCCGATCGATGCGAGGACGGTTCCAAGGAGGTACGTCGTGGCGCCGACCAATGCGGTCATCCCCCCGACGATCGCAGCGCGCTGAAGAGCTTGCGCGGCGTTCAGCCTCGCGATAGCGGGATCGGCCTCAGCAGTATTGGTCCTTACCAAGACTGAGTCGGTTCCGGACGTTGGTCCCTTTAGGGGTCCTCGTAAACTGCGTGGCTGCCGACTCGCCGCCACACGATATGCGGATCGCCTGGAGTGTTTTCCTCGCCGTATGCGAAGGTGGCCCTTCCGTCGGCGCCGTCCCAGGTCATCTCGAAGATGCCATCCGCACCTCGCATGGACATGACCCGTAAGCTCCTCCGGAACTGGCCGTGTGGCAGCTGGACGAGGTCTTCCGCGAACTTCCGTACGGCCTCGCGGAACAGCCGCCTTTCGTCGGGGGAGAGGCGCTCCCAGTCACGCCAGAACTGGGCGGTCTCTTCGTGAGTAGGCAACCGCCGAGATCAGTCGCCGAGGTCCGCGAGGAAGTCTTCGGTCGACTTGTGAACCGTGGTTCGACCAGCCGCGATGTCAGCAGACGCGGCGGCCTCGCCCTTCTGCCAAGCCGGAGTCCAGAACCAAGCCTGCGCGGAGTCGATGACCTTCTTCGGTCGGAGCAGGATGCCCTCCTCGGTGAGCTCGAACTCGATCAGGTCGCCCTCCGCAAGGTGGGCGGCCTCACGCACGTCCCTAGGGACGGTTATCTGGCCCTTGCTTCGTACCGTGGACATCGACATAACTGCCTCCGACGTGGGCGCGAGTTGAACTGTCGGACTCTCTAACTTTCGGACAACACGTATCGTAGCTTAAGTCCGGCATCCGCGGCAAGCGAGACTGCCGGGTCGCTCCCCCCGTCCCGCCCTTCGAGATCCCTGTCCGCTTGTAGTGCGGCTGCTCAAGTGGGCTGGTAGGGGACCCGATGAGCAGGGGACGTGCATGACTTTGCGTACCCCTGTGAGCGGCTCCGGTTCGGGCGCGCGCTGAGGTGGGGAGCTGCTCTCTCGGGCGGGTTCCTCCTCCTCGGCCTGCTCGGCGGCTGCACGGGCGGCGCCGAGGCTCCTGTCTCGGGCGCGGTCGTGAACATCACCCTCCACGACTTCAGGATCGACAGCTCGACCTCGGTGTCTGGCGACGGGAACGTCGTCTTCGAGATCCACAACCAGGCTCCTGTGACGCACGAGTTCGTGGTCGTTCGCAGCGACCTCCCGCCCGACCAGCTGGCGATCGGATCCGACGGTCTGAGCGTGGACGAGGACCAGTTGGATCCCGTCGGGGAGATCGGTGAGGTCGAGAGCGGCACGATCCAGACGCTCGCGCTCCACCTGTCGCCCGGGCACTACGACTTCTTCTGCAACCTCGAGGGGCATTACCTCGGAGGCATGCACGGCGGCTTGGAGGTGTCGGGTGCCTAGGCGGCTCCCGTTCCTGGGGGATCGTGGGCTGGATCGACGCATCCGCTGGATCGTCGTCCTGTATCTCGTCGTCATCACCAGCATCGTGGGGTACAACGCCAAGGCGATCTCGAAGGAGCAGGGTGCGGCCCTCATCGTCAACGTGGCGGCGAGGCAACGAGCACTCGCAGAGCGGTATCAGAAGGACGTGGTACTCCGAGCGGACCACATCCAGGCCGACCCTGAAGACGACGCCGCGCAGCTACTCAGCAACGCCGAGTCACTCCTCCACGGCGGGGACGTGACCGCCGTGCAGGGAGCGGATGAGGACGTGCACATCCCACCCGCGAGCGACGACCCCAGGGTGATCGCGAAGCTGAACGAGGAGCGCCGACTCATCGGTCTGCTCACCGGCGCCGGGGATCAGTTGATGTCGCTGAAGCCCACCGACCCTCGATTCCAAGATCAGCTGGAACAGGTGCGGATCATCGGCGCCCAGGTGACGAGTGTGTCGAACGACGCCGTGGGCCAGATGACCCGCGACACCGAAGGGGCGTTCGGGCGCCTCGTCGGCATCGGCATCGGCCTCGGCATCCTCGGTGCGATCGCGGCGGTGGCGATGGGCTTGTTCCTCCGCAGAGCAGGCGCCAGGCGGTCCGCGCAGTTCCGATCCTTGGTCCACAACGCGTCGGACCTCATCACGGTCGTGGACGAAGACGGGGTCATCAAGTACCAATCCCCGTCGGCCGAGCGTCTGGTCGGCGCAGTTGATCTGGTCGGCACCGCGTATCTCGGGCTCGTCGATCCGTCTGACGAACAGCACGTAAGCGCGCTGCTTGCCGACCTGGCAGGCGCGCCGGCATCGGCAACCGCAACGTCCGAGTATCGACTCTGCCACAAGGACGGCTCTTCACGGTTCGTGGAGAGCATCGTCAGCAACCTGACCCATGATCCGACCGTGCGAGGGCTCGTCCTGAACACGCGCGACGTGACGGACCGCAAGATGCTGGAGGAGGAGCTCGCTCACCAGGCCTTCCACGATTCGCTCACCGGACTTTCGAACCGGGCGGTGTTCCGCGACCGAGTGGATCACGCGCTGGTTCGCTCCGACCGCACCGATTCGTCGCTCGCGGTTCTCCTGCTCGACCTGGACGGCTTCAAGATGGTGAACGACAGCCTCGGGCACGATGCGGGAGACGATCTGCTGGTGGCTGTCGGCGCTCGCCTGCAGGCGTGCGGACGCGCGAGCGACACGGTGGCACGCCTGGGCGGCGACGAGTTCGCGATCCTGCTGGAGGACGAGGGCGACGCAGCCAGGGCGACGACGGTGGCGGATCGCATGCTGCAGGGACTCGCCGCGCCGTTCGATGTCCAGGGGCGCGAGGTGTTCGCGCGGGCCAGCATCGGGATCGCGATCAGCGACGGGGCGTCGAACACCGACGAGCTGATCCGCAACGCGGACACGGCCATGTACGCGGCGAAGGCTGCCGGCAAGGCGCGCTACGAGTTCTTCCACCCCGTGATGCACACACGGGCGCTGTTGCAGTTCGAGGTTCAGGCGGATCTTCAGGGCGGGCTGGATCGGGGAGAGTTCGCCGTGCACTACCAGCCGATCATCGACTTCGCGACCGGAGAGACCACAGGCGTGGAGGCCCTGGTGCGGTGGCATCACCCAACCCGCGGGCTGCTGCAGCCGGTCGAGTTCATCGGCGTGGCGGAGGAATCTGGCCTGATCGTTCCCCTGGGCAAGTGGGTGCTCGCCGAGGCATGCCGGCAGACGGCCAAGTGGCGAGCGGAGCACGCGGTCGCCGCAGGCTTCACCGTTGCCGTGAACCTCTCCACCCGGCAGCTCCTGGAGCCCGACCTCGTGAATCAGGTGCACCAGGTGCTGACGGAATCAGGGCTCGATCCGTCCGCCCTGATCCTGGAGATCACCGAAGGCAGCCTGATGCAGGACGTCGGAACGACGGCGCTGAAGCTCCATCGCCTGAAGGAGCTCGGACTGCGTTTGGCGATCGACGATTTCGGAACGGGTTCGTCATCGCTCGCGTACCTGCGGCAGTTCCCGATGGATCTGTTGAAGATCGACAAGTCGTTCGTCGACCAGGTAACGACCGTGGAATCGGAGGGCCCGGCGCTGATCCGAGCGATCATCGAGCTCGCGCACACGTTCCACCTGCAAACGGTCGCCGAGGGCATCGAGGCCAGCGACCAGCTCGACGAGCTGCGCCTCGCGGGATGTCACTCAGGACAGGGTTTCCTGTTCGCGAAGCCGCTGTCCTCCGAGGCCATGGAGGCCTACTTCCGCGGCGAGATCGACGCCCACGCATTGGCCGCCCCCGAGGAGACCGCCTCCCGCTAGCGCCCCGAGATCTCAGACGAAGAGGGTGTTTCCGTCTGCATCACGGATGTGCGTGAGGATGGGCACGAAACCAGGTTCCTTGGCAGCGGCCCGATCCTTCGCCTCCGCAGCTGAATCCCCGATGGCGATCAGATGATCCCGCGTCAAGGCAGCCCACTTCCCGGGGAACGCGCGCATCTCCTCCTGGACATCAGGAGCGATCTCGTATTCGACGTTGGGCATTGCTGACACAGTATCGCCGTCGCGTAGGCTCGGGCTGATGCTGCCGTCGACGAAGAGCGAGCGGACGTGGTGGGAGAAGCCGGGCCTGGAGGTTCGTGAAGGCCGGCTGACGATCGCGGGGCGCGACGCCGAGGCGATCGCTCGCGAGCACGGCACACCGGTGTACGTCCATGATCTGGTGCGCGTCGGGGAACAGGCGACGGCGTTGCATCGTGCGATGCGTGACGCCGGTCTTCGCGGTGTCGTTCGGCTGGCGCTGAAGGCCCAACGCGAAGCTGAACTGCTTGCGTTCCTGCGGGGACTCGGCGCACCGGGGGAGCCTGGCGCCGTCGGCATGGACGTCTGTTCGCCGGGCGAGGTCCGGTGGGCGTTCGATCACGGCTGGACGCCGAGTGAGATCAGCTACACGGGGACGAACCTGTCCGATCGCGACCTCGACGCGATCCTTCCGACCGGTGTGCACGTCAACGTCGACCTGATCACGCAGGTGGAGCGGATCGGCCGGCGCGCACCGGGTTCGACGATCGGTCTGCGCGTGAACCCGGGGATCGGCGCTTCGCACGAAGGGAGCGGCGAGACCCTCTATACAGGAGGGCGCCCGACGAAGTTCGGCATCTACCCGGAGCGGCTCGAGGAAGCGCTGGAGGTCGCCCGACGTCACGACCTGGTGATCGACACCCTCCACTTCCACGTGGGCGACGGCTACCTGAACGACGGCTTGCCGGTGTTCGAACAGACGGTCAGCCGTGCGGCTGAGATGGTGCGGTTCCTGCAAGCCGAGGGATGCCCGATCGCGGAGGTCAACACCGGAGGTGGGCTCGGCGTCCCGCAGCGCTTCAGCGACGAGCCGCTCGACGTCGACGCGTGGGCGGCCATCCTTTCGCGCCATCTCGGAGAGCTCAACGTGGCCGTCGGGACGGAGCCCGGGGACTTCCTAGTGAAGGAGGTGGCCGTGCACCTGGCCCAGGTCGTGACGGTGGAGGAGCGCGAAGGCGTGCTGTTCGCCGGCCTCGACACGGGCTGGGGCATGATGTGCGAGCGCTTCGTGTACGGCTCGATCCTCGACCTCGTGCTCTGTCGCGCGGCCGATGCCGAGCCGGTGCGCGAGGTGACGATCGCCGGGAACATCAACGAGGGAAACGACCTGTTCGCGGAGGATCTGCCGATGCCCGAGATCCACGAGGGCGACATCGTCGCTGCGATCAACGTCGGCAGCTACAACGGGTCGATGACGAGCGAGCATTGCTTGCGAGGTCCTGCGGGCACCGTCTTCTTCACGGATCGGATCTGATGGTGGACCTGCCCGTCGCCGACCAGTGGTGGAACGTGGAGCCGAAGACGGGGGGCATCACGCTTCTGTGGGAACCGCATCTGGACCTGTTCGTCTGGTCGAACGTGTGGCACGTGCGCGGTCGGGACCGCGATCTGGTCGTCGACACCGGCAACGGGGTCGGTCCGCTGCGGCCGGCGATCGAGCAGCTGGCGGAAGGCCGGCCGATCGTCGCGATCGCGACGCACGAGCACTTCGATCACATCGGTGGACTGTCCGAGTTCGACGAGCGACTGGTGCATCCCGCCGACGCCGCGGGTGTCGAAGATCCGTGGCGCGTCTCGATCCTGCGGAAGGACTTCCCGTCCGGGTTGGCGGAGGAGATCGTCGCCTACGGGTACCCGGTGCCCGAGTGCCTCGTCACCGCGGTGCCGTTCGAAGGGTTCGATGTCGAAGGGTGGCGAACGCCGAATGCTGTACCGACCCGCCTCGTCGAAGCGGGCGATGTGATCGAGCTCGGCGATCGAGAGCTGCGCGTCGTTCACCTCCCAGGTCACACGCGGGGGAGCATCGGCCTCCTGGAGGCACGGACCGGGTTCCTCTTTACCGGCGATACCGCCTACGTCGACGATCCCTTGATGGCGGATGACGACGAGGCGTTCGTTCGTTCACTGGAGAGCTTGCGGGATCTTCCGGTGAGCACGGTGTTCGCGGGTCACGGGCCGGTCTTCGACCGCGAACGGCTCCTCGATCTCATCGAGACGGAGCTGCGGTCGCGCGACGCGTGACCTGACCCTGGGCAGGCCGCGGCCCCGGCGATCGGGTCAACGGTCCGTCGGACACCACGGGGTCCGTCTCGTCGCCCGCCGGGGCGGCACAGCCAGATCCGGTTCCTGACCGCTCCGTGAACCAGGAGTGTGCCGCCGGTGCCGACGGCCCTCGAGATTGGGGTCCGGTCTCGGGCGGTGGAACCTTGTTACGAATCCGGTATCGGTCGCAACGCTTCTCAGCTTGACCGATTTCAGAACCCGCCCTAGTTTTGGGTATCGGTTAGCCGGATCCGTCGCCCGCGAGGGGGTGATGTCGCTCGGGATGAACGACTGTTCCGGCCCTTCTCACTCCGCATCGCGCTACTTGAAGGGAGCTGGCTATGACGCGGATCAGATCCAGATCTTCCAGCCTGTTCATGGTGACCCTGCTGGTTACCGTGACGGCTGCGTTCCTCCCGCTTGGGCCCGTGGGTGCTTCCGGAACCAAGACGTCGGCCTCACAAACGGTGAACGGCAAGGTGACCACGCAGCGGGTCCGGTTCGTCCACACGGTGAACGTGCGACACCTGATGACGCGCACGGCCGCCGGGCTGACCGAGTCCTCTCGGCTGTCGGTCGAGGCAGGACACTGGGCCGACGTGGAAAACGAAGCACCCGAGGGAACGCGAACGACACGCGCTCCCTCACCCTCCAACGACTCGGTCACCGTGAACGAGAACAACAGCGGCTGGGAGGGCATCGACCACGTCGATCAACGGTTCGCCGGTGGGGGGAACCAGTTCAGCTTGGAGCCCCCGGACCAAGGGCTGTGCGTCGGCGGTGTCAGCTTCAACGGGCCCACTGAGGGACCCGAGGTCGTCGAGAGCGTGAACGACGCGCTCGCGTTCTACGACTCCACGATGCATCAGACCGGCGTGCCGATCACGCTGTCCGATTTCTTCGGGATCCCGCCGGCGATCGATCGAGTGAACGGCGTGTACGGGCCGTTCGTCACGGACCCGAAGTGCTACTTCGATCCCGACACGCAACGGTGGTTCCACACCATGGCCGTGATCTCGCAGGACCCGGTGACAGGAGCTTTCGAACCGCCGGGGGTCATCTACATCGCGGTGAGCACGTCGAGCGAGGCGTTGGGCAGCTACCGCGTCTACGCGATCGACGCGACCGATGCCACGCACCCGAACTGCCCGTGCTTCGCCGACCAGCCGCTGATCGGCGCGGACAAGTACGGCTTCTACGTGAGCACGGCCGAGTACGACTTGGACCCGTTCGGCGGCAACTTCAACGGGCCGCAGATCTACGCGATGAGCAAGAAGGGGCTGGAGAGCGGCAAGCTCAAGTCCGTGACGCACATCTCGGGGATCACGCACGTTGCCGGTGACAACAGAACGACCGGCACGGTGCAACCGGCGATGTCACAGGTCGGGCAGTTCGACACGTCGAACCACGGCACGGAGTACTTCCTCTCCTCGTTCGATTGCTTGGCGGACGAAGCCTGCGCGGTTGCGCCCGGCGATTTCGATCAGACGACGATCTGGGCGCTCACGAACACCGGCTCTCTGGTCAGTCATCACCCGAGGCTTCAGCTGTCGCTGCAGGACATGACGGTGGACCCGTACAACAGCCCGGTTCCTCAGGTGCAGAAGGACGGTCCGACACCGCTCCGCGATGTGGACGGTGGGCCCCTGGGGCTCGTGAACGCCAACGACAGCCGCATGAACCAGGTGGTGTATGCGGATGGATACCTGTGGAGCGCTCTGAACACGGCGGTCCTGCCGGGTCCGAGGGACGGCCTCGAATACTTCGTCGTCGATCCCTCCGCACCGTTGGACCAGGTTCAGGGGTCGATCCACAGCCAGGGGTACGTGGCCGCCGGGAACCGCTTCCTGTCGTTCCCCTCGATCGGGGTGAACAGCGGCGGGCAGGGCGTGATCGCCTTCTCGCTGATGGGACCGGGCAACTACCCGTCGGCGGCCCAGATCGCGATCGATGCGTCGGGCACGAGCGGCGACATCGAGATCGTCCGCCAGGGGTTCCGTCCGGAGGACGGGTTCACCTGCTATGAGGCCGAGGTCGGCCCCGGGGCGCTCTGTCGGTGGGGTGACTACTCGGCGTCCGTTGGAACGCCGAGCGGCCGGATCTACTCGGCGACCGAGATGATCAGCGACAACTCGCGGTCGTACTACTCCGGCTGGAGCACGTTCATCTGGCCCACCGATCCCTCGTAAGGGGATGGGGTCCGAGGGCCGGGTCCGTTCCGGACCCGGCCCTCTCGGCCGGGCGCCGTCGGCATAGACTGCGGCGGCCCTCGCCCGATCCGATGGAAAGGAGGCGAGATGAGGAAGCTGATCGTGAGCACTTTCTTGACCCTCGACGGGGTCATGCAAGCGCCGGGCGGCCCCGAAGAGGATGAGGAGGGCGCCTTCGCGCTCGGTGGCTGGTCGGTCAACTACTGGGACGACATGATGGGTGACGTCATGGGCGAGGCGATGAGCTCGCCGTTCGATCTCGTCCTCGGACGCAAGACCTATGACATCTTCGCCGCGTATTGGCCGCACGCAACGGACGAGCAAGGCGCGAAGCCGCTGAACGACGCCACCAAGTACGTCGCGTCGCGGAGCCGTCCCACGCTGGCTTGGGCCAGGTCGGTCCTGATCGAGGGAGACCTGGCCGACAGCATCACGGCGCTCAAGAAGGGAGACGGACCTGAGCTGCAGGTGCACGGCAGCGGGAACCTGATCCAGACGCTCGTGCGCAACAACCTCGTTGACGAGTACCACCTGTGGATGTTCCCCCTCGTCATCGGGTCCGGGAAACGCCTGTTCGCGGACGGGACGATCCCCGCCGCGCTGAAGCTCGTCGACAGCAAGGTTTCGACGACCGGTGTCGTGATCGGTACCTATGAGCCGGCCGGCGAGATCGTCACCGGATCGTTCGCGCTGGAGACCTGATGCCGATCGAAGGATCGATCGATCGCACCGTCGTCCGCGCCGGAAAGCTTCTCGACGTTGAAGCGGGTGAGCTCCTGAGCGACCGGGCGATCCTGATCCGGGGCGACCGGATCGAAGACATCGTGGCCGCCGAGGACGCTCCGCCCGGCGCACGCGAGTTCGACCTGTCGGATTCGACCGTTCTGCCCGGCCTCATCGATTGCCACGCCCACATGATCGGCGAGGTGGAATCCGGGCACGGGTACGCCCGACTGGTCATGCGCTCGGGAGCGCAGGAGGCGTTCTCCGGCGTGCATAACGCGCGCGCGACCGTGATGGCTGGGTTCACGTCGGTCCGCGACGTGGGCACGTTCCGCGCGTTCGTGGACTGCGCGCTGCGCGATGCGATCGAAGCAGGCGACGTCGTGGGTCCCCGGATGCTCTGCGCCGGCGCGTACGTCACGTGCTCGGGCGGCGGCGGCGACGTGACCGGCCTGGCGCCCGACGTCGACGCGGTGGTCCCCGTCGACCTGCGCTTCGGCGTCGCCGATTCGCCCGACGAGGTCCGCCGGCGCGTTCGGAAGATCCTGCACGGGGGCGCGGACTTCATCAAGGTGATCGCGACCGGCGCCGTGCTCACCGAGGGGACGACCCCCGACGCGCCCGAGTTCAGCGAGGACGAGATCCGTGCCGCCGTCGAGGAGTCCGCGCTCTACGGGACGTTCGTCGCCGCACACGCGCACGGCTCGGAGGGCATCAAGCGGGCGGTTCGCGCGGGCGTCCGTTCGATAGAGCACGGCTCGCTGATGGACGACGACGCGATCGACATGATGGCGGCGAGCGGCACGTTCCTCGTCGCCGACATCTACTTCGGCGACTGGATCGAGGAAGAAGGCCGCCGCGCGGGGTGGTCGGCCGACGTCCTTCGGAAGAACGAGGAGACGACAGAGGCGCAACGTCAGGGCTTCACGAAGGCGGTGAAGGCCGGCGTAAAGCTCGCGTACGGCACCGACAGCGGCGGCTACCCGCATCAGTGGGTCGGCAAGCAGTTCGCCTACCAGGTGCGGTACGGGCAGACGCCGATGGAGGCGATCCGCAGTGCCACCGTCGTCGCCTCTGAGCTGCTCGGTTGGCATGACCGCGTGGGCTCGATCGCACCGGGCAAGTTCGCCGACCTGATCGCGGTTCCCGGCGATCCGACCGACGATGTTTCGCTGCTCGAGGATGTCCCCTTCGTCATGAAGGGCGGCGAGGTCCTGAAGAGTCGCTGAAGCCGAGACGACCACCCGTGGCGGATCGGGCGAGGGACTTCTACACGAAACAGATGACCTGGACCGGGTTGGCGGCCCAGCTCGCCAAACGCTCGCTCCACGATCCCAACCCCTGGGCCGATCGTCGCGTCGCCGCCCTCGAGGTGGCGTGTCGGGGATGAGTCGAACGCGGTCACTCAGACGATCCGCTGCTACTCACCGGCCGATCTTCGGCTCCTGCTCGACGACACCGGGCTCGATTTCCAGAGCCAAGAGTCGTTCGGGAGCGAGACGTACGAACAGGCGTTCCGCTACAGGAAGCCATGATCTACCTCGCGAAGCTGGTCCCTGCGGCCGAACGCCTTCGACCGCGTTCCATCTGAGAACATCGCACGCATCGGAACGCAGCACCGGAAGGATCGGAAGCCGCATGGACGATCAACGGCCGCTCTCCGCTGAGGAGATCGTCGCGCTGTCGAAGCGCCACACCGTCTACGACTGGCAAGCCCAGTCGAAGGCGATGCCGACGCCGATCGAGCGCGCCGAGGGTGTCTACTTCTACGCCGTCGACGGCACGCGGTTCCTCGATTTCAACTCGCAGCTTATGGGCGTGAACATCGGTCACGGCGACAAGCGCGTGATCGAGGAGATCCGCAAGCAAGCCGAGAAGCTCCCGTACATCTCGCCGTTCATGGCATACGAAACGCGCGCGCGGCTCGGTCAGAAGCTCGCGACGCTCTGGCCGGGGGAGATGGAGAAGAGCTTCTTCACGTTGGGCGGGGCCGAGGCCAACGAGAACGCGGTGCGGATGGCGCGCGCATACACCGGACGGCAGAAGATCCTGGCGCGGTACCGCTCCTACCACGGCGCGACCGCGCAGACGATCGCGCTCACCGGCGACCCTCGGCGATGGGGGAACGAGCAGCCGCCGCTTCCCGGCGTCGTGCACGTGCTCGATCCGTACCACGGCACGCAGCGCGGGTTCGACGACGCCGAGACCTCGCTCGCGCAGCTGCGGGAGACGATCGAGCTCGAGGGTCCGGAGACGATCGCGGCGTTCATCCTCGAGACCGTGACCGGGACGAACGGCATCCTCATCCCGCCCGATGGGTACCTACAAGGGGTGCGCGACCTGTGCACGGAGTTCGGCATCGTGATGATCTCCGACGAGGTCATGTGCGGGTTCGGTCGCACGGGGGAGTGGTTCGCCGTGAATCACTGGGGTGTCGTGCCCGATCTGATGACGACGGCGAAGGGGCTGACGTCGTCGTACCTGCCTCTCGGCGCCGTGGCGATCTTGCCGGCGATCGCCGGGTACTTCGACGAGAACGTCTTCTGGGGCGGGCTGACCTACAACTCGCACCCGATGTCGTGCGCCGCGGCGCTCGGCGCGATCCGCGTGCTCGAGGAGGACGACCTGGTCGGCAACTCGAAACGCCTCGGCGAGAACATGCGCCGCCACCACGAGGAGCTGGCCGCCAAACACCCGAGCGTGGGCCGGGTTCGTAACCTCGGCCTGTTCGGCATCGTGGAACTGGTGAAGAACCGCGAGACGATGGAACCGCTGTCGGCGTTCAACGTGACGAACGAGACGATGGTCGCGGTCAACAGAGCGTTGCTCGACCGCGGTCTCTACACGATGGTCCGCTGGAACGGGATCATGACCAACCCGCCGCTGTCGATCACCGCCGAACAGCTCGAAGAAGGCTTCGCGATCATCGACGATGCGTTGTCGATCGCCGACGCCGCGGTTGCTTGAAGGCCTCGCTCACCCTCTGAACGCGAAGAGCCCAACCGCAATCAGCGCAGGTGCTGCGATCGCGGCGACGATCTGCGTGCTCTGAACGGACATATGTTGGCATCTGCGCCAACCCACGATGCAGAGGATCAGCGAGGGGAGGAACAGAACGCCGATCGAGGCGGCGCCGACCAGAACGAGGCTGCCGAAGGCTCCAGTTGCGGATGCCAGAGCAAGGGCGCGCCACTGAAGGTCAACCGCAGCTGAGAACCAAGCGACGACGGCCGCGATCCCGATGTACGAGGCTACGAAGAGGAATCGGCTGCTCCTGAGATCGGAGGATCCCTGAAGCCGGATAACGTTGATGTAGAGACCGTCGATACCCAACGCCAGCAATCCGGCGATGAGACCGAACCAGCGACCGGAAACACGCTCTTCGGCCGCGATAGACATCCTTGTGAAGTGTATCGCCCCCCTTTCCTCTACAGCTCGTGCCAGATGCGCGTCTCCCACTCCAAGTCTTCGGTGCCGGCGTCGCGGTTGAAGTCGTCGCCGAACTTGTCGGTCGCCTCCATCATCGCGTCGTGCGACTCCCATTCGCTGAAGGTCGTGACTTCCTGCGGATCTGACTCGGCGAAGTAGGCGCGGTTGTTCCGGCCGCCGAGCTCTTCCATCGTCGGCCGGTGCTTGTCCATCGCGACTTTGAAGCGCTCGACGTCGGGCACGCGGACACGGAACTGGACCAAGACCATGGGCTCATCCTCCATCGCGGATCGACGTTGGGTTACGTCTACATCATCCGTTGTATCGGAACTCCGTGAGGAACGCGTTTCGTCCTTCCGTCGTGAAGCTCGAGTGCCCGTCGTAGCGGAGAGAATCGGACCGGCCCTGCCGCAGTGGCTGCGTGACTGCTCCGAGCGGCGCGTTCGTGATGACGGCCGGAGACTGACCGTCTCCGCCCTTCATCTCGGAGACCGATGCTTGCAGCACTTCGCCGACCGAGACGCTACGGCTTCCGTTCTGCGATTCGAAGACGATCGGAACCGTGTTGATCCCCGCAACGGTGCCGATCAGTGGCGCGAGATTCGCCAGGTGCCCTCCCGCCTGACCGGAGAAGATCTTCCCGAGGGCGTCGACCTGCTCGGGCGTGCCCTTCTCGTCCAGGTAGAGCGAGACCGTCCAGTTGCCGTCCGTCATCTGTTTGGACGTGTGCACGGCCAGCGCGACGTTCAGCCCGGCAAGATCGACGCCGTCGGCGTTGCCTCCCGTGATGTGCCACGCGAAGAACACGTCGCAGTCTTCCTCGGTCGCCGGCTGTAACCAGATACACGGGCAGGAGATCTCGCAGCTGCACGCCTCGAAGTACTCACCTTCCACCGAGAATCCCATCGCGTTCCCCCTTCACCCCTGGCCGCTCTAGGGCGGCACTCGACGTGAATCCTCCTCCAAATCGGGTCAGCGCGTAGCTCGGGTCAGCCCGTCGTAGCTGCCCAACGTTCGGCCCAATCGGCGAGCTCGCCGATCACACCCGCGAGATCGCGGCCCTGGTCGGTCAGGCCATACGCGATCCTGACCGGGGTTGCGGGTGTGACGGTTCGGGTGACGATGCCTGCGCCCTCGAGCTCCTTGAGGCGCTCGCTCAGCAGGTGATCGGAGATCGGGGAGATCGCTGCTCCGAGGTCGGTGAACCTCGACTCGCCCCCGAGCAGCACACGGACGATCTGGGTGTTCCAGCGCTTTCCGAGCAGCTCAGCGGCCTGCTGGAAGTGCTTGCATACGAGGGCTTCGTCGGTCATCGGGTCCATCCTACGGTTCGATCCGGCGCGTTCTCCGGATCTGTGAGAAACTCAGGAATATAGAGTACCTTAGGATTGGTTAGCCAGGCAAGAAGGTCATCGCGGCGGGCGCGGTGGACGGACCAGAAGGGGGAACGGTCATGGCTCAGACAAACAACGAGGTCGGCACGGTTCAGCTTCCGCCTCCGGGCAAGTATGAGCTGGACCTGGCCCACACGTCGGTGGAATTCCTCGCGCGGCACATCCTGACGAAGACGCGCGGGCGGTTCACCGAATTCTCCGGAACGATCGATGTGGCCGAGAGGCCGGAAGACTCGAGCGTCCAAGTGGAGATCCAGGCGGGCAGCGTCCAGACGAACAACGAGCAGCGGGACGCGCACCTGAAGAGCGGCGACTTCTTCGAACTCGAGACGTACCCGTTGATCACCTTCCGCAGCACCGCCGTGCGCCCGACCGGTGCCAACACGTTCGAGCTGGACGGCGAACTCACGGTCAAGGACGTTACGCGGCCGGTCACGCTCACGGGCGAGTACGGCGGCACCAGCATCGGCATGAACGGCGAGCCCATCTTCGGCGCGTCGGCCAAGACAACGATCGACCGCGAGGACTGGGACATGACCTGGAACATGGTCGTCGAAGCGGGTAACTTCCTGGTCGGCAAGACGGTCGATCTAGAGATCGAGGTCGAAGCGCACAAGGTCGGCTAAGCGGGAGCTTGCGGCCTGACACCTGATGCGCCGGGGTCGTACCACTCCAGGTCGAAGAGACGGTCGTACTTGACGACGACGTCGCCGGCAGCCCAAAGGTCGGCGGTCCAGCCTGAACTGAGAGCGGTGTATCGCCATCTCGTGGCGTCGAAGGTTCCGACCAGTGTGAGCACCGGTTCGTCGCCGAGCAGCTCGTACCGCTGACGCTCACTGACCGGTTCCAGCGTGTACGGCTGGATGAAGACGACGTCGATCTCCGTCGTCTCGGTGAGGCGCCGACACGTGATCGCGTTGAACGACGGCGACAGATAGTCGACGTGCATCGCGTCGCTCCATGGCGTTTCGACAGGCGTTCGATCGCGGAAGCCGCGGAGGTGATCGCCGTCAGCCTCCAGGATCAACTGGTGCGGTCCCGTCTCGATGCGAACGCGAACGGGACGCCACTGCGCGTCGACGACGACGTCGACGATCTCATCGTGGGGGAGCGGTTCGACCGTCTTGATATTCGAGAAATAGCGCCAGCCCACCGGACCGGGCGCGCAGCGGAACTCCTCGGAGCCAACGGGCTCACCGTCGTCGCCCAGGATGACGTACCGGCCGGCGGGCATCGTGCTCAGAACGCCGGAGGCAAGCCGAGGTCTGCGGCCAGCAGTAGCCGGTGGATCTCGCTCGTGCCCTCGCCGATCTCGAGCACCTTCGCGTCGCGGTAGAAGCGCGCCACCGGCAGCTCTTCCATGAAGCCGGCCCCGCCGAAGATCTGGATCGCCTCGCGCGCGTTCGTCGCCGCCGCTTCGCTCGCCATGAGCTTCGCCATCGATGCCTCGGCGACGTGTGGGCGGGCGGAATCCTTGAGCCACGCGGCCCGGTGTGTCGCGAGCCGCGCGGCCTCGACCCGCACGCGCATGTCGGCGAGCTTCATCTGGATCGCCTGGACGGCACCGATCGGACGACCGAACGATTCCCGTTCCTTCGCGTAGGCGAGGCTGTGATCGAGGCAAGCCTGCGCGAGCCCGACCGAGAGGGCGCCGATGGTGATGCGAGCGTCGGTGAGCGCGGTGAGGCATTGCGCGAACCCGTGGCCGCGCTCGCCGAGCACTGCGTCTACGGGGACATGACAGCCCTGGAACGACAGCTCGTGTGTGTCGCTCGAGCGCCACCCGAGCTTGCGGTAGGGCGGAGCCACCGTGATCCCGGGTGTGTCGGCCGAAACGATGAACGTCGAGAGGCCGCGTTTCCCGCCGCCGGGTTCCGTGGCGGCCGCGACGACATGTGCGCCGGTGATCGGCGTCCCGCTGTTCGTGATGAACGCCTTCGAGCCGTCGATGACCCACTCGCCATCCTTGAGCGTCGCGGCGGTTCGCGTGGCGGCTGCGTCGGAGCCTGCTCCCGGCTCGGTCAACGCGAACGAGATCAGCGTTTCCCCGCGGCAGGCGGGGGAGAGCCAGCGCGACTTCTGTTGCGGCGTGCCAAATCGACCGATCATCCCGGCGCCGAGCCCGACCGCCGCGCTCAGCGTGATCCCGACCGACTGGTCGACCCGCCCCAGCTCTTCGATCGCGATACAGAACGTCAGGGAATCTGACTCGCTGCCGCCGAGCTCTGCGGGGAACGGAAGCCCGAACAGCCCGAGCTCGGCCATCTTCCCGACGATCTCGAGCGGGAACTCCTCGCGCTCGTCGCGCTCGCCGGCTCCCGGCGCCACGACCTCGTCCGCGAACGCGCGCATCACCTCGCGGAACTCGTGCTGCTCGGGCGAGAGGTCGAAGTTCATACGAGCCGGAACCCGTCGATATCCATGATCGACGCCTCGCGGTCGCCCGCCGGGCGGAGCACGACCTCGACTCGCTGCCCAACCTGGCGCGGCCCGTCGCCGAGCAGCCGGTGCATCAACACGGTGTCGGCTCCGTCACATCTCACGAGTCCGATGCTGACCGGTTCGTTCAGCGGTTCCCCGTCGATGTCGACGTGCCCGACCGTCCACGACGCGAGCTCGCCCCCGGGCCCGCACTCCGTGTCAGCCGCAAGCTCCGCCAGGCACCGCTCGCAGAAGATCCGCGACGGCAGGTACGTGACGCTGCAGTGCTCGCATCGAGACCCGAGCAGCACCCCCCGATCGCGCAGCGCCTCGAGGAACGCCGTGTTCCCGACACCTGGCGTGTAGCGAAAGCTCACCGGCAGCCCGCCACTAACCGTTCGCGCCATCTATCCCATCCCCCCGATCGGCCGGAAGTACGAGATGTCGAGGATCGACCCCGTTCGTTCCTCCGCCGGCTTCCACACCGCTTCAACCGCCAGCCCGATCGCCACGTCCTCGGGCCTTATCTCGCCCAGCATGTGCAGGAACCCT
Organism: Actinomycetota bacterium; assembly: GCA_030774035.1. Taxonomy (GTDB): domain Bacteria; phylum Actinomycetota; class UBA4738; order UBA4738; family HRBIN12; genus JALYLM01. The sequence goes on from JALYLV010000012.1 coordinate 28,147, forward strand.
CCCTGGCTGGCACCATCGAGCCGGATCACAGCCGGGATCTCAGGCGGATCCAACGGCACCATGTCCCACCGAACGTGGCAGATCGAGAACGTCTCGACGACCCCCACGCCCGCGACCTCCACGAACGAATCGGTCGGGCGGAAACACTGCTCACAGAACTTCCGCGGCGGCACCAGCGTCCGTCCGCAGTTCGAACACACGGTCGCGACGATCCGGCCGTCCTGCAACCCATCGAGGAACGCGCCTATCGCCTCCCCCGCGTCCCATTCGAACTCGAGATCCAACGCGGCATCGACCGCCCCCGGAGCGGACCGAAATTCCGTATCGGACAACGCGGTCGCGCGAGGGGAGATCGGAGGACTGGCGCCTGAGGTCGGTACGCCGCCGTCGGTTGCGGAGCGGGGGTTGGGTGGGGACTGGCCCGCGGAGCCACCGGCGGCGGCGTCTCCGCCACGCGCGGCGCCACGCGCATTCTCTGTTCCCATCACGACGACGGTTCCTACCTGCATGAGGTCGCCCCAGGCTTGGGCTACTCCGCGTTCAGGGGTGCCGGGGACTTGGCGGGCGCCTGCTTCGCCTCGTAGTTGCCAGAAGAGCTCGGCCACTTTCATGAGGCCGGCTGCGGCGATGGGGTTGCCGACGCCCAAGAGACCCCCTGAAGGGCAGCAGGGGAGGTCGCCGTCTCGGGCCGTCACGCCGGCGGCGGCTGCTTCGGGGGCTTTGCCTTTGTCGAAGAGCAGGAGGCCTTCGAGGTGATGGAGCTCCTTGTAGTCGAAGGGGTCGTATGGCTCGGCGATGTGGATCTGTTTGCGCGGCTCGGTGATGCCGGCCATGTCGTAGGCCATGCGTGCGGCGTTCTCGACGTATTGGGGGTACGCGAGGTCGCGGTTCGTCCAATAGGTGGTGTCGAGGTTCCAGCCGACGCCCTGGACCCATACCGGCTTGTCGGTCAGGCGACGCGCGGCGTCTTCGCTCGCCATCACGATGGCGGCTGCGCCGTCGCTGATCGGCGAGACATCGAGGCGCTGCACGGGCCATGCCAGCGTCTCGCTCGCGAGGACGTCCTCGACGGTGATGTCGGCTTGGCCGAGCAACGCCGAGGGGTGGTCGGCCGCGTTGCGCTTGTTCTTCACGGCGACGGTCGCGATGTCGCGCTTGTTGATGCCGTAGGCGTTCATGTAGCGGTTCATCTCGAGCGCGAAGATCCACAGGAGGTTCGGGCCGAGCGGGCGCTCGATGATGTTGTCGAAGATCGTCAGGAACGCGCCTTGGGGGTGCGGCTGGCAGCTGGACATCTTCTCCTCGGCAACGACGAGGACGACGTCGGCCATCCCGGAGGCGACCGTGTACCAACCCTGGATCGGCACGAAGACGCCGCTGCCGCCGCCGACGTAGCTGCGCATCATCGGCTTGCCCCACGCACCGGCGCCGTCGGCGAGGTAGTCGCCCTTGCGGTGCACACCGTCGAAGGCATCGGGAGCGCTCGTCAGGCACACCGCGTCGACGTCATCGAGCGTGAGCCCCGCGTTGTCCAGCGCAGCCTTGGCCGCGATCCAACTGAGCTCCTTGCCGGTCTCCTGCGCGCGCCGGACGAACTTCGTCATCCCGGCGCCGATCACGGCGACGCGCCTACTCACTGCGCATCACCACCACGGCGGCGCTCGTCGAGGGGATGCCGCGCCACGACTGCGCGACGGCTACGCGTGCGTCGCCCGCCCGCACTCGCTCCACGCACGTCAACGCGCGCGCCAGGCCGTTCCCCTCGTGCAGGTACCCCTCGCCGAGCGCTCCCCCCGAGGTGTTGATGCGGGAGGCGTCGAGGAACCCAAGGCCGAGCGCGTCCTGATGCTGCAGCTGCTTGTAGGCGAACGTGTCGTCGACCTCGGCGAGCTCGACGTCCTGCGGCGTGGCGCCGGCTTGTCGGTAGGCCATCTCCCCAGCCTTGTGTGCGGCCGCAGCGGCGCTCCAGTCGCGGCTCTCGATCGAAGGCGCATCCTGGTTCCAACCCACACCGTCGACCCAGACCGGATCGCCTCCAGCGGTTCCCTCGGCGGCGAGCACCATCACGATGCATCCGTCGACGCTCTCCGCGACCTGGTCGCGGGTCAGGGGTTCGAACAACGGCGAGGGGTCGACGACGTCGGCGTAGGACGCGCGAACGTTCGACCGGGCGTGTTCACGGTTGCGCGTCGCCACGGTCGCGCAGTCGTCTTCGGTGCGGCTGCTCTCGTGCAGATATCTGCGCATCTCGAGACCGGCGACCGCGAGCGCGCTGATGCCCAGTGGACGGTTCAGGATGGGATCCATCGCGAACCGATCGAGCCGGCCGGGCGTGAGCAGATCGCTTGCCTTCGAGTGGGCCTCGACGGCGACGACGTTCGCGACGCCCGAGCGGATCAGCATGACGCCCGTGGCGAACGCGAAGAGGCCATCGCTCGCGATCGTGTGCACCGGGCGCTGCACGGCGCCGAGCTGGTCGGGCACGTATTCGTCGAAGATCGACGTGCCCTCCTGCAGGTCTTCGGATGCGCACACGAACGAATCGATGTCGCTTCGGGGGTCGACCCCGGCATCGGCGTAGGCGCGTTGCGCAGCCCCGAACATGAGCTCCTTGTACGAGACCCCCTCGGTCGTGGGCGTGAAGCCGGACCAGCCGATCCCGACGACGCCTACCCGAGGCTCCACGGCAACGGTTCTACCATGCCACCGTGACCGACGTGGTGTGGGCCCCGACCCCCGAGATCATCGAACGCGCGAACGTCACACGGTTCATGCGTGCCCAAGGCATCGAGACCTACGAGGAGCTGGTCGCCCGGTCGACCGGTGATATCGCGTGGTTCTGGGACGCGGTCGTCCGCGACCTGGGGATCGAGTTCTTCACCCCGTACGACTCGGTCCTCGACGTGTCGCGGGGGGTCGAGTGGGCCACGTGGTTCGGCGGCGGGACGGTGAACCTGGCGCACCAGTGCCTCGACGTGTGGGCGCTGCGGACACCGGAGGCGGCGGCCGTGATCGGCGAGACCGAGGACGGCGCCGTCCGAACATGGAGCTACCGCGAGCTACGAGAGGTCTCGGACCGGCTCGCGCACGGCCTTCGTGCGCTCGGGATCGGGCAGCGCGATACGGTCGGGATCTTCATGCCGATGGCGCCGGAGACTGTCGCGGCCGTCATGGCGTGCGCGAAGCTCGGCGCGATCTGGGTACCGATCTTCAGCGGGTTCGGACCCGACGCCGTCGCGACGCGTCTGCTCGACGCAGACGCGCGCGTGCTGATCACCGCGGACGGTTCGCTGCGGCACGGGAAGGTCGTCCCGATGAAGGAGATCGCCGACGAGGCATCCGACGCCGCCGGCTGCGTCGAACGTGTACTAGTCTGGAACAGACTAGAGCGGCTCGACACGCCGTGGAACGCCGCGCGCGACGTTCGCTGGGATGAGCTGCTCGCGGAACAACCAGCGACGTTCGAGACCGAACGGCTCGACCCCGAGCATCCGCTCTTCATCGCGTACACGAGTGGAACGACCGGCAAGCCGAAGGGCGCCCTGCACGTCCACGGCGGCTTCCTGGTGAAGATCGCGCAGGAAGTCGCGTATCAGGCCGACGTGCGCCCCGGCGACGTGGTCCATTGGGTCACCGACCTCGGCTGGATCATGGGTCCGTGGGAGATCGTCGGCGCCACGGCGCTCGGGGCGACCGTGGTGCTCACCGAGGGCGCGCCCAACTTCCCTGGACCCGACCGGTTGTGGGCGACCGTCGAGAAGCACCGCGTCACGACGCTCGGCGTTTCGCCGACGTTGATCCGCGCGCTCATCCCCGCGGGTGAGGAAGCGGTCCGCTCGCACGACCTGTCGTCGCTTCGCATCCTGGCGTCGACCGGCGAACCGTGGAACCCCGACCCCTATCTCTGGTTCTTGCATGAGGTCGGCGGCGACCGGCTGCCGATCATCAACATCTCCGGCGGAACGGAAGTGGGTGCGTGCTTCCTGTCGCCGCTGCCGATCACCGCGTTGAAACCGTGCACGGTTCGCGGACCGTCGCTCGGCATGGACGTCGACGTGTTCGGGCCCGACGGCACGCTGGTTGCGCGCGGCGAGGTGGGGGAGCTCGTTTGCAAGCAGCCGTGGCCGGGCATGACGCGCGGCGTCTGGGGCGATCCCGAGCGGTACCTCGACGCGTACTGGCGCCGTTGGCCGGGCGTCTGGGTCCACGGCGACTGGGCCAGCATCGACGAGGACGGCTTCTGGTTCCTGCACGGGCGGAGCGACGACACGCTCAGCGTCGCCGGCAAGCGGATCGGCCCCGCCGAGGTCGAGAGCGCGATGGCCTCACATGCCTCGGTCGTGGAGTCCGCTGCGGTGGGCGTCCCGCACGAGGTGAAAGGCGAAACGATCTGGTGCTTCGTCGTACTGAAACCGGGAGCCCAGGCGACGGCCGACGAGCTCGCGGGTGTCGTTGCGACGCGCCTCGGCGGTTCGTTCCGCCCCTCCCGCGTCGTGTTCGTCGACGAACTACCGCGTACCCGTTCAGCGAAGATCGTCAGGCGCGCGATCCGAGCCGTAGCGACAGGCAAAGATCCCGGCGACCTCTCGAGTCTCGAGAACCCCGCCTCACTCGACGCGATACGCGAGGAACTCGGGGGCACCGGGTAGACCGACACCCAGCTGAGATCGGATCTAGCTCAACGAGAATGCGAACAGTTCGGTTGCGAGCTGGTCCAGCGTTGCGATGATTTCGAGGGGGAACGCAGCCGCGATGGGCTCGAAGACGTCGACCGTGTGATGTTGCGCGAGACCCATGGCTTGGCGGTATAGAGCATGTCCGAGTGCCCTGCGCGGGAAATCCTCTCTGACGGGCCAATCGCTCGCTTCGAGGAAGACACCGAACAACTCCTTGTCGCACTCGAACATGTCGCGGTAGATCTGGATGAGCTCGACGTGCCGATCGGTCACCATCGCGTCGCCCCAGTCGATGATCCCTGTGATGCGACTGTCTTCGACGTAGATGTGGTTCGCGACGAGGTCGCCGTGGACGAAGACGCGGTCGGGGGGCCCGAGTTGAGCGAGGTAGTCGTCCACCTGGGCGACGAGATGAGGCGGTAGAGAGCTTCGCTGCGCGGCGCCCGCGACGTTTAGAGCCGGCCAGTCCTCCTCAGTGGCGACGCCCCCCGACGGAGACAGCGCGTGTATGCGCCTCGCTTGGCTTCCGAGCTCTGCAGCGATGGAGCGCCGTTGATCGGCGGACAGATCCGCGCGCCACGACGCGACCCCCGATACGCGGGTCGTGATCAGGTACGGCCATGCGGCGTCGACGTCGCCGCACAACCGCCCTTCGCCCACGACGCTGGGCGCAGCGATCTCGGGGTCCGTCGCGATTAGGGAATACGCCGCGCGCTCGGCTGCGTGACCCGTTCGCCACGAACGGGAGTAACCGAACAGCTTCACCACGACGTCGCCGCAGACGAACGTCGGGTACGTCGCGTTGAAGCCGGCTGCCGGTTCCCGGCCGGCATCGGCGAGGTCGTGACGTCCGAGGATCTCGGTGACGTACGGTCGCCAGAATCCGACGTCATCGATGCGCGAGATGTACTCCGGAAGCGACGCGAAGGTGGGAGGTGCGGTCACGGGCCAAGTATCGCCGAAGGTCGAGACGCAACCACCTGCGTCGGAGTGTTGCTGCCGCGAATAGACTGCCGACATGCGCGCGGCCGTTTGTCAGATGAACTCGGGTCGCGGCGATGTCGATGCGAACGTGTCCGCTGCCGAGCGTTTGCTGCGTTTGGCTGCGGAAGGGGGCGCCGACTTCGCCTCGTTGCCGGAGATGTTCCCGTTCCATGGGTCGGCGTCGCGGATCCGCGAGATCGCGGAGCCGGTCCCGGGCCCGATCACCGATCGTCTCGCCGCCGTTGCGCGTGAGCGGAGGATGTGGGTGCTCGGCGGGAGCATCGCCGAGCGTGACGGCGAACGCATCTACAACACCTCGACGCTGTTCGATCGCTCTGGCGAGCTCGTCGCTCATTACCGGAAGATCCATCTGTTCGACGTCGATCTCCCCGGGCAACCGCCGTTCCGCGAATCCGCCCTGTATGCGGCGGGAGAGCAGCTGGTCACGCACGAGACGGAGTTCGCGCGCGTGGGACTTTCGGTCTGTTACGACCTCCGATTCCCCGAGCTCTACAGGGGGCTCATGGCCGTCGGCACGGAGGTGCTGCTCGTGCCCTCGGCGTTCACGGCGCACACCGGAGAGGCGCATTGGGAGACATTGCTGCGCGCGCGAGCGATCGAGAACCAATGCTTCGTGGTTGCCGCGGCGCAGTGGGGTGGGTGGGGCCGGCCCGAAGACAACCGCCGCTGCTACGGGAACTCGATGGTGGTCGACGCCTGGGGCCGCGTGCTCGTCCGTGCCCCCGGAGAGGGCGAAGGCGTGTGGTTCGCCGATCTCGACATGACTGAGCTGCGACGCATCCGCCAGAAGCTACCGGCGCTCCAGCATCGCGCACTCGGCATCAGCTGCTGAGGCGCGAACATCACCCGCGCGCGAGGTCTTCGCGCGTATCGAAGTCGGGCGGCACGTCCTCGTCGATCGGGACCTCCTCGACCCACTCAGGGTGGCTCGCGACCAGCATCCGCGCCCCCACATCCCCGTGCAGATGCCCAGCCTCCGCGTAGATCTCGCGCGACAGCAACGCCGGCCCCGGCCCATCCCGATACGCGGCCCGAACGATCTGCTTCCTCGCGGCCCGGAACCGTTCCACCAGCGCACGAACAACATCAGCAGTAACCCCAGGCTGATCCGCCATCAAGATGACAGCAGCCTCGCTCGAATCGTCGATCTCATGCAACGCCGCCGCCAACGACCGAGCCTGCCCATCCCTCCACCCCGCATTCCGAACGAACCGCCCCCCATCAGGAAGCACGAGCGCAGCTTCCACGGCATCCGCCTCATGCCCAGTAACGACGATCAACTCCTCCACGCCAGCCTCGGCCAGCGCATCGATCGCATGCTGCGCCATGGCTTTGTTATCGATCATCGCGAGCTGCTTCATGCCACCGAAACGAGACCCCTCGCCAGCAGCCAGCACCACGCCCGAAATCATCGCGAGCCCGAGCCGCCCGACCCGAAGAGCCGCCTGAAGAACCCAACAATGAGGGACCAGGCAGCAGACAGTCCCAGCGAGATGCCCCCAACGGGCTTCGATGCGACCGGAGCATCGGAGGGGGCGGTGTCGGCGGAGCGGGGGTTGGGTGGGGACTGGCCCGCGGAGCCGTCGCCGCCCCCACCCCCCCCGCCACGCGCACCCCACGCCGAAGGGACACCCTCTCCGCTTGCCTTCTCGGCCGCCCCCATCGACGACTCCAAGCAATCAGCGAACTGCTGAGTGAGCTTCTTCGAGATCTCCGGAAGCAGCCCGCGTGACATCTGTGCCACGGCGCCGGTCAAGGTGATGTCCGCCTGCATCTTCACGGTGGTGAGCCCGTCGCTGGGACCCGGTTCGAGCCACGAGGTGACGGATGCGTTTGCCGCGCCCTTCCCCTTCTGCTCCATCCCCTTGGCTCGCAGCACGACGCGATGTGCGGCGTCATCCCGCGACTCCATCGTTACCGTGCCCGCGAACGACATCGACACAGGACCGAACTTCATGTTCAGCTTGCCCTTCCAATTCCGATCGTCCACGACCTCGGTGAGCTCAGCGCCGGGCATGCACGGCGCGATCCGCTCGACATCCAGCAGGTACTCCCACATGAAGTCGGTGGGCGCGGCCACGGTGAACTCGTTCTCGATCAGCATCGCCTGCGAAGCCTATCCTGTGACCGCATCGCGGCCACCGAGGCGATCGTGGATCGGGCCCGCTCGTTCCTTGAGGAAGCCGCCCGCGCGGTTTCGTTTCACCGCGATGATCTCCGCGACGATGGATTGAGCGATCTCCTCGGGCTCTTCGCTGCCGAGATCCAAGCCTGCAGGACCGTGCAACCGCTCGCGGTCGGCGTCTGACGGCGCGGCACCCTCATCCGCCAACTCCATCAGCAACCGTTGGGTGCGCGCCGCCGGTCCCAGCATCCCGATGTAGGCGGCGGGGCTCGACAACAGAGCGCGCAGGTACTCCTTGTCCCGAAGGAAGTTGTGCGTCATCACGATCGCGAACGTCCTGTCGTCGATCGGCGTCTCTGCGGCGAGCTTCTCCGGTGCGGGCAGGGCAACGAATCCCGCTGCACCGGGGAAGCGCTCCGCATTCAGGAACGCAGGCCTGTCGTCGGCCACGACCGCGTTCCATCCGAGCGCGGCGGCCGCCCGCACGAGCGGGATCGCGTCGTGCCCGGCACCGCACACCAGCAATCGCAGCGGCGACTCAAGCACCTCAACGAACGCTCGGACGCCCTCGACCAGCGACCGCACCTCGGAGCGCTCAATAGCGAGACGCTCGCGCGCGGCCTCGACGGCAGCTGCGTCCACAGCTGCGTCACCGGTCGATCCCTCGCTCGTCCCGTCGGGCTTCACCACGACACGAGCACCCGGATCCACTCCGGCTCGCGCCGACTCGAGCACCGTCACGACGCTGATGGGACGCTCCTCCTCGAGCGCCATGCGCAACGCGCCCGCAACCTCGGCAGCCTTCGCCGCCGGCTCGATGAAGACGTCGATCGCACCGTTACAGCCCAGGCCCAGTCCCCAGACGGCGTCGTCGTCAGCCGTGAGGTCCCAGCCAGCCAGGCGCGCGCGTCCTTCTTCCATCACGACGCGAGCCATGTCGGTCACGTCGCCCTCGAGGCAACCGCCGCTGATGTTGCCGATGGGCGCTCCCTCCTCCGGCACCAGGAGCCGCGCGCCCGGACGGCGGTACGTCGAACCACGGACGGCTACCACCGTGGCGAGCGCCATCCGCTCGCCCCTGGCCGAGAGCGACTCGATCGCGGCCAGCACGTCGGCGATCTCGCTCATGATCGGATGGTAGCCCTTGTCGAGCTGTCATAATTCGCCAGCGCATCCATCGGGGAGGCTCCATCCATGCTCACGTCCATCTCGCGGAGTCGCGTCACGTCTGCAGCCGCTTGCGCTGTGCTCTGTTTCTCACTTCTCCTCGGGGCATGCAGCAAGAGCAACACCACGGGCGGACCTGATCAGACGGATTCCCCCTCCACCAGCAGCAGCCCCGCCCGCTACGTCGCGAGCGTCTGCGCCTCGGCGGCCGAATGGAACCGCAGGCTCCGGCAACGCGGCACTGACTTCTCGACCAAACAAGCCGGCGTGACGGATCTGAACATCTCGCGCCAGAACCTCGTCGACTACCTGGACGCGCTCGCCGCCGACACCGATGCGTTCGTTGGCGATGTCCAGGGAGCCGGCGTACCTCCCGTCAAGAACGGCGCCTCCATCGAAGCGGATGCCCTCGCGGGGCTCAGGGCGACCGCGCAGTCCTACCGTGATGCAGCGACGCAGGCCGGGAGCCTCCCAACCGACGATCGCACGGCGTTCGCAGTGGGGGTCACGACGATCGCGGCCACGATCAAGCAAGAGGTGAAGGCGACGAGGACCAGCCTTTCCACCGTCGAGGACGACAAGATCCTCGGACCGCTCGTGAGGGCCAACGCCGATTGCACGCCTCCACAGGGCGGTGCCTAACACGGAACGAACGACTTAAGTCCGACGGCCCACCCTGCCGATACCTCCTTCGTCATGGACACCTTCGGATTCCACACAACGCAACGTCAGCGTCGGGTCGATCCTCGGGCGCTCAAGCTCGCCGTGATCGCAGGCGTGGTGGTGTTCTCGGTGGGAACGTTCGCTCGATGGGTGGTCAACAGCGAGCACTCGAGCTTCGCGAATATCCACGCCTCCGAGGATGCGGGCGCCGGTTCGAACCCGCTCACGGCGGCTTCCGCCGTCACCGTAGGCGCAGCCGTTGCGGATGCCAGTGCCAAGGACGCAGCCGACCAAGCCCTGGGTGCCGCCCAGGACGCGTTCGCCGCTCACGGAACCCTTGAAGGGGTCGATGCGGCCAAGCTCGCCCTGATGGACCCAGGCGTCACGTTCATCGCCGGCCCATCCACGGGGCCACAGGTCGTGAGCACGGTCTCGGGCTCGACGGCGTGGGCCGGCGCCGTCATGTCGTCATCGGGCTCGTGCTTCGCGGTTCGTCTGGGAGCGAACGGAACGGTTACATACGGCAGCGGTCCCGAGTGCACCGGGACTGCGGCGCTCGCAGCCGACGACCCCTCCTGGTAGCGTCGGGTCGAGTCGCGCACTTACGAGGACAGGACTACACTCCCGCATCACCGGATAGCACCTGCTTTTGCGTGAAGGGGGGGTTGGCCCGTGACCCAGATCTCCGTCACCGTCAACGGGGTGCGGCAGGAGGCGGAAGTCGAGCCCCGCACGCTCCTCGTCTACTTCATCCGAGAACACCTCGGCCTCACCGGTACCAACGTCGGATGCGATACGTCGTCGTGCGGCGCCTGCACCGTGCATCTGGACGGTGAGTCCGTGAAGTCGTGCACGTTGCTCGCCGTGCAAGCCGACGGTCGCGAAGTCACGACGATCGAGGCGATGGCCGACGCGGACGGCACGATGCATCCGCTCCAGGATTCCTTCCACCGCAACCACGGCCTGCAGTGCGGCTACTGCACGCCGGGCATGCTGATGGCGGCCTCGAGCTTCCTGAAGGAGAACCCGAACCCCACGGAGGAAGAGGTCCGCGAGTCGCTCGAGGGCAACCTCTGCCGCTGCACCGGCTATCAGAACATCGTTAAGTCGATCCTCGACGCCGCCGGCTCGATGAGCGGCGCGAAGGCCTGAGGGAGGACGCCGATGGCCACAGCCGAGAAGTTCATTGGCCGGGCAGTCCTTCGTAAAGAGGATCCCGAGCTCGTCACCGGTCAGGCCAACTTCATCGACAACCACACGATGCCCGGCATGGTGTGGATGGAGATGGTTCGACCGCCGTACGTCCACGCGACGATCGACTCGATCGACACGGCCGAGGCGGCGTCGATGCCGGGTGTGCTCGGCGTCTATACAGCGGCAGATCTCGCCGGTGAGTTCGGCGCGCCGCTTCCGTTCGTCTGGCCGATCACCGAGGACATCAAGGTTCCCTCGCATCATCCGCTGAGCGGAGACAAGATCCGGTTCAACGGCGATGCCGTCGCCGTGGTGATCGCCGAGACTCGCGAGCAGGCCCAGGACGCAGCGGAGCTCGTCACGGTGCAAGCCACCGAGCTACCCGCCGTGACCGACATGGAAGCCGCGATGGCCGACGACGCGCCTGTCATCCATGAGGAGCTCGGCACGAACGTCACCGTCCACTGGAGCCACGGAGGCGCGGGCGACCAGACGATCTTCGACACCGCTCCGGTCGTCGTAACCGAGCGCTATCACCAACCGCGTTTGATCCCCAACGCGATCGAGCCGCGCGGCTGCCTGGCGTACGGGATCGCGGCGATGGGCGAGTACACCCTCGTCAGCGCGACGCAGATCCCCCACATCGCGAAGGTCACGCTCAGCGGGGTCTGCAACATCGCCGAGTCGAAGCTCCGCGTGATCGCACCCGACGTTGGCGGCGGATTCGGGTCGAAGCTGAACGTCTACGCGGAGGAGGCGCTCGCCCTCGTGCTGGCGCGCAAGACCGGACGCCCCGTCAAGTGGATCGAGACGCGCCAGGAGAACTACCTGGCGACGACCCACGGCAGAGGTGTCACGCACGACTGCACGATCGCCGGCACCGAGGACGGGAAGATCCTTGGGATGAAGTTCGTCGAGATCGCCGACCTCGGCGCCTACTACCAGCTGCTGACGCCGGGCATCCCCGAGCTCGGTGGATGGGTGTACATGGGTCCCTACGACGCTCAGACCTACTGGTACGAGTTCCGCGGCGTGCTGACGAACTGCACGCCGACCGATGCCTACCGCGGGGCCGGGCGCCCCGAGGCCGCGTACGTGGTCGAGCGCATGGTCGACGCGTTCGCACGGCGGGTCGGCAAGGACCCCGCCGAGCTTCGCAGGATGAATCTGCACCCGCCGTTCACCGAAGCCACGCCGTTCATCTGCGGACTCTCGGTCGACTCGGGGAACTACGAGCCGTCGCTCGACCGGGCGCTCGAGCTGGCCGACTACGACCAGTTCCGCAAGGAGCAGCAGGCCCGCCGTGACCGTAACGACACGATGCAGATCGGGATCGGCCTCTCCACCTATATCGAGATGTGCGGCCTGGCGCCGTCGAACATCCTGGGGGCACTTCGCTACGCGGCCGGCGGTTGGGATGCGGCGACGATCCGCTGCCTGCCCACGGGCAAGGTCGTCGTTTCGACCGGGACCTCCCCGCACGGCCAGGGTCACGAGACCGCGTGGTCGCAGATCGTGGCCGACGGGCTCGGGGTCGCGGTTGAGGACATCGAGGTGCTGCACGGGGACACCCAGGTGACGCCGCTCGGCATGGATACCTACGGCTCACGGTCCGTATCGGTCGGCGGGGTCTCGTTGCACTTCGCGATGGAGAAGATCAAGGCGAAGGCGCGCACGATCGCCGCGCACGAGCTCGAGGTCGCTGAAGACGATCTCGAGTACGCAGACAATGCGTGGCGGGTGAAGGGCGCGCCTGACAAGGCGAAGACGATTCCCGAACTCGCGTTCAGCGCCTGGCACGCGCACTCGCTCCCGGATGGAACCGAGCCGAACCTCGAGGCGACCGCGGTCTATGACCCGCCGAACTTCACGTGGCCGGCCGGCACACACATCTGCGTCGCCGAGGTCGACACCGAAACCGGGGCGACGGAGATCCTTCGATACGTGGCGGTGGACGACTGCGGCAGGGTCATCAACCCCGCGATCGTCGAAGGGCAGGTGCACGGCGGCGTGGCCCAGGGCATCGCCGAGGCGCTGTACGAGGAGGCGATCTACGACGAGAGCGGCAACCTTGCGACGTCGTCGATGGTTCAGTACCTCGTTCCCAGCGCCAGCGAGATCCCGAACATGGTGACGGACAACAGCCAGGAGACCCTGTCGTCGACGAACCCGCTCGGCGTGAAGGGTGTCGGCGAGGCGGGCACGATCGCCGCCCCTCCGGCCGTCATCAACGCGGTCGTCGATGCCGTGTCGCATCTCGGCGTGACCGAGGTCGGGAAACCGGCGTCACCGGAGCGCGTGTGGCGAGCCATCCGCGACGCGAAGAAGGAGGCCGGACGATGATCCCCGCGGCGTTCGAGTACGCACGCGCCGAGTCGGTCGAGCACGCCACCCAGCTGCTCGGCGCGAACGAGGACGCGAAGATCCTCGCGGGCGGGCACTCGCTGCTACCTCTGATGAAGCTCCGGCTCGCGCGTCCGTCGATGCTCGTCGACATCGGCAGGATCGGCGATCTCTCTTACGTCCGGGAAGAAGGCGAGTCGATCGCGATCGGGGCCTTGACCCGCCACCACGACGTCGCGAACAGCGAGGCCCTGCGATCGCTCTGCCCGATCGTCGCGGACACTGCCGCGCAGATCGGCGACCCGCAGGTTCGGCACATGGGCACGATCGGCGGCTCGATCGCGCATTCGGATCCGGCGTCGGATATGCCCACCGTGCTCGTCGCGCTCGGCGCCGAGATGGTCGTGACCGGGCCCGGTGGCACGACGCGCACCGTCGCGGCGGGCGACTTCTTCAAGGGCTTGTTCACGCCAGACCTGGAGCCGAACGAGGTGCTCACCGAGATCCGCGTCCCGAAGTCGACCGCCGGGTGGAGCTACATCAAGTTCCACCGGCGCGCGCAGGACTGGGCGCTCGTCGGCGTCGCCGCGGTGCGGTCCAACGGAGGTGTGCACGTCGCGCTCACGAACATGGGCGAGACGCCGTTGCGTGCCACCGGCGTCGAGGAAGCGATCGGCAGCGGCGCCGACCCAGCGACCGCGTCTGCACGAGCCGATGAGGGTGCCAGCCCGCCCTCCGACGCCTTCGGCAGCGCCGAGTACCGGCGTGAGCTCTCGAAAGTGCTCGTGCGTCGCGCCCTCGAAGAGGCGATGGGGTAGGCATCGGTCGGAGGGAAGGCAGATGCACGCGAGTACCATCCCCCGCGTGGCGTCCCGGTTCCGCACGATCATCGAGCCATTCCGGATCCATTCGGTGGAACCGCTGCGCATCAGCACCGAAGAGGAGCGCCGGGCGGCGATCCGCGAGGCCGGCTACAACCTGTTCAACCTGCACGCCGACGACGTCCTGATCGACCTGCTGACGGACTCAGGTACCGGCGCGATGTCGCGCGATCAGTGGGCCGCGATCCAGCACGGCGACGAGAGCTACGCGGGGTCCCCGTCGTGGTTTGCGTTCCTCGATTCCGTGCAGGCACTGTTCCCGTTCCACCACGTGATCCCGACGCACCAGGGCCGGGCCGCCGAGAAGATCCTGTTCACGGCGATCGGTGGCCCCGGCAAGGTGGTGCCGAACAACACCCACTTCGACACGACGCGGGCGAACGTCGAGTTCACCGGGGCCGAGGCTCTCGATCTGGTGATCCCGGAGGGCCGGGACCCGGCGGCCGAACATCCGTTTAAGGGAAACATGGACCTCCAGGCGCTCGAGGCGCTACTGGCTGAGCGGGCGGCCGACGTTCCCGTCGTGATCGTCACGATCACGAACAACTCGGGCGGCGGACAGCCGGTCTCGCTTGAGAACTTGCGCGGCGTCCGCACGCTGTGCGACCGGTTCGGGGTTCCGCTGTTCCTCGACGCCTGCCGGTTCGCCGAGAACGCCTGGTTCATCCGGAACCGCGAGCAAGGCCAGGCGGGCCGAGCCGTGGCTGACATCGTCCGCGAGATCGCCTCCCTCGCGGACGGGATGACGATGAGCGCGAAGAAGGACCCGATGGCCAACATCGGAGGATGGCTCGCGATGAACGACGACGGGCTGGCCGAGCAGTGCCGGAACCTGCTGATCTTGACGGAGGGATTCCCGACGTACGGGGGCCTGGCCGGGCGGGATCTCGAGGCGATCGCCCAGGGATTGCGCGAGTGTGTGCAGCACGATTACCTCCGCTATCGGATCCGCTCCACGGCGTATCTCGGCGAGGCGCTCGACGACGTCGGCGTGCCCGTCGTGAAGCCGATCGGCGGGCATGCCGTCTACCTGGACGCCAGGGCTCTCCTGCCGCACATCGAACCGCTCCGGTTTCCGGGGCAGGCGCTCGCGGTTGCCTTGTACGAGACCGGCGGGATCCGAGGCTGTGAGATCGGCACCGTGATGTTCGGCAAAAGTCCCGACGGCACGGAGGCTCCAGCGGCCATGGACCTCGTTCGCCTTGCGATTCCGAGGCGCACCTACACGCAGAGCCACGTCGACTACGTCATCGAGGTCGTGACCGCCGTCGCGGCTGGGGCCGCCGACCTGCGAGGCTTCCGGATCACCGACCAGCCGCCGCAGCTGCGGCACTTCACCGCTCGGTTCCAACCGCTCGACTGAACCATTGCGGCGCACGGGATTGAGCTCCCTAAGGGGGTCGCGACAGGTCCGACGGGCAATATCCGGATCGCGGAGAGCGCAGCGAACAAGATCGGCAAGGTGACGCCTTACGGCGACACCATCTCGCCGACGGAGACCACGGGCGCCGGAGCTCCCACCGAGATTGCGGCCGGCCTGACGCGTTCCTATGGTTCACGGAGAACACGGGCAACAAGATCGGCCAGTTCGACACGTCGAACAACACGATCACGGAATATGGAGATCCGTTTCCACGTCGAGATCGGCAACTTCAAGGTGAGCAACGACCTGATCCAGGTCAAGAAGTGAACTGAGTCCCCTTCTTGACCTCCGCGGTCGCCTACCGAGCCAACGCTGTGGTAGATGAGGCGGATGGCATCGACCGAAGGCCGCTCTCGACTCCAGCGGCGCACACGATGGCCTCCCCCTCCGCCGATCTCTCCGGCGGGAACGGTCGCCGCTTTCACGACGACAGGAAGCGTGATCGCGAGCGGCCTTCTCTGGTTGTTCGCGTCCTACAGGGTGTTCTCGTGCGTCCACGACTGCGCGATCCCGCCAGGGCTCGGAGGTCTACTGATCCTCTGCCTGTTGCCGATCGTCGTGCTCATGGTGTGGACGACGGTCGGCATCGCTGGCCGGCCGGTCGAAAGAGACGGCAGGTCTGGATGGATGTTCGGCTTAAGTGTGATCTTCGCGCTCGGAGTGTTCTTCGCCGCGACGCGGATCCCGAGCTACGTTTGTCCGGCGGGGATGCGCCTTAGCCATTTCGATTTCTGTTACGCGGCGAGTAACGACCGGATACCTCCCAACGACTGGCGGTGGCTGAAAGAGGTCGTTGACCTCGGAGGGGCGATCCTCGCTCTTACGCTGGTCCGCGCGCGACGGTGGGTATTCGCCACTGCGTCAATCGCGGGAGCGATGTGGCTGTTTGGCAGCCTCGATCTATTGATGCGCCGGATCGCGCACGCCTAAGCGGAAGTCGTTGTCGTGGATCTAATCATTCGCGACTCGGATGGGATAACGCGATCGCCGTCCCCTATCTTTGACGGTTCCGGCGTGGCCTAGTTGGATGACCCCATGCTGGGACTGATAGGGCAGGAGACCATCTCTCGATTCTCGAAAGAGTGGTGGCTGTCGGTCGGGGTCGCGCTCGGCTTGATCATCGGGTTCGCCGCGGTCGTGAACATCGTCGCGCGGCGATACGTGCGCCGGCTGGAGCAGCGGGCCGAACGCCAGCAGCGAGAGGACCCGGATCGCGAGCGTGCGCGGCGCATGCGGCGGACAGCCACCGTCGCGCACCTCATCCTCAGCACGTTCCAGGTGGTTGTTTGGGCGATCGTCATCCTCGTCGTGTTTGCCTCGATCGGAGTGAACCTCGGCCCCTTGCTCGCGGGAGCCGGCATCGTGGGCGTTGCGCTGGGCTTCGGAGCGCAGACGGTTGTCCGTGACACGCTCTCGGGGTTCTTCATCCTGGCGGAGAACCAGTTCGATGTCGGCGACTCGGTTGACCTCCAGACGAGCGGGGGAGTAGTGGCCGGGACCGTCGAGGCGCTGACCCTGCGCATCACGAGCATCCGCTCGTTCGACGGCACGCTGCACATCGTTCCGAACGGAAACATCAACGTGACGAGCAACAATACGCGGGGATGGGGCCGCGCGATCGTCGACATCCGCCTCGCCTACGACCAGGACGTCGATCAAGTTCGCACGATCTTGCAGGAGCTCTTCGACGAGCTCGGCGGCGTTGAGCCGTTCGCGACCGGCCTGCGCGAAGCTCCGGAGGTGCTCGGCGTCGTACAGCTCGCGGTCGACGCGCAGGTGCTGCGGGTCACGGCTGAAACGATCCCTTCGCGCCGCTGGCAGATCGAGCGTGAGTTCCGAGAACTGATCACGACCCGCCTCACCGAGCGCGGGGTGATCGCCGCCTCAGGACCGCCCGTCGCGGTCCCTGCCCCAGCCCCGCCGAAGCCGTAGCGACGAAGCGCCGCGCACCGCGTTAGTGGAGATGATTGAGGATCACCGCGACCAACAGGACGCCGCCGACGACCAACCATCCGTAAACGAGGAGCCGCTTGAACCACAACGGCAACGTGGCCACCTTGGGCGGCCAGCATCGATCCGACGCGACCGGTACGCTCCTTCTATGTCCGGCCTGCCGTTCACCGTGGTCGAGGAGCTGCAGGAGCAGCTCCGAGGCGAGGCGTACCTCGCCGACCGGGGCCTTTCTACGGCGATATTCCTCGCGCTCTCTCTTGGAAAACCCCTACTGCTGGAAGGCGAGGCCGGTGTCGGGAAGACCGAGGTTGCGAAAGTGCTCTCGTCGCTGCTGGGACGGCGGCTCATTCGGCTCCAGTGCTATGAGGGCATCGACGCGTCGCAGGCGCTCTATGAATGGAACTACTCGCGACAGCTGATCGCCGTGCGCGCGATGGACGTCGCGGTCGCCGAGACCCATGTCGAAGACCTGTTCGGACCGGAGTTCCTGGTGGAGCGCCCACTGCTGGCTGCGATCCGCGCGGGTTCACAGGCCGTGCTGCTGGTCGACGAGCTCGACCGCGCCGATGACGAGTTCGAAGCGTTCCTGCTGGAGATCCTCTCGGAGTTCGCGGTCTCGATCCCAGAGATCGGGCGGGTGGCCGCGGAGACGCAGCCGGCAGTCATCGTCACGTCGAACCGCACGCGCGAGCTCCACGACGCGCTGAAACGCCGCTGCCTCTACCACTGGATCGACCATCCCGGGCTCGAGCGCGAGGTCGAGATCGTCCGCGCTCGCGCGCCGCACGTCGGCGAGGCGCTCGCGCGCGACGTCGCCGGTGCCGTGATGCGGCTCCGTGAGCTCGACCTGACGAAGCTCCCCGGCGTCGCTGAGACGATCGATTGGGCGAACGCGCTCGCGTTCCTCGGCGCAGAGCGACTCGATCCCTCGACGGCCGCCGACACCCTGGGCAGCGTCGTGAAGGACCACGAGGACCAGGAGCTCGTGAGCGCCCAGCTCGCCGACATCGTCGGCGACGGCGACGCCGGTGGCTCCTAGCGCGGAGTCCCGATGAGCCCAGCCGGTTCAGCAGCCCCGAGCGACGATCCGCTGGCGCCCCTCGTCGCGTTCGGGCGAACGCTCCGGGAGCGAGGCTTGGCTGTGGGCACCGGTCGGATCCTCACGTTCTGCCGCTCGGTCGCCGCGCTCGGACTCACCGATCGTGACTCGCTCTACTGGGCCGGTCGGGCCTCGCTCGTCGGCAGGCACGAGGATCTCGCCGCCTACGACGAGGTGTTCGACGACTGGTACCGGTCCCTCGGGCGCGGCGACGGGCCACGGATCGAGCTGACGATCCCCGGATCCGGCCCCGACGAGCAGCTCGAATGGGGTGAGCAGCCTGATGACCTCGAGGTCACGCTCGGGGCGACGGCCGCGGAGTGGCATGCGCTCGGCCAGGAGGACGAGGAACCCGAGCCTGGCGACGAGGCAGCGATCAGGATCGTCGCGAGCGGCGTCGAGGTGTTGCGGACGAAAGCCTTCGCTGATCTCACCGAAGAGGAACGCGCCCGCATGGCCCATCTGATCCGCAAACTCGCCGTCAGCGTGCCGCTCGAGCGCACGCGTCGTACCCGTCCCTCGTCGAGAGGCTCGGTCTTCGACATGCGCCAGACCCTGCGCAACTCTCTGCGAACCCAGGGCGAGCCGTTCGATCGCGCGTGGCGGACCCGTCGTTCCCGCGTGCGACCGCTCGTGTTGATCCTCGACGTGAGCGGTTCGATGGCCCCGTACTCCCGAGCGTTGATGCAGTTCGCGTTCGCGGCGATGGCAACCGGAAGACGGGTCGAAACGTTCTGCTTCGGCACGCGCCTCACGCGCGTCACGCGTACGCTGCGCACGAAGGACCCCGACCGAGCCCTGCACGAGATCGGAAAGCAGGTGGAGGACTGGGAAGGCGGCACCCGGATCGGGCAGTCGTTGAAGACGCTGCTGGACGGATGGAGCCAGCGTTCGGCTCTACGCGGGGCGGTCGTAGTGCTCTGCTCCGACGGTCTCGAGCGCGATGACCCGGCGCTCCTGCGAGCCCAGATGGC
This sequence comes from Actinomycetota bacterium, assembly GCA_030774035.1. Classification (GTDB taxonomy): domain Bacteria; phylum Actinomycetota; class UBA4738; order UBA4738; family HRBIN12; genus JALYLM01. The sequence continues at coordinate 47,650 of JALYLV010000012.1, forward strand.
GCGACTGCGGCGCCTCGCCCACCGCGTCGTGTGGGTGAACCCGTTGAAGGGATCGCCGCGATATGAGCCGCTGGCCAGGGGCATGACGGCGGCGCTACCGAGCATCGACGTCTTCTTGAGCGGGCACAACCTGGAGAGCCTCGAGCAGCTCAGCCGTGCGATCGGATCCTGAGTCGACGGTTCGCAGTCGGGTCCCTTCTCGAAAACACCCGTGCACAGGTAGTCTGGGCACGTGCAGGACGACGAGATCATCGAGACGTACGAGCGCGAGCTCGACACGAACGTCGCAGCGCCGCGTCGCGGGAACCGCGGGTTCTGGCTGGTGGCGGTCGCCCTGCTGCTCGGATGCGTACTCCTCGTCGTTGAGATCTTCGCGAACCGGCCGCTCGTCGGCTCGATCGGTCACGCGGAGAGCGATCTTCGTGCCGCTCAAGCACTCGCGCTGCGCGTTCACGCTGAAACCAGCTCGTTCGCAACTGCCGACGCGTCGGGGCTCGCGGCGGTCGACTCGACTCGGACCTACACGGCTGCCGACGAACCTTCGCTCGGCCTCGGACGGATCAGCGTGTTCGCGTCCGATTCTCAATGGGCAGCGGCCGTGCAGGTTCGCCCCGACGCGTGCATGTATGTCCTCGAAGAGGCCGGAAGCCAGACCCGCTACGGCGGAGGAACGGTCTGCACGGGACGTGCGGCGCTCGGCGCGTCCTTGGACGCCTGGTAGCGGGTCAGCTCCCCGGTGGGGGCGGGGGCAACGGCGGCGGGGTTCCGCCGCGCTGCCTCTCACTCCATCCCATCGGCGCGGGAGCCGCGGCTGACCACGCCGTCGCAGAGTCCTCTGCGGCTCCTTCGTTCGAGCCACGGACGATGACGACGGTGTTCGCCCACCGATCACCGAGTCGCTGTCGCGTCGGCGAGTTCCAAACGAAGATCGCGCCCAGCAGGTACGGGAAGAACCATGGGAACGCATCGACGATGCGTGCGAGATTGCGAGCGATCGACTGTCGAGCGTCGATACGTTTCCCGCTCACCCCTACGACCCGGATTCCGACGGCGAGCTTTCCGAGCGTGGCACCGAAGGCAGCTTCGAGCACTGTGAAGTACACCAACGAGATCGCTACAGCGACGACGAAGTGCCAACCCCTGAGCCCGAATGAGTACTGTGAGCCCAAAGGGGTCTCGATCTTGGTCACCCTGGAGAGCGGGAGGAACCACACGAGCGACACGAGGTCGTCGATGAGCAGCGCTCCGAATCGTCTTCCCACGCTCACGTGCTGCATCGATCCGCTCTCCTCTTCAGATGGCCATTCGCTCCGCCGACGGTAGGAGTCGGCGAAGTCCACCGTCAACCGATTCAGGCCACCGGCGAGACTCACAATTGGCCGAGCCGTTCGAGCGGGAACGGTGGCTGGGACAGGGGCCTGACCGCTAGGCGCAGCAGCATCAGCGGATTGTCGTCACCGGCGGTGCGATTCAGACGCAGCTCGTCACAGCCTCCGCACCGATGCACCAGGACCCACTCACCGTCTCCGCGCACGGTGATCGCGATCGGTTCCATGAGTGAACCGCAATCGGCCGCCCGGTCTCCAGGGCTGTTGGCATCCACGTGACGGCTCCACAAGCAGTTCGGGCAGTGGTTGCGGTGAGCGGTGCCCAGGGCGTCTGTCGAAACGTCCAACCGACAATAGCCGCACCGGAACGAGCGCTGCCTCTCGTCCCGCTCACCGCGGCGTTGATCGCGTGACATCGGGAACCTCCAAAGGACACGGTGGGATACGCCGTCGTGCCCAGGAGGTCTTGCGGATCAGGAAGCGATGAGCTGACCGGCACCGGAGCGCGACGCCATGACCACCGTGGGAGCAGTCATAGTTCGCCTCCTTGCAGGTCGAGCCACCATGCGTGGCGAGGGGTCGACCTTAGCATCGGTCATCATCTGCCGCAACAGAATGATGGCGGTTCAGTCGGCTAGTCCTGACGCTGCTTCGCGCAGCTGATCTTCGACCTTTCCTGCCATCTCCTCGACTTCAGTTGATTCACGAAGGAGCGCGTCAACGGCGCTCCCTAATGCGCGCTTCAGTTCGCGCGGCTCGAACGATCGGACGAGCGCGTCCTCGGCCGAACCCAGGATCTCGGCGGGCAACCTGTCGAAGTCGCGGCCATAGGCGCCATCGAGCCCCCGGCTATGACACGCGAGGGCGAGCGCATGGTCGCGCACTGCGCTGATCCAGTACTCCGCCTGCCGATACCGGCCTCGCTCGATGCACGTGCGTGCGTGCAGCGCGTGGTGGACCGCGTAGCCGAAGAGTTCGTCGGCAGGAGGTGAAGTCGTGTATGGCTTGTCGGCCGCCTCGCCGAACAGCAGCCTGAACCTCGGCCCGCCGGCGCCGAACTCGGAGGCCGGTACGAATGACAGGTCCAGCTCCAGGGAGTCAGGAAGCAGGAACACGCGGTAGATGATCGGCCCGCTGGGGAGGTCGAACAATCGAACCGCCCCGAACTCGCCAATGATGGTCTCAGTCCAGGATTCCAGCACATCGGGCACCGCCACATCGTCCGCGACGGCAAACATGAGATCGAGGTCCGACCATCGGTCTCCTTCGTCGTGCGCGAGTGAGCCAACGGCCGCTCCCGCGACGACGCGAGGGTCAGATGACGCCAGCTCGAGTACCCGGTCCCGAACGCGGTCGCGGTCTCCGATGGTGAACACGGTGCGATCCTCTACTCAGGACGCGACGAAGACCATGAACGCGCTATGGGCGGCGAACGGTCCTTCGAAGTCGGGCACCCGCTCAGCCAGGTGCGAGCGCGTGATCGTGCTTGCCACGTAGGTCCTGAGCTCGTCCGCGTTCGGGAAGGTGACGGTGCCGCCGCCAAGCCTCGCCTCGACGTGGTCGAAATGACGCCGCAACGTGTCCTCGCCGTTTTCCGCGTTGAACGACAGCTCGACGCCGGGCCCTTCGACGAGTTCCCACACCTCGGGAAGGTGTGTCGCGGCGAAGGTCGAGGCGACGAGCCGTCCCGAGGGCATCAGGACTCGCGCGATCTCGTCCAAGCCTCTGTCGAGGTCGGGCACGTGGTAGAGCATCGCGTTGGCGACGACCACGTCGAACGTCCGGCCGCGGAATGGGAGCGACTGCGCGTCGGCGATCGCTGTCGGAAGGTCGCGTGCGCGAGCGAGCGCAGCCATCCGGGGCGAGAGATCGGTGGCGATGACACGTGCGCCGGTGCCATCCCGGACACGTGCTGCGACCTCACCCCACCCTGCTCCAACTTCCAACACGCGATCGTGCGCGACTTCCTCGACTGCTGTGAGGATCGCATCGTCTGCGTTCTCGCCATCGAGGAAGTCGTTCCACACACGGCGTCGTGCAGCCAGCCGGGATTCGTCGCCGTACTCGCGCGCGACGAAATCCGGATCGTCGATCCTGGTCATCTGGCGGCGGTGCGGTACGCGCGGTCGAGGAGCTCGATGGGGTGCACGATCTCGATCGCGGCCGCGTCCCCGCCGAGCGCTCTCAGTCCGGCTGACAGCTGCATCGAACAGCCCGGGTTCGCGCTCGCGACGATGCCGGCGCCGGTCGACGCGATGGCTTCGGCCTTCTCGCGCATCAGCCGCTCGGACATCTCCGGCTCGGTGACGTTGTAGAGGCCTGCGGCGCCGCAGCAGCGATCGCCGTTGGGGATCTCGACAAGCTCCACCCCTGGGATCGTGCGCAACAGCTCTCGCGGCTGGTCGTGGATGTGCTGCGCGCGAAGCGCGTGGCACGCGTCGTGATAGGCGATGCGCGTTGGTTCGATCGAGCCGGCAGTGGCAACGAGCCCCTCTTCATGAAGGAACTCCGTCAGGTCGCGAACAGGCAGGTTCGCCTCGTTGTCGCTCTTCATGTGCGCGCTGCAACCGGCCGCGTTGACGACAACGGTCTGTGCGTCGGCGAAGGCTTTCGCGTTGCGTCGGGCGAGCGCACGCGCGGTTCCGAGCCGGCCGTTGTGCGCCGCCAGGGCGCCGCAACACCGCTGTTCGCGAGGCACGAACACGCGCCAGCCGTTGCGGGCCAGAACCCGGATCGTCGCGCGGTTCACCTCGTGGAACCAGCGATCCTGGACGCAGCCGGAAAGCAGCGCGACCGTCCCGCGCGCTGGAACATCAGCCGGGGGTGCAGTCACCGCCGGAAGCTTTCGGAACGGCGCCGCGCCGTGAGGAACGAGCGCACGCATCCTCTTCGGCAGCAACGGCCGCACGACCGGTTGGAAGAAACCTACAACGCGAAGCAGCCACGGCCGTGGCAGGACGACGGCGAGCGCGAGCGAGCGGATCCACCGAGCTGGGCCTGAGCGCAGCGGTTCGACCTGGGTTCGCGCGCTCTCCATCATCCGGCCGAAGGGGACGTGCGAGGGGCAGACGTCCTCGCATGCCCGGCAGACCAGGCACAGGTCCATGAACGAGCGGAAGGTGTCGTCGACCGTGGCGACGCCGTCGCTTACCGCGCGCATCGCGGCGATCCGCCCGCGCGGCGACGCCGATTCCTCGCCGGTCAGCCGGTAGGTCGGGCAGTGGGGGAGGCACAAGCCGCACGCGACGCAGGTGTTCAGGTCGGCGTCGACGGGCGCATCGAGTCCAGGTATCCATCCGGGTACCGCTCCCGGCTCTCGCCCGATGAACCTGGCTCCCTCGGGCAGCTCGGCGCCGAGCGGTGGGTGCGGTTCGACGGCCATGCCCGCGATTCTGGCAGGCCGCCGCCGGTAGGGTTTCGTGTGTCACGTGTTCATGTCGACCGTGGCCGTTCCGTACTGCGGGCGCCCGACGGGGTGGTAGACCTGGATCGTCACTCCGCTGGGGGTGACCGCCTGGGATCCGACCAGCTCGAGCGCGATGTCCGGGCCGGTGTCAGGGAACAGCCGCGTGCCCTGGCCGACGACCACGGGGAAGGTGAACAGGTTGATCTCGTCGACGAGGTCGTTGTCGAGCAGCCATCGGAACAGGGCGCCACTGCCGTGCACCTGCAGCTCGCCTCCCGCCTTGGCCTTCAGCTCGCGGATGGCAGCCGCGGCGTCACCGGCGAGGACGGTCGTGTTCGCCCACTTCGGGTCGAAGGGTGCGGTCGATGCCACGTACTTGGGCTTCGTGTCCAACGCCGTCCAGATCGGGCTGTCGCCCGGATCGTCCCACGTTCCCCAGGAGCCGGCGAAGATCTCGTAGGTCCGCCGGCCGAACAGGAACGCGTCGGCGCGCTGGAAGATCTCGTCCATGACCGCCCCAGCTTCGTTGTCGAAATGGGCCCATCCGCCGCGCTCGAATACGCCGCGCTCGTCCTCGTCCGGCCCGCCGGGCCCCTGCATCACTCCGTCAACGGAGACCTGCGCGGTGGTCGTCAGCTTCATGGTCGCGGTTCCCCTCTCGTTGGTTCGGTCGCACCCTGATGGTCTCAGGCTTGCGGCTCGGCGCGAGCGGGTCGCGGCTCGATCAGCAACTGAGGCTGTCCGGCCCCGACTGTGGGCAGCGGTACTCTCTCGCTGTGTCGAAGCTCCATGCCTCCGCGAGGGCCTCCTCATTCACCGAATCCGTCATCCGGGAGATGACCAGACTCGCCGACCTGCACGGTGCCATCAACCTGGGCCAGGGATTCCCGGACTTCGCGGCCCCGGAAGAGGTCAAGGAAGCGGCCCGGCGCGCGATCGCCGAGGATCACAACCAATACCCGGTCACGTGGGGTGTGCCGGCGTTCCGCGAAGCGATCGCCGCCTCGTACGCACGCGATTACGGAATGACGGTCGACCCCGAGTCCGAGATCTGCGTCACGTGCGGTTCGACCGAGGCGATGGTTGCCGCGATGCTCGGCGTGCTCGACCCCGGAGACGAGGTCGTGATCTTCGAGCCGTTCTACGAGAACTACGGGCCCGACGCCATCCTGTCGGGAGCGGTGCCCCGCTACGTTTCGCTCCGACCGCCGGACTGGACGTTCGACGAGGCTGAGCTTCGCTCCGCGTTCGGACCGAGGACGCGGGCGATCATCCTCAATTCGCCGAACAATCCGACCGGGAAGGTGTTCTCGCGCGAGGAGCTAGCCGTGATTGCCTCGCTCTGCGTGCGACACGACGTGATCGCGATCACCGATGAGATCTACGAGCACATCGTCTACGACGACGCGCGCCACGTGCCGATCGCGACGATACCCGGGATGGAAGATCGCACCATCACGATCAGCGCTCTTTCGAAGACGTATGCCGTGACGGGCTGGCGCGTGGGCTGGGCGATCGCCCCCGCGGAGCTTATGGGTGGGATCCGCACGGTGCACGATTTCCTGACGGTTGCTGCAGCGGCGCCGCTGCAGATCGCCGGCGTGACTGCGCTCGGGCTGCCGGCTTCGTACTACGAGCAGATGTCAACGGAGTACGCAGAGCGGCGCGGCGTGATGATGCGGGTGCTATCGGAGAACGGCTTCGAAGCCCTACCACCGGGCGGCGCCTACTACGTGATGGCCGACATCTCCCATCTGGGCACGGGTGACGACGTCGAGACCGCGAGGCACCTCGTGGAGCGCGTCGGCGTCGCGAGCGTCCCCGGATCGTCGTTCTTCTCACGCCCCGAGCTCGGCCGCTCGATCCTTCGCTTCGCGTTCTGCAAGAAGCTCGAGACCCTGGAAGCTGCGGGCGAACGTCTGAGGACGATGCGCGGCTGACAGGCTTCGGCTCGTCGGGTATTTACGGGTTCAACGCCTCTTGAGCTTGCCTTTCGGCGGTGATGTCGAGCATGACGCCTTGCCAGCAGAGAGGCTGCCCCTTCGATCCGTAGACCAAGGTGGCCTCGTCTCGCACCCAGACGATCCGACCGTCCTTGGCGATCATCCGGTACTCCGCCCGGTATGGCTCGCGGTTGCGGTTGGCGATGTTGCACGCTTCAACGACCCGGTCCCGATCCTCGGGGTGGAGCAGCTCCTCGCAGAGAAGCGGATTGCTGAACCATTCCTCCTGCGTGTACCCGAGCATGATCTTGACCTGGGGACTGACGGAGAGGACGCGATGATCGTCCACGGCTTCCGTGTAGGTGATCGCAGGAAGAGACTCCACCAGGGAGCGGTACATCGCCTCGAGATCCTCGGCGCGAGCAAGCGCCGCCCCCAAGCGTCCCGCCACTTTCTGCTCAGACAGGTAACCCACCTCCATAGCTGGCCAAAGGCGCAACCAGGCGCCCTTCAAACCATCGGCTAGCGCTGCCACACGGTTGATACCGGGGAACAGGGCTCTTTCCCCCTTCGCCCTGCTGGTTTGACGCTTCGCCCGAGCAGGAGTACGACGGGCACCACAAGGGGAAGAGGTGAACCATGGCCACAGACCTCTTGCTCTCTCTCGATGACCGGCCGGGTGAACTCGCGCTCGTTGGCGAGACGCTCGGGAAAGCCGGGATCAACATCGAGGGGTTGTGCGCGATCGGCTACGAGGGTCGCGGCATCGTCCACGTCTTGGTCGAGAACGCCACCGCCGCCCGCCGCGCGTTGGAGACGGCAGGCGTGAAGGTCGAGGGTGAGACCGACGTCGCGATCCTCGACGTGAGCGGCGACGCCGACAAGCCGGGCGCGCTCGGTCGTCACGCGCGCAAGGTCGCCGACGCCGGCGTGAACGTGCGGTTCTCGTACCTGATAACCAACGGTCGCGCCGTGATCGGCGCCGACGACATCGTGAAGCTTCGCGAGACGCTCGCGATGTGAGCCCACGCGGGGCCGGTGCCGGGGCGCCGGCCCTCGCCGCGCGTCGAGCTTCCTTCAGTGCCCGCCCCAGAAGCGACCGGGCGCCAGGATCCCCGCGGGGTCGAAGGCGTCCTTGAGGCGTCGATGGATCTCGAGGCCGGGAACGGGCGTGTCGCCGAGGCCCCCGGGACCGCGGATAACGGGCGCGATACCGCCGAGGTCCGCGACTCTTCCTCTGATCTCCGTCAGGCGTTCCGCAGGATCGTCATCGTCGAGCGTGAACCAGACGAGCCCGACGCCGAGGAGCGCGGTCCAGTCACTGAGCTCTTCGACCAGGCTCGCGACGCGCGACGGCGGAACGGCGGCCTCGACCACGATCGCCGCTCGTTCATCAAGCCAGGGCGGGGCGGATGGGAACGAGGTGCCGGGATCGAGCGGTTCGAGTTCCGACACCGCCGCGCGTGCCAGTTCGGTCAGCTCGCGTACCTCGTCGCGCCATCCTTCGAGTCGAAGCTCGACCGTGTCGGGGGTGGCGGG
>JALYLV010000012.1:55875-78168 GCA_030774035.1 Actinomycetota bacterium
CGCCTCGAGCAGCCGCCCGCCGAGCGTCAGGCCGTCGCCGCGCGCGCGGAGTCCGGCCACTGCCTCCGGCAGCGGCCGGACCTTCACCGCCACCTGAACGATCACGCCGAGGGTGCCGAGCGAGCCGGTGGCGAGCCGGTGGATGTCGTAGCCCGTGACGTTCTTCACGGTTCGCGCTCCGCTTCGGACGAGCCGCCCGTCGCCCGTGACGAGCTCGAGCTCCACGACCGTGTCGCGGATGTGGCCGACGCGGAGGCGTCGGGGCGACGACACACCCGCAGCGATCACGCCTCCGACGGTCGCATCGGCGGGCGCGTCGACCGGCCACTCCTGCTGATGTTCGGCGAGCATGGTGGCGAAGTCGCCGCAGCGCATCCCGGCCTCCACGACCGCGATGAGCTCCTGCGGGTCGTAGGCGACCACCCGGTCCAGCTGCGTCGTCCACAACTCGGCGTCGACCGGGACTGCGTTCCCACGGTCCAGGTGTTGGCGACCCCCGACGACGAGAACGCGCGTTCCATCGCTGCTTGCGGTGCGCATGGCGTCTGCAACGTCAGCCTTCGTGTGCGGATGGATCAGCTCCACGGTTCGGTTCCGATCCGCTCCGGCGTCGTGGTCTCGATCAGACCCACGAACCCTCCGGGAGGTTCGCCGCGGCTTCGGCGGCGTCGTAGGTGCCGGCCGCCGCGAGCGCGAAGTCACCACAGCGCGCCCCGTCGGGCAGCACCTTCTGAGGATTCATCAGTCCGTCGGGGTCGAATGCCCCTCGTACGCACGCCTGCGCTCCGAGGTCATCGGGTGTGAAGACGAGCGGCATGAAATCGCGCTTCTCCAGTCCGACCCCGTGCTCACCGCTGAGGGCGCCGCCGGCATCGACGCACAGAAGTACGACCTCTTCACTCGCCTGGAGCACCCGATCCAAGGTTCCCGGCACGCTGAGGTCGAACGAGAACAGCGGGTGCAGGTTCCCGTCCCCGGCGTGGAAGACGTTCGTGACGATCAGGTCGTGCCGCTTCGCGATCGCGTAGACGCCGGTGAGCACGTCGACGAGCTTGGTTCGGGGAACGACGCAGTCGTGAAGGTGGTAGTGCGGGGCGATCTGCGCGACGGCCCCGAAGGCCGATTTGCGACCCTTCCACAAGAGCGCGCGCTCGGCCTCGTCGGCTGCGACGCGGATCGTGCGGACATGATGCGAGTGAGCCGCTTCCTCGACCTCTCGCGCCTGTGCCTCGACTGCCGCCTGGATCCCATCGACCTCGACGATGAGGATCGCCGCAGCATCCGTCGGATATCCCGCGTGCGCGAAGCTCTCGGCGGCGACGACGATGCCGTGGTCCATCATCTCCACGGCGGCCGGCACGACGCCGCGCGCGATGATGTCGCTGACCGTCGCGGCGCAGTCCTCGACGCTGGTGAAGTCGAGCAACATCGTACGGACCACCGGTGGCACCGGCACCAGGCGCACGCAAGCGGCCGTGACGATCCCCAGCGTCCCTTCACCGCCCACCACGACGCCTCGCAGGTCGTAGCCGGGCGCCTCCGGTCCCTCGCTACCGAACCGATCCACGGTTCCGTTCGGAAGCGCGACGTCGAGGGCCAGCACGTGTGCACTCGTCACGCCGTACGCGAGGCAGTGCGGGCCGCCGGCGTTCGTGCTCACGTTCCCGCCGATCGAGGACGTCTGCTGCGACGAGGGATCCGGCGCATACGTGAACCCACTGGGGCGCACCGCGTTCGCGAGATCGAGGTTCAGCACGCCCGGCTCGACCCATGCGAGGCGGTCGTCGGGGCGGATCTCCAGGATGCGGTTCATCTTCGTCGTGACGACGACGAGGGCGTCGCCGATCGGGGTCGCACCGCCCGCCAATCCCGTACCGCTCCCGCGAGGTACGACCGGCAGGCCGTGTCGCGTTGCCACGTCCATGCACGTGATGACGTCGTCGGCCGAACGCGGGAACGCGATGATCCCCGCGGACCCTTCTACGACCGATGCGTCGCGCGCGTAGAGCTTCAGCGCGAGCGGATCGACGAGGACTTCATCCGCACCGAGTGCGTCGGAGAGATCACGTCTCGCGGCGTCCAGGTCGGCCATGACGTCAGGCTACGCCCGAAGGACTCCTTCTATATGAAGTGCCTGGGCGTCAGGCGACGCGGCCGGGGGACCCGTCGGGTGCGGTGATCGGCAAGCCGTCGTGTACCCAGGCTTCGATACCGCCCTCTAGGTTGTGCGCTTCGAACCCCCGGGCCTGGAACATCATCGTGGCAAGCTCGCTGCGGTTGCCCGAACGGCAGATCACGACGATCGGTTTGTCCTGGGCGAGATCGGTTCCCTCGCCGGCCATGATGGCGTTGAGGGGGATGTGGATCGCGCTCTCGACCCGGCCTGCCTCCCATTCGTAGGGCTCGCGGCAGTCGACGAGCGTGATGTCGTCGAGGTGCTCGTATGCGCCCTTCGGCGTGCCGAGGTCCGTGGTCGTGTCGCTCATCGCAGGTGCGAATCCTATCAGCGAGGTGCGGAAGGCCCTGCTTCGGCGAGCGCACGCATCGCCCCCTCGAACGTCTCGAGCATCGCCGTTCCGAAGAGCACGAAACGAACCTCGTCGACCCGCGTGTCCGCGTTCATGACCGTGGAGAGCGCCACGGGCGCCGCCTCATCGGCGGGGTATCCGTACACGCCGGTCGAGATCGCCGGGAACGCGACGATCGTCGCGCCGATCTCGTCGGCCACTCGCAGGCACGACTCGTGGCACTTCGCCAGCAGGATCGCGTCGCGCTCGTCGCCCGCGTAAACCGGACCGGCGGTGTGGATGATCCAGCGCGCCTTCAGTCGGCCCCCGCCTGTCGCGACGGCTTCCCCAGTGGGAAGCGGGGGAAAACCTCGTTGCACGATCAGCTGCTCGCGTTCGGCGAGTGCGTCAGGACCAGCGGCCCGCGTGATCGCGCCGTCGACGCCGCCGCCGGGACGGAGCGCGGTGTTCGCGGCGTTCACGATCGCATCCGCGTCCTGCTCGGTGATATCGCCCTCGACGATGACGATCCGCGGCACGCCAGCATCCTACGTCGGTCCCGTGCCGCGTCGTCACGCGGCGCCGCCCCCAACCCCCGTGAGCACCGAGCCGATCTCAGCTGGCGACAGTCACCATGCCGTGCATGCCATAGGCGTAGTGGCCGGGCACATGACAGGCGAAGATCAGTTGTCCCGTCGAGGTTGGGAAGGTATAGGTCGTTTCCCGAGTGGTGCCTGCCGGGACGGTCATCTCGCCGGGCTTGGGGGGATGGCGGAGCTCGGTGCCGTTCTCGTGGATCAACTGTACGTGGGCGTCGCCGAGGATGAACTCGTGGTCGATGGGGTCGGTGTTGTGAACGACGAAACGGACCGTTTCGCCCGGGGCGACGGTGATCTGGTCCGTCGAGAATCGGGAGAAGTGGATGGTGATGTCCACCGTTCGCACTCCTCCCGATGCTGCCGACGCGGCCAGCCCCGCGGGAAGCGCGAGCAGGAGCACCGCGAGGGGCAACCACAGCTTGCGAGACATGTCCCTCAGGCCACCGGTTGACGCAGGCGACGGCGTCCGAGCTCAGCTGCGGCGAGCAGGACGGCGAACAACGCTACCGCGACCCACACGCCGATCGCCGATGAGGACGAGCCGAGGACGATCGGACGGTCGGCGAGGTGGTAGCCAGCTGCTATCGGATCCGGCGTGCCGAAGCCGCTCGCGTCGATCGCGAGATCGTGCGTGACGGCGGACGCGCGTTCGTTCAGGTCGAGGTAGGTGAACCACATGTGGTCCGGTATCCAACCCATGCGCTTGTCGCCGCGAAGGTCGTCCAACAGGGACGCCGAAGCCGGCTCGCTGACACGTCGGATCATCCCTCGCTGCGCGGAGTTGCTATCCGGCGTCACGGCCTGGGGAAGCGTGGAGGGTTCACTGTCGGTGAGCAGGAAGACGTCGGCTTGCACCAGATCGCTCGGATCTTGTCCGAGCGTCAGGATCCGCAACGGGACCCATGGGTCGGGTGTCGGGATGACGACGTCGACGGGCGTGCCCTCGCCCTGCGCGATGCCTTGGCGGGCGGCACGTTCCGCGTTGAACTTCACTGCCATGAAGATCGGACTGCGCTGCGCGTAGAAGTCCAAGACCTGCGGCGCATCCGGCGGCAGGAAGAAGCCATGATCGCGAGCCCAGTTTCCGACGGCTAGGGAGCCGCCCTTGAGGACCGTGATGTCGAGCGAATCGACCGTGGTGGTCAGCAAGACCTGAGCATCGGGGGCACGTGCCACGGAGGCTTCGAAGTCGAGCGACTTGTCGGGCGGGTGTACTTCGAGCTCGAGTCGTTGCAGCGTCCAGTTGCCTCCCTTGATCACCTGTGTCGGGACGCCCGGCAGGGGAACGATCGAACCGACGTCTCCGGTCGTAGCGCCCGCGTACTGGAACGAAGTGATGTAGTGCTCCACGCCCTGGTGATAGGCGGCTAACGTGGTGGTGCGGGTGAGGCTGATCGTTCCGTTGGGCGCGATGAGCCCTCCGCACGCGAAAGCGGCCCCGGCCGATCCGACCAGAACGACCGCGACCGCGAGGGCCACACCTGCTGTTCTCGTAGCGATCCGCATGAGGGACCCTCCTTGTTTCCGACGACGCGGGCTTCGACGCCCGGTAAGGAGGGTAGGGTTCCCGAACCCGCGCGCGCGTTTTCCACAACTCCGCTACCCTGCAGGTCTGCGCCACCCGAAGACGGCCAAGAGACAACAGGAACCGCAGGGTGAGCCCGTTGCAGGAGGTGGGAACCGTGGCCGAAGGAGACAGCTTCCTGGACAAGGCGAAGGATGTTGCCGGTGAGGTCGTCGAGAAGGCGAAGCCGGTTGTCGAGAAAGCCGGGGACGTCGCCGGCGAGGTTCTGGAGAAGGCGAAGCCAGCGATCGACAAGGCTGCCGACGTGGCGAGCGAGCTCGTCGACAAGGCGAAGCCTGCCGTCGACACCGCGGTCGAGAAGGCGGGTGGCCTCCTCGAGAGGGCGATGGGCAAACTGACGAAGCCGGGCGGCGACCCGGGCGAGACCAAGGATGGCGGCGCCGACGGCGCCTGATTACGAAGGGAGGGGAGCGATGGTGAACGCGTACATCCTGATCCAGACGGAAGTTGGCAAGGCATCGCAGGTTACCGAGCAGGTACGTGGCATCGAGGGCGTGGTGTCGGTCGACCCGGTCACCGGGCCCTACGACGTGATCGCGCGTGCCGAAGCGCTCGACCTCGATATGCTGGCCAAGGGCACCGTCATGCCGATGCAGGAGCTGGAGGGGATCACCCGCACGCTCACCTGCCCAGTTCTCCAACTGTAGGAAGGCGGCTCGCCGTCTCCACCACGCCGGGCTCCCCCCCGGTCGACCGAAGCACGCTCCTCGAAGAGGTGCTTGTCGTTCTGGCGCTCTCGCTCCTGGCGAGCGCCGTGTTCGCGATCATCGACCTGCTGTCGGCGCCGCTCAAAGGCGTCACCGTCGTCTCCGTCGATCAGAACACCGAGCTGGCGAAGCAGATCGCCGGGATCGCGTTCGGGTTGGCGCCGGTGTGGCTCGTGGTTCATCTCGTGCGGCGCTCGGGCGAGAGTGTCGCCGGGATCGGTCTTGCCGGGGACGACCCGCGTCTCAATGTCGGACGCGGCGCCGTGCTGTTCGCGATCGTCGGGATCTGCGGGCTTGGCCTGTACCTGGGAGCGGTCGCGCTCGGGGTGAACCGGTTCGTCGTGCCGGTGCCGCCCCTGCATCATTGGTGGACCGTCCCGATCCTCCTGTTCGACGCGGTCGCGGCCGCGTTGCTCGAGGAAGTCATCGTCCTCGGGTATCTGATCACGCGGCTGCGTCAGCTGACGTTGACGCCGGTCGCCGCGATCGCGGTGAGCGCGGTGCTTCGAGGCGCCTACCACCTGTATCAAGGATGGGGCGCCTTCGCCGGCAACCTCGCGATGGGAGCTCTGTTCGGCGTGTTCTTTGTGCGCTGGAGGAGAACCTGGCCGTTCGTCATCGCGCACTTCCTGCTCGACGCCGCCGCCGGCATCGGCTACATCCTGTTCAGGCAGCACCTTCCCGGGAGCTCGTGAACGAACCGCAGGATGAACGTTCCTGCCGCCCCTTGCCGCATCGGGCCGAAGGCCGTATCATCCTCTGTGGGATATCCCATCAAGACCGAGCCCCCGGCCGAGCGCCGGGGTTTCGTGTTTCTGGGGTCGGCGCGCGGTCTTGGGCTTACTGGTGGTCCCGCGGGAAGGTCTGCTCCCAGTGGCGATGCCACAGCTCACGGCCATCTTCTGAGACGCGCAGATCGATCTCGACCCGGTACGAATCTCGGTCGCTCTCGATCCTCATCGTCGTCGCCGACGCGCAGGTCGCCTCGGGCCACCGCATCTCGAAGCCTGCCTGGCTCTCCGAGCGAGCGGCTCCGGGATCGTCCGTCGAGACACTGACCACCCCGTCGTACAGCTCCACGAACGATGGAACCTCGCCCTTCGCCTCGTAGTCGCCGAAGCTCCCTGCGTACGCGCGCGTCTCGTGCTTCAGCTGCTCGTGTGCGACCGACCACTTCACCCAGCCGGTCGACTCGTCGTCCGTCTTGTCGCGCTCCTTCGGCGACTGGTTCGCCTCGGCGGGGTTGGGCGGCGGCAGGATCGGCCGATCGGTGACCGGCGATGGGCCGTCGAGAACGGGCAACGTCAGCGTCGCCGACGAGCGGTCGACGACGAGGATCACCGGCGAAGGTGGCGCCCACGCGTTCGGCCAATCGGTGCCCGCGAGGTCGAGCCTGATCCGATGTCCGGCCTCGAAGATCCATGAGGTTGCTTCGAGGCCGAACTCGATCTCCATCGGACGTCCGGGCTCCACGGCGGTGGGTTCCGTCCGTGAATCGCGGTGCGCGAGGTTCAGCATGCCGCGGGCCACGAGCGAGGACGTGCCGTCGGGGAAGACGTCGCAGAGCTTCGCCGAGAGGTAGGCGATCGGCGCACTGGAGATCACGCTCACGCGGAGCCGTGCGTGCCCGAGGATCTCGAGCTCTTGCTCCAGCGGCGCCCACGTGTACGTGAGCGAGTGGATCTCGTCGGGGCGTTGGTCGTCGGGCTGACCCCAGGGCATCGCACCCGCGCACGAGATCCACGCGGTCCACCCGACGTCACCGCGCACGTGCAGCTCGTCGGGCCCGTCGCCCTCACGGTTCGTTTCTGCCTTCGCCAGCTCGAGCGGCGACGGCGACAGGCGCTCGGCCGGCCATGTGGGTTCGTAGCGCCATTCGCCGCGCACCTCGGACCGATCCGGCGCTGGCAGCGTCGATCGCTGCGCGAACAGGACGATCGGCGCTTCACGGTCCACCCCGTTGTCGATCCCTTTCAGCCAGTGGTCCCACCACCGCAGGTGCTCCGGGATCAGGTCGTGGTTCGGTCCGGGCTTGCACGTGTCGGTTGCGGCGTGCGACCAGGGTCCGATGATCAATCGCTTCGGGCATGTGAGCGTCTCGAACGTGCGGAACGTGTTGTTGCGGTAGCCGTCGGCCCAGCCGGCGATGATCATCGTGGGGCACTCGATCGCCTCGTACGTCGGGCGCAGCGATCCGAACTGCCAGTAGTCGTCGAACCGCTGGTGTTCCAGCCAGGTCAAGACCCAGGGCTCGGCCGCGTGTACCCGCCGTTCCCACTCCTCACGCCATCCGTCGCCGTAGATCGAGGGAGCCGGTGGCAGCGCGTTCATCGCGATCATGTAGGTCGGGTAGTCGACCAGGTCCAACTGCTTCAACGCCCCACCGAAGTAATGGACATCGTCGGTGTAGCGATCGTCCGTCGCGAAGATCGGGATGATCGCCTTCAGGGCCGGCGGACGCTCCATCGCGAGCTGGATCGAGTTGAACCCGCTATATGAGGTGCCGTACATGCCGACGGGACCGGCGGACCAGCTCTGTTTCGAGAGCCAGTCGATCACGGTCATCAGGTCGCTTCGTTCGGCGGCCGGGTACTCATCGGTGGGCACGCCCTGGCTCGAACCCGTGCCGCGCACGTCCGCGCGGCACACGACGTAACCGGCGTGTGCGAGGCGCAGATACTCGGGTCGGTACGAGGCGGTGACGTCGTCCTTGCGATAGGGAAGCGCTTCCAGGACCGCCGGCCACGGGCCGTCGCCGTCCGGGAAGAACAGGGTCACGGCCAGCCGGACATCGTCGGCCATCGGGATCGCGTCGTGCTCTATCCGGCTCATCGGAGCCAGAGCCTACCGGTGTCGGTTCATGACCAGCGCTGGAACCACAAGATGACCTGGTGCGTGTGCGTTGAGATATCGCGCCCCGTCAGCACCGGGTAGAACCACGCGAACACGCCGACCGCGATGGCGAGGTAGATCCACACGAGGGGACGGTAGGGATGCCTCGTCGATTCGACCTCCACGCCCCGCTTGGGATCTCGAACGATCCACGTGGCATCCGAGAGCCAGCGCAGCGAGTACGTCGCCGCCAGCACCAAGAACGGCGTCACCGGAAGCACATAGAAGAAGAACTGGGGCCGGCTGACCAGGAACCAGGGCACGTACAGCACGAGCGCCGCCACGAGCACGAAGCCGGCCCGCCAATCGCGCATCCGTCGCCATGCGAAGGCGGCGAACGGCAGGGACCAGAAGCTCGCCCAGAAGATCGCCGGGTTCCCGATCGCAAGGATCTGCTGAACGCGGCCTCCCGACGATACCGGCTCGTACATGTTCACCGGCCGGAGCATGAAGAGCCACGTCCACGGTCGTGAGTAGTCGTCGTGCGTCGGCGTGTAGGAGTGCGTCTTCGCATCGTAGGCGGTGGCCTTCAGGCTCTTGTGGTAGTCCCACATCGCCTGCTGGTCGTGCCACCATTCCTTCAGGCTCCACCCGAAGTGGTGGAACCAAGGGAGCCACGTCGCCATGTAGACGGCTGCCGGCACGATCGCGAAGGCCAGCACGATGCCGAACGTCTCCCGAGCGAACGCTCGTCCGAAGGCCCGTCCCCGCGTGACGTCGCCGCGGGTGCGCCGCGTCGTCTCCCACGCGTAGCTCAGGACGACCGCACCGAGGAGCGCGGTCATGCCCGACCACTTGACGGCTGCGGCGGCGCCGAACGCCGCACCGGCCGCGAAACGCCACGGTCGCCATACGGGCGAAGGGATGCGCAAGGGGGGGTGCGGCGATACGAGAGTGGGCTCTGCGTGCCCGAGATCTTGGGACATCGGACTCGGGTCGTCGAAGGCCCATCCCATCTGCCCGGCTTCGGAGCCTGCTCGGAACTCCGGAGCGGTTTCGACAAATGGTCCGCCCGCTTCCAGCTCATCGACGCTCGGAACGGGGGTTCGGCGATCGATCCACCGGTGATCCAACACGAGACAGAGGGATCCAACGACGACCCAGAACTCGAGGTGCGTGTCGAGCAACGCCACGCGCGACAACACGACGTTCAAGCTCTCGACCGAGATGAGAAGACCGGCAACGAACGTCCAGATCGCACTACCGAACAGCAGCTGCGCGATCAGCGCGACCAGCACCGCCACGAGCGTCCCCTCGAGCGCCGTCGTGAACCGCCAACCGAACGGCGTCATGCCGAACGCCTTGATCCCGAGCCCGATCTCCCACTTGCCGAGCGGCGGATGGACCCACGACCCGACGTCCCACTTCGCGTTGCGCCAGTACTTCTCGTCCGAGGATTGGATCTGGCATTGCTTGTTCGACCAGCCGATGAAGATGCAGCCGGCCTTCGGGTAGTAGTACTCGTCGAACACGAGCGATGTCGGTCGCGACAACTCCCAGAATCGGACGCCGCCTCCTATGGCGGCGACGGCGAGCAGCGCGATGATGGGGCGGTTCAACCGCTGCACGAGCGTCGGCACCGCGTCAGCGTACCGGGGTCGCCACGGGCCCAGCGGAAGGGCTCCGATCAGCCGGCGTCAGGGTCCGCGGTCCTTCCGGCGGTACACGAACTGGACCCCTTGGAAGACTTCGGTTACCGACGCGCTCTTGTTGTCCACGAGGCCGCTCGCCAGACCGATCCCCTGGACGTCCTCGAATCCGACATCGGTGGGAACACCCGATGCCTTCTTCGGCCACGCGACCCACAGTCGCCCGTCCGGCTCGATCCTCCGCGCGAGTCCGTTGAAACGCTTCGCCAGGTCCGCCCGCTCGGTCACGAACCAGACGACGACGTCGAGTCCCGTTCGAGGGCGCGTCAAGAAGGAGACGCCGTCGGGGACGTCGTCGAGCTTCGTCTCGAATCGTAGGGGCGCTCCGATGAGCAGCACGCGTGATCCTTCGCGGATGCCGAGCTTCTTCCACAGAGGGGTTCTCGAGTAGTCCTTGTGCCCTTCGGCCATCGTTTCCCTCCACGCTCGCGTCGCGTGGTCGGCGAAGAGACATCCTGCCACCATCGGGCGCATGGACGGGACACTGTGGCTCGTCGGCACGCCCATCGGGAACCTTGGGGACTTCACGCCGCGTGCCCGTGAGACGCTCGCCATGGTCGATGTGATCGCCGCCGAGGACACGCGCCGGACCGGTCGTCTCTTGCAGGGCGTCGACATCCGCAAGCCGCTCGTGAGCCTCTTCGAAGGCAACGAAACCAAGCGGACAGGGGAGCTGCTCGCCCGCCTGCATGCCGGCGCGACGGTGGCGCTCGTGACCGACGGCGGCATGCCGCTGGTGTCCGACCCGGGCTTCCGCCTCGTCCGCGCCTGCGCCGGAGAGGGGATCGACATCCGGGTCGTTCCGGGGCCCTCGGCGGTGCTTGCCGCGCTCGTCGTCTCGGGCTTGCCGACCGACCGGTTCACGTTCGAGGGGTTCCTTCCGAAAGCCCAGGGCGATCGGACGCGACGACTCGCCGCTTTGCGGACCGACCCCCGGACGCTCGTGCTCTTCGAGTCCCCACTGCGGGTCCAGATCCTGCTCCGCGATGTGCTCGACGAGCTCGGAGACCGGCGGATCGCGGTAGCGCGGGAGCTGACGAAGCTCCACGAGGAGGTCTTGCGGGGGTCGACGTCCGAGGTCCTCACGAAGCTCGGCGACGCCACCCTGAAGGGTGAGGTCGTCGTCGTGATCGCAGGCGCGGGAGAAGGCGAGGCTCCCGATCTCGAGGCGGGCGTCGGCGAAGCCCGAGAGCTCGTCGCCGGCGGCATGAAGAAGCGCGACGCGGCACACGCGGTCGCCGAGCAGCACGGGCTGTCCGCGAACCAGATCTATCGCGAGTTGGTGGACGGAACGGCAGCGCTAGCAGAAGAGGTGTGAGAGTTCACTAGTCTGTAACAGACTAGCGTCACTGTCTTCGATCCTGGCGTCGCGCGGGGCGGGGGCCGGTAGCATGGTCCGACCATGGGCCGCGACGTCTTCTACGTCACCACACCTATCTACTACCCGAACGATGTGCCGCACATCGGTCATGCGTACACGTCGGTCGCCGTCGACTTCGTCGCTCGCTACCACCGGCTCCTAGGGGAGGAGGTCCTCTTCCTCACCGGCACCGACGAGCACGGGAAGAAGGTGCCGCAGGCGGCTCGGGAGCAGGGCATGGAGCCGCAGGCGTTCGTCGACGCCATGGAGCCGAAGTGGCGCGAGGTCTGGGAACGCCTTCAGATCTCGAACGACGACTACATCCGGACCACCGAGCCGCGCCACGAGGCGGCGGTCGCGAAGCTCCTTTCGGCCGTCCACGACAACGGAACCGACGACATCTACCTCGGGACCTACGAGGGCCTCTACTGCGTCGCGTGCGAGGCCTACTACACCGAGGACGAGCTCGTGGACGGCAACTGCCCCGTCCACGGCACCCCGGTTGAGCAGCTCTCCGAGGAGAACTACTTCTTCCGGCTCTCGGCCTACGAGGAGCGGCTCCTCCGCCATTACGAGGAACACCCGGAAGCCCTGGAGCCCGGGTCGCGCCGGAACGAGGTGCTCTCGCTCATCCGCGGCGGGCTTCGGGACTTCTCGATCTCGAGGACGTCGTTCGCGTGGGGGGTGCCGCTGCCGTGGGATCCGAAGCACGTCTGCTACGTCTGGTTCGACGCGTTGACCAACTACCTCACCGCCGCCGGCTACGCGGACGATCCAGAACGCTTCGCCAGGACCTGGCCGGCGAACATCCATTTCATGGCGAAGGACATCCTGCGGTTCCATGCCGTGTACTGGCCGGCCATGCTCATGGCGGCCGGCCTCGAGCCGCCGACGCAGGTATGGGTCCACGGCTACCTCTTGGTGGGCGGGGAGAAGATGTCGAAGACCAAGCTCACGGGGATCCATCCGTTCGAGCTGATCGAGCACTTCGGGGTCGACTCCTACCGGTACTACTTCATGCGCGAGCTCTCCTTCGGCCAGGACGGCAGCTTCTCGTGGGAGGCGATGACCGAGCGACACAACGCCGACCTCGCGAACGGCCTGGGGAACCTCGCCGCGCGGGTGCTCGCGATGCTCTCCTCGAACTTCGAAGGTGTCGTGCCGGAGCCGGGGGTCGATACCTCGACCGAACCCGTCGGTGTTCGCTCAGCCGCGGTCGTCCCAGCGTTCATGGCCGCCATGGAAGCGGTGCAGCTTCAGCCCGCTCTCGTCTCGGTCTGGGAGCTCGTCGCGGAGGCGAACCGCTGGCTCGTCGAGAAGGCGCCTTGGAACCTCGCGAAGGACCCAGCCCGCGCCGACGAACTGTCCGCCGTGCTGTATGCGGCCGCTGAAACGCTCCGGATCCTCGCGATCCTCATCCTGCCCATCATGCCCGGCGCGGCCGAGCGCCTGTGGACGCAACTCGGCATCCCCGCGCCACTCGATGGGCAACGTCTTCCGGCATCGACGCGGTGGGGCGGCTTGGACCCGGGGACGAAAACGACGAAGGGCGACTCACTTTTCCCCAGGCTCGACGCGAAAGAGTGACCGCTTCCGCGCGGAGGCGGAGGACTCGCTCCCCGAACTTCGGGGTGAGACTTCCTCGGATCGCGTTTCACGTGAAGCTCCCCCCCTCGACCGCATATGGAGAGGCGCGTATGCTCCGCGCCGATGAGCGACTCGAAGCCTGAAGTCACGGTGAAGACAGGGGCGGTCGACACGCACTGCCACCTGTTCCTGCTCGACCGCGAACCTGCAGATGTGGTCGAGGCCGCGCGCGCCGCCGGCGTCGACACGTTGATCTGCGTCGGGATCGACCCCGAGACCAGCAGGCGATCGCTCGAGCTTGCCGAGTCGTTCGCCGGGATATTCGCGACCGCAGGGATGCACCCACACGAGGCTGCGGGATTCGACCGGGAGGCGGCGGGTCGGATCGAGGAACTGCTCGGCGACCCCCTCGTGATCGCGGTCGGGGAGTGTGGCCTGGACTTCTTCCGGATGCACTCGCCCCGAGAGGACCAGGAGCGGTGCTTGCGCGCCCATATCGCACTCTCCAATGAGAGCGGCAAGCCGATGGTGGTGCATGTTCGCGAGGCGTGGCCCGACGTGCTTCGAGTCCTGGATGAGGGTTCGGCCGAACGCGTAGTTATCCACTGCTTCAGTGGTGACGCGGAGATCGCTCGCGAGTGTGCCGCCCGCGGTTACTGGATGAGTTTCGCCGGAAACGTCACGTATCCGAAGAACGATCACCTCCGTCAGGCGGCCGCCGCGGTGGATATCGATCGGCTTCTCACCGAAACCGACTCGCCGTTCTTGTCTCCGCAGAAGCTGCGGGGCCACGACAACGAACCTGCGAACGTGATCGCGACGCTCGAGGCGCTCGCGCTCGCACGCAACGCGACGACCGACGACGTTCGCGACACAACGTCGGGCAACGCACGTCGTGCATTCCCAGGTCTGCAGCAGCGCCGAGCGTAGAAACGACGACGACGAAACGATCGAACGCCTGGAAACACCCTCGAACATCCGTTCGTGCTCAAGGTTGCAGTGAGGGTTGAGGGTTTGATACTGTCGCCACCCCTAGCGCACGAAGGCTTCGGTCCGGTCCCTCACCGCTTCCCCCTGAGGCTTTCCTCGAGAACGATCTGGAGGAAGGTTTGGCGGTACGCGCGACGCGGCTCCGTCGATTGCGGATCCAGCGAACTACCCACGCTTCGACCCTCGTGGTCTTGGCGCTGCTCCTCGTTGGCTTCGTTCGCCTCGGTGTGGAGAAGCACGTGACGCTGGTCGTCGGCGGACGACCCGAGTCGATCTCGACGAGGTCGTGGAACGTGCAGCAGCTGCTCGTCGGCGAGGGCATCGAGCTGACGTCGAGCGTCCAAGTGGTGCCGCCGCCGGCAACCGAGCTTTCCAACGGCATGACCGTGACCGTGAGTCCGGCGCCGGGTGCGCCGACCGCAGTCGCGGGACAGATCTCCTCAGGTGTGGGGGTCTGGGTGATGGATGGGGTGAGCGACACCGGCGTCGGTTCCGGTGCGCTCACGGAGCCTTCGAGCTCCGCGATGGGCATCGGACCTTCTCCCGTCGTGTTCGCTCGGGTCGTCGTGTCGGGAACCCGCCATGACGTCCTGACCAACGCGAGCACGGCCGGGGAACTCCTCGCGGCCATGGGGATCCAACCCGACGCCAACGATCGCGTCCATCCCTCACCCAGGACCCCCCTTCACGATGGCTTGTCCGTCCGGTTCGATCAGGTTCGGGTATTCACCCGGCAGCAGCACCGGCTGATCCCGTTCCCCGTCCGGACCACCTTTAGCGAGCAACTAGCGCCCGGATCGGTGCAGGTGCTGCGTCGTGGTGTTCCCGGCCTCGCGCGCACCGCTGCCCGGGTCGTGAAGGTCAACGGCCGGCTGACGTCCCGGCACGTGCTGCTCGACAGGGTGATCCGCTCACCGTTGGCGGAGCTCCTCCTTTCGGGGCCGGCGAGCGCGGCCGGCGGCACGCTGGGGGCGAGCCCGCACATCGAAACGGGTGGCGCGACGTGGTACGACCCGCCGTGGAGCGGATTGACCGCCGCGCACCCGTGGCTGCCCTTCGGCACGATGGTGACCGTGACCGATGTGGCGACCGGAAGGAGCGTGGTCGTGGTAATCAACGACCGTGGACCCTTCGCGCCCGACAAGATCATCGACCTCTCGCCGGAAGCCTTCCGGATCCTCTCGCCGCTCGCGCGGGGGGTCATCGACGTCCGCCTCACGTGGTGAGTCGCCGACGGGCGCCGCGGCCAACACGTCGGCGGGGCTCGGTGCAGGAGCGATCCGCGACCTCGCTGCGCGTTACGACATCCGTCCGAGGAAATCTCTCGGTCAGAACTTCCTGATCGATCCCAATGTCGCGCGGGCGATCGCCGCGGACGCCGGCCTCGTTCCCGGGGATCGTGTCGTGGAGATCGGCGCCGGCTTGGGATCGCTCACGGTGGCGCTCGCGGCAACCGGCGCCGAGGTTCTCGCGATCGAATCGGACCGGAAGGTCGTCGGGGCGCTCGAGGAAGTCGTGGGCGACCTTCAGAACGTTCGCGTGGTTCGGGCAGACGTCATGAAAGAGGGATGGGGGAACGAGCTCCACGGCCGTCAATGGGTGATGTGCGCGAACCTGCCGTACGGGATCGCGGTTCCGTTGGTGCTCGACACGCTGGACGGTCTTCCTGTCGTGACTCGTTTCGTGATCACCGTGCAGCGCGAGGTCGGGGAGCGATTGGCCGCGCTGCCCGGCGACGAGCAGTACGGCGCGGCCAGCGTTCGCGTGGCCTATCACGCCACGGCGAAGATCCTGCGCCGCGTTTCCGCGAGCGTCTTCTGGCCGCGCCCGAAGGTGGAGTCGGTCGTCGTCGGTCTGGAGCGCCTCGGATCCGCCCCGGTGGCGGTCGACCCCGACAGGCTGTGGCGCGTAGTCACTGCCGGATTCGCCGAACGACGCAAGACGATGCGAAACGCGCTCCGCCGCCTGGGCCTCGACCCAGTCGCGGCGGTGGAGCTGATGGCTGCGTGTGGACTCCCCGCGAACGCACGCGCGGAGGAGCTCGGCCTGGATGCATTCGCCTCGATCGCGGAGGCGCTGCCCTCGTGAGCGGGCTCGTCGAGGTCACTCATCGCGCCCACGCGAAGATCAACGTCCTGCTGCGCGTGCTGGGGATCCGTGACGACGGATACCACGACATCGAGTCCCTGGTGCTGCCCGTGTCGCTGCATGACCTCGTCGTGGTTCGACCCGGGGAGGGCCTCACCGTGACGGTCTCCGGTGAGCGAGCTGCGGCCCTCGAGGCGAGCCCCGAAGAGAACCTCGTCCTCGTTGCCGCACGGGCGTTGGCGAGCGCGGCAGGCATCGAGAAGCCGGCAGCCGAGATCGAGATCGACAAGCGGATCCCGGTGGCGGCGGGGTTGGGTGGCGGAAGCGCCGACGCCGCCGCCGCACTCCACGCCCTCAACGAGTTGTGGGGATGTGGCCTTGATCTACCGACGCTCTCGCGCATCGCGGCGGACATCGGATCGGACGTTCCAGCGCTGCTGGCGGAGAGCCCCGCTTACATCGCCGGGCGAGGCGAGCGCGTCGAACCCGTGCACGCGCAACAGACAACATGGGTCCTCGCCCCGCTGCCGTTCCCCGTTCGCACCCCCGATGCCTACGCGTGGTGGGACGCGGACGGCGCCACGGGCCCCGATCCCGGCGCGCTGATCGCCGCCGCCGAGAGCGGCAACGACGACCTGCTCGGCAGCGGCATCTACAACGATCTTCAGGCTCCCGTCTCAGCACGCCACCCGGAGATCAGAGCGACGATCGATGCGTTCATGGAAGCGGGTGCGCTCGGCGCGATCATGAGCGGGAGCGGACCGACGGTGGCCGCGCTCGCCCGGTACCTCCAACATGCGGACCGGCTCGCCGAAGCCGTGCCCGGCTCCATCGTTGTGTCGGCAGTCGTGTCGGGAACGGGTTCGTCCTCGCTCGACCTCAGCGCGGGATAATCCCCGGGCGAGCGCCCACAGGCTCGCGGCGCAGTCCGGGGTGGTCTAACGGCAAGACGCGGGCCTTTGGAGCCTGAGACGGAGGTTCGACCCCTCCCCCCGGAACGGAACCTAGGTTGCGTCGCCCGAGCCGAACAGCGAGGACGCGACGCGTGGGATCTGATTCCGGAACGCGAGGAGCGCCGCGAGCACCGGTTCGAGCTCATACGGACTCGGGCTCGCTCGGAGATCCTCTCGCATGACCATCGCCCACCCGTCGGCGAGCTCGTAGTCGAATTGGCGCGACGAGCTCATCAGCCACGCCATCATCCGCTGGTCGACGATCGCGGTTGCGACGCGCCGGTCGGCCGCATA
Organism: Actinomycetota bacterium; assembly: GCA_030774035.1. Taxonomy (GTDB): domain Bacteria; phylum Actinomycetota; class UBA4738; order UBA4738; family HRBIN12; genus JALYLM01. The sequence continues at coordinate 73,087 of JALYLV010000012.1, forward strand.
CACGAGCCACTGCCGGTTGAAGTCCTCGAGCTCGAAGGTGATGCGGTCGAGTCGCAGCTCGTCGATCGATCGTTCGTCGGGGGGAACCTTCCCGATGTGGAGCGGTGACGTCCGGGCGTCGATCGGTGTGAGGCCGAGCCACCAATGCTCCTCCTGGTTCGTCTTGGCGGTGTGCCATGCAAGGCTGAGTAGCCGAACCTCGACGCCGCGCCAGGTCCCCTCCATCGAGTCGTTCACTCGTCCACCGCCTCCCCGGTGGAACAGGGGCATCCGCAACTGCGATCGCGTCTTGTGCGGATCAGAACCGGGGTGGTAGGTGAGCCCGAGGGCACTGGCGCGCTCGGCCCACTTGTTGGCGAAGACGCTCCGGAGATGGTCGAAGATCGACGTCACGACGGTCCATCCTCCTCATCCGATCGCGTGACCGAGGAACCCCTTCCAGCCTTGATCACTCATCGCGATGACTCTATCCGTGATCGACTCACGGCGGTGAGCGCGAGTAAGTTGTCGTTGCTGAGGATTCGATCGAGAGGTTCCACCGTGGGTAGGAGGCAGTGGTGATGGACGATCGCCCGTACATCCAGGTCAACGACCGCGAGCGCGAGCGTCTCCGGGAGCTCATCAACAGGCTGGACGACGATGCCCTCGCAGCACCGGCCAACGAGTACTGGACGGTCGCGGGCGTCCTGGGCCATATGGCGTACTGGGACATCCGCGTCCTGGTTCTCGCCGAGAAGATCGATCGCGGCGAACCGTGGGCGCCGGGCGACGCCGAGCCGGACGGCGACTGGCTCAACGACTCGACCCGCCCGATCATCCATGCCATCGCACCGAGGGCGGCAGCCGAACTCGCCCTGCGGATCGCGGAGGAGACAGACGCACGCGTAGCCGAGCTGCCCCTGGACCGGATGGTTCCGCTCGACCCGGATAGTCCTATCTCTCCAGCCCGCAGCGAGCACCGAGGTGAGCATCTCGACGAGTTGGAGCGAGCTCTCCGGGACCGCGGCTGATCGACGCTCGCTCGGGATCGCCACCTGGACCGAGCGACGCGTTGCCGCGCGGGCTCGCCTCTGGAACGATGGTGCTCCCTCGACCCCGGACGGGCGTTGAAAAAGACGACATCCACGCGGAAGAAGACTCGCTCCCTCGCCCTCGTCGTTCTTGCGGCAGGGAAGGGGAAGCGTCTGAAGTCCGCGACCCCGAAGGTGTTGCACCCGATCTGCGGGATGCCCACGCTCCGTCACGTGCTGGAGGCCGCGCGCGCCGCGCGCCCTTCCAAGATCGTGATCGTGGTCGGCCACGGCGCGGACGACGTGAAGGCGGCTGCGTCGTCGTGGGGCATCACGCCGGCGCCGATCTTCGTCGAGCAGGCTGAACAGTTGGGGACCGGGCACGCCGTCCTCGTCGCCGAGAAGGCGGTCGGCCGCGTTGACGAGGTACTCGTCGCCAACGGGGACTTCGATCCTGTCTCACCCGAGGACGTGCGAGCGCTGCTGCTCGCGCACCATCGCTCGAAAGGTGCAGCGACGCTCATCGCCGCGGAGCTCGATCGACCCGGCGGTTACGGGCGGGTCATCCGCGAGGGCGGGCGGCTCGTGCGGATCGTTGAGCATGCCGACGCAACGCCGGCCGAGCGCGCGGTCCGCGAGGTTGCGACGAACTGGATCGTCTTCCGGCGCGCGGACCTGTTCGCCACGCTTCCGCTCCTCGATCGCGACAACAGACAGAAGGAGTTCTATCTGAACAGGGTGATCCCGATCCTGCTCGACAAGGGCGAGCGGGTCTCGGTGATCACGGTCGACACCGGCGGAGCCATGGGGCTGAACTCTCGCGGAGGTTTATCGGCGGTCGAGCGTGTGGTGCGCGAACGGATCAACGCGCAGCATCTCGCGAACGGGGTCACGCTGGTCGACCCGGCGACGACCTACATCGATGTGGGGGTGACGATCGGGCGCGACAGCGTCATCCAGCCCCTGACGTTCCTGCAAGGCGAGACCCGCATCGGTCGCGGATGCGAGATCGGACCATCGGCGCGCGTCGTCGACTCCGTCGTCGCCGATGGAAGCGAGGTGACCTTCTCCGTTGTCGTCGGTTCGACGGTCGGGCGAGACGTCCAGGTCGGCCCGTTCGCTCGGCTCCGACCCGGGTGCGACCTAGCCGACGGATCCAGGGTCGGTGCGTTCGTCGACGCGAAGAACGCGGTGCTCGGCAAGGGGTCGAAGGTTCCGCACCTGTCCTACGTCGGTGACGTGACGATCGGCAAGGACGTGAACATCGGCGCGGGTACCGTCACGGTGAACTACGACGGATACGAGAAGCACAGCACGGCGATCGATGACGGCGCGCGCATCGGTTCGGATACGATGCTCGTGGCGCCCGTTCACATCGGAAAGAACGCGAACACGGGCGCCGGATCCGTGATCACCGAGGACGTGCCCGCCGGAGCGCTCGCCGTCGAGCGAGGGGAGCAGCGCAACACCGAGGGATACCGCAAGCGCAAAGACGCCGAGCACCGAGGCTCGCGCGGTGGCGCCGGCCGTAAAGGCCGCAAGGCCTAACGAGAGCAACAGGGGGAGCACGGTGGAGATCATCACGAAGAAGCGGATGATGCTGTTCTCCGGCACCATCAATCCCGCGCTCGGCCACGAGATCGCCGATTGCCTCGGCGTGCCGGTGAGCGAGGCGGAGCTCAGACGGTTCGCCTCAGGTGAGATCTACTTCCGCTCGGAGGAAAGCGTTCGCGGCGCCGACGTGTTCGTCGTGCAGTCGCACTACGAACCTGTGAACGAGGCGATCATGGAGCAGCTGATCATGATCGACGCGATGAAGCGAGCGTCCGCCAAGCGCATCAGCGCCGTCATCCCGTATTACGGCTACTCGCGTCAGGACAAGAAGTCGCTGTCTCGCGAGCCCATCAGCGCGAAGCTGGTCGCGGATCTCTTGAGTACCGCCGGCGCCGATCGCGTCGTCTCCGTCGATCTGCACAGCGGTCAGATCCAGGGCTACTTCGACTGCCCGTTCGACCACCTCACGGCGTTGCCGATCCTTTCGAACTACTTGAAGCAGGAGCTGCAGTTGCACGGCGACGATCTAGTCGTCGTCGCGCCCGACGCCGGCAGGATCAGGACCGCGGAGAAACTCCGCGAGTATCTGCACGCGGACCTCGCCTTCATGTACAAGCGGCGATCCCGCCGGGAGGCGCACAAGATCGAAGAGATGGCGGTCGTCGGTGAGGTCGACGGGCGACCGTGCGTGCTGGTCGACGACATGATCGATACGGCGAGCACCTTGTCGAAGGGCTCGGGCGCGCTCGCGGCGATGGGCGCCGGACCGATCTACGTCGCGGCGACGCACGCGATCTTGTCCGGCAAGGCGACGCAGTCGCTCGAGGAAGCTCCGATCGAGCAGGTCGTGGTGACGAATACGGTCCCGATCCCCGAGGAGCGATACTTCGACAAGCTGAAGGTCCTGTCGATCGCGCCACTCATCGCGAGCGCGTTGCGAGCCGTGTTCGAGGACTCGAGCGTCAGCGAGATCTTCGGCGGCGACAACCAGTTGTAATCGGCACGGGCTCGACGGCCCGGCGTATCGGTACAATCTCGAGCCGTAGACCGCTCCGAACCCCAACCCAAGGACACATCCTCGATGGATACGAAGCTCCAAGCCGATCGGCGCGAAGGGACCGGCAAGGGTCCCGCGCGGCGGCTGCGGATGACCGGTCGCGTACCCGCGATCTTCTACGGCCACGACACCGAGCCCGTTTCGTTGTCCGTCGACGGGCGTGAGTTGCTGCACCTGCTACACGCGAACGCCGGAACGAACCTGCTCGTGGACCTCATGATCGACGGCAAGGCTCACATGGCGATCGCCCGCGAGATCCAACGCGATCATCTGCACAACCGGTTCGTCCATGTCGATTTCCTCGCCGTGAGCCGCAGCGAGAAGATCACGGTCACCGTCGAGGTCAACGGCATCGGTGAGCCTGCGGGCGTGAAGGCGGGCGGAGTGATCGAGCATCACCTGCGCGAGATCGAGATCGAGTGCCTGCCGCAGGACGTGCCAGACGCGATCGACGCGGACATCACCGCGCTCGAACTCGGTGACATGCTCCACGTTCGCGACCTCGTGCCGCCGAACGGCGTCGACATCTTGTCGAACCCCGAAGATGCTGTGCTGTCGGTCATCACGCCCGCCGCGCTGCGCACCGAGGCCGACCTCTCGGTTCCCGGCGAAGAGGCCGCTCCCGTTGCCGAGGCCGCCGAGGAGGCCGCCGAAGGCGCTGCCGCGGAGGGCGAGGAGGGGGCCGAAGCTCCGAGCGAGGCAGAGCCGGCCGCCCAGGAGGGCGGCGAGACCTAACCGATGGTGTGGCTCATCGCCGGGCTGGGGAACCCCGGCGAGCGATACGCGAACTCACGTCACAACGTCGGCCGCATGGTGGTCGACCAGATGGCCCGCTCGGCCGGCGAACGCTTCAGGAAGACTCGATTCCATCCGGCTGAGGTCGCCGAGTTGCGTATCGGGGACGAACGAGTCGTGCTCGTGCGTTCACCGAGATTCATGAACGAGTCGGGACCGTCCTACGCGAGCATCGCGAAGAAGCACGAGGTCTCGCCCGAGCACGTTGTCGCTGTCCACGATGAGCTCGACATCCCCGCCGGCACGATCCGCATGAAGTTCGGCGGCGGCAACAACGGACACAACGGCCTGCGCTCCATGGAAGGGGCGCTTCACACGCCCGACTTCCTGCGTGTGCGTCTGGGCATCGGCCGCCCGCCCGGCCGGCAGGACCCGGCCGATTTCGTCCTTCAGCCGATCGGGAAGAAGGACGCCGCCGACGTCGCCCTGCTGGTCGACGATGCCGTCGACGCGGTTCGGCTCCTGGTCGAAGATGGCCTGGGGCCGGCGCAGGATCGCTACAACCGCTCCGGTCCGGGCGCCTGAGCCGTATCCCGCACGCCGCGGTACCGACCTTCGACCTAACCCCACGATCCGCCGAAGCCCCCAGGCGCCTGACAGAAAACCGGTGCTGTGGCCGATGGAGTTTCGCGACGGCTGACCGATAGACCGTGTCGGCTCAAGAGC
>JALYLV010000013.1 GCA_030774035.1 Actinomycetota bacterium
GGCTTCGCCCGCGGCCCTTCATAGCTCGGTTTCCGCTTAGGAAGCGGGCTTGACGTTCGCCGCTTGCGGACCTTTCTGGCCCTGCGTCACGTCGAACTCGACCCGCTGCCCCTCGTCGAGGTTACGGTACCCCTCACCAGCGATCGCGCTGAAGTGCACGAACACGTCTGCGCTGCCGTCCTCGGGGGTGATGAAGCCGAACCCCTTCTCGGAGTTGAACCACTTCACGGTTCCGGTTGCCACTTGCGATCCCTCCTTCCTTCGCCGTCCGGGCCTTGACACTGCCCTTCGGGCGCCGGCGTGACTGCCGGCTGAGGGAACTGCTCGTAGCGAACCGCCATGACGTTGCCCTCGGTGTCACGCTACCAGGGATGATGCCCGGGCGCCCGCAGGTTTCAAGCCCCGATCCGGGCAGGTTCATTCTGACCGGAAGGGGCACGCTCGCCCTCTCGGTGGACCTCGCGCCAGACCAGCAAGGCATAACCGCCCATGAAGATGACCGCGAACGCGAGCCATTGGATGAGATATCCCAGGTGAGGGCCCTCATCCAGGGGCGGCAGGGGGGCTGGGGCGGGCTCCCCGTTCGGCTGGCCCGGTGACTGCGACTGGAGCCAGAGGTACAACGGCAACACCCGATACGGAAGCTGCAGCGCGAGCCTGGGGACGTCGACGGTCGTCGTCGTCGTGATGGGGCCGGCGGGACCCGCCTGACCGGGCGGGTCGGTCGGCTCAAGGACGCCGGTGACCGCGACCGAACCGGCGGGCGGCAGGGCGGCGGCGACCGGGGGCGTGTTCAGCTCGAACGGCACCCACCCACGATCGACGATGACGGCCCGCCCGTCGGGAAGGATCAGTGGGGTGAGGAGATGATTCCCGGGCTGCTCGTTCAGCGTTCGTCCGTACAACACGACCTCGTGCACTACGTCGTACTCGCCGGTCGCGACGACCCGTCGATAGGCCTCAGGGGTTTCTGCCCCGCTCGTGGGGAAGAGCTCGCCCAGGGGGGTCGGGGGCCGCGAGGTGCCCGCGTCGACCGCAGCGATGTACGCGCGGCGTTCGTTCAAGCGGTGCCACTGCCAGATCGCGAGGCGGATGCACGTGGCCGACACGACGAGCGTGATCGCAAGCAGCACGAGCCATCGAGGCCGCACGAGGAAGCGCACCTACGACCCTTTCGTCTCCTGGATCGTGTTGCCGCCGTCGACGACGATCGACTGGCCGGTGATGTAGCTCGCCCGATCGCTCGCGAGAAAGGCGACGACCTCAGCAACCTCCTCGGGGGTGCCTGAGCGACCGATCGGCGTGTGGATCCCCGCCGCGGCCTCTTCGGGCGTCTGGGAGCCCGAAGCGATCCATCCCGGGGCGACCGAGTTCACGGTCACGGCGAACCGGGCCACGTCGATCGCGATGCCGCGCATCAGCCCGTCCATCGCCGCCTTCGCGGCGCCGTAGGCCGCCGACCCCGGGTTCGTCACGAGTGGGCCGGTGACAGAAGACACCATGACGACGCGGCCCCAGCCGCGATCCACCATCCCCGGCACAGCCGCGCGAGAGACGTTGTACGCGGTGCCGAGGTTCATCGCGATCTCGGCGTCCCAGGCGTCGTCGGGGAGATCCAGGAAGCTCGTCGCCTCCCAACCGGGCGAGCCGGTCGCGACCATCCCGGCGTTGTTCACGAGGATGTCGATGCGCCCGAACAGCTCGATCACCTCGTCGACGAGGCGGCGGACCTGCTCTCGATCCGTGAGATCGGCGACGAACCCGGCGGCGTCGCGGCCCGAGTCGTGGAGCTCCGCGGCGCGTTGGTGGATCCGATCGGTGGTCGAGCCGAGCGCCACTGCCGCCCCTTCACGCGCCAGCGCGCGAGCCACCGCGAACCCGATCCCGGTCGGGCTACCTGCTCCCGTGACGAGCGCCACCCTTCCGTTCGATCCCGCATCCACGATGGGCAAGCCTACCGAGGTCCCTGTTCCCTGCCATCGGCTACGCTTCGCCTCCGATGCAGGGCATGGATCTGTTGCTCACGCTCCAAGAGATCGACTCCGCCGTCGATCGCCTCACCGCTCGTCGCGAGGCGCTGGGGTCCGGTGAGCCCCTCGCAGCAGCGCGGACCGATGCCGACGCCGCGGAGCGGGCGCTCGGCGAGCTCGGACTCCAGCTCGACGTCATCACCCGGGATCAACTGCGGTTCGAGCACGAGATCGATTCGATGTCGCAGAAGATCGCGGCTGAGGAGAAGCGATTGTTCGACGGAAGCATCGCGAACGCGAAGGAGCTCGAGTCGATCCAGCATGAAGTGGAGAACCTGAAGAAGCGCAGGTCGGACCGAGAGGACGAGCTCCTCGCCTTGCTGCAACAGAAAGAGGACCTCGAGGCGCAAGCGAAGGAAGCGGGGGTGAACTCGACGACGTTGCGCAGCGCGCTCGAAGAGATCACCACCGATGCGGACGAGGAGCTCGTGCGGGTCGTCGCTGAGCTCGAAACCCGCTCGAGCGCTCGAGCGGATCTCGAGGCCCGCATCGACCCAGAGCTCCTTGAGCTCTACGGCGATCTGCGTCGGACGAAGAAGGGTGTCGCGGCGGTCGCGCTCATCGACAATGTCTGTCAAGGCTGCCACGAGCAGCTGTCGGCAGTCGAGGTCGATCGATTGAAGCGGGCCGAAGGCATCAAGAGGTGTGACCACTGCCGGCGGATCCTGATCTTCTGATCGTCGCCTGCGACGGGGCGGCTCGCGGGAACCCCGGCCCGGCGGGCATCGGCGTCCACATCACGAACACGGGCGGAGAAGTCGTCGCCGAGATCGGCCGTGGCATCGGCGACACGACGAACAACGTCGCGGAGTACACGGCGGCGATCGAAGGCTTGCGACGAGCGGCCGAGCTTGGTGCCCGAGAGGTGCTGCTCCGCTCCGACAGTCAGCTCCTGATCAAGCAGGTGTCGGGCGAGTACCGCGTGAAGACACCGCACCTGCAGATCTTGCATCGCGAGTTGCGCTCGATCGCCGCCGGCTTCGAGAAGATCCGTTTCGAGCATGTTCCCCGCGAGCGGAACAAGGACGCCGACCGGCTCGCGAACGTCGGCGTCGACGAGATGCTCGAGGCCCGGCGTCACAGGTAGTGGGTATCCTCCTGCGAGGAGGAGTCGGCCGGGCGGCCGCGGGCTTCGGCTCGAGGAAAGTCCGGACTCCGCAGGGCAGGGTGCCGGTGAGAACCGGGCGGGGGCGACCTCGCGGACAGCGCAACAGAAAACAGACCGCCGGCGCTTCGGCGTCGGTAAGGGTGAAACGGTGAGGTAAGAGCTCACCAGCGTGTCGGGCAACCGGCGCGGCTCGGCAAGCCCCACCCGGAGCAAGGTCAAGCAGGCAGCGTCTGAGGGCGGCCCGCCCGAGCTGCCGGGTAGACCGCACCGAGCCGGTGAACGGCCCGGCGGCGAGCGCTTCGGCGTCCGCCGAGAGAGATGGTCGCCGGCGGGGCGCAGGCCCCGCGCACAGGATCCGGCTTACAGGCCGACTCCTCCGTCTTATCTGGCGCTACCGCTTCGCTACTTGAGCGCCCTACCTAACTCTTGGAAACCGTGTGGGCTCACGGGTGTTGGTCGGGGCCGTTGCACCGCAGGCCAGTCCCACCCAACTCCGCAACGGCCCCTCCCTATCTTCGTGAGGCTGCGGGGTTTCAGGTGATGGCGACGGGGGATAGCGCTTGCTTCGCCGCTTCGTATTGCTTGCCGGCGTGGTAGCTGGAACGTACGAGCGGTCCTGCTTCCACGTGCGGGATGCCCATGCCCTCGCCTTCCCGTTTGAATTCGGCGAACTCGTCTGGATGGACCCAGCGGTCGACCGGTAGGTGCAGCTTCGTGGGTTGCAGGTATTGGCCCATGGTGACGAGTTCGCATCTCGCGGTATGGAGGTCGCGCAGGGCCTCGATCACCTCGGCGGGTGACTCTCCCATGCCCAGGATGAGGTTGGACTTCGTGATCTGCCCCGGGCGGATGTCCTTGGCGGATCTGAGGACGTCAAGGGACCGGTCGTAGCCGAACGCGGGACGGATGCGGCCGTGGAGACGGCGGACGGTCTCGAGGTTGTGGGCGAAAACGTCCGGTTCGGCCTCGAGGACGGTGACAAGGTCCGCTCGGCCGCCTTTGAAGTCGGTCGGCAGGACCTCGACCCGGCACTCGGGTATCGCATCGCGCACCGCCAGGATCGTCGAAACCCAGATCCTTGCCCCTCCATCCGGCAGGTCGTCGCGTGCGACCCCGGTGATCACGACGTACCGCAAGCCCATCGCTCGCACGGCCTCAGCGATGCGCTCGGGCTCGCCTTCATCGACGGGGTCGGGCTTGGCGGTCATGACGTCACAGAACCCGCAGCGTCGCGTGCACTTCGATCCGAGGATCAGGAAGGTCGCCTCGCGTTCCTCCCAGCATTCGTGGATGTTTGGGCACATCGCCTCCTCACAGACCGTGTGGAGGTCGAGACCGCGCATCAACCCTTTGAGCTCGGTGTAGTTGGGTCCGGTCCTCAGGCGAACCTTGAGCCACGGTGGCTTGTGAGCATCGGTTCCGGTGCGAGGTCCGCCCGACGTCGTGGAGACGATCGGCAGGAAGAGGCGTCGCTTCTGCGGATTGTGGTCGCGCTCCTGCATCGTATCCGAGTGTAGTCCGGACCCGAGCAAGACCCGAGAACCGTGCTTGCGCAGAACCGCAGAAGGGAGGGGGTAGGCTCGGGGCGCTCCCGTCGTGAAGGAGCGCAGCTCACAGGAAGGACCCATGGCCGACACGCCTCACGAACAAGCGTCGGGGCCTCCGCCGCCTGCAGGTCCCAGCGCGCCGGTGATCGATGAGCGTCCACTTCGGCTTCCCCCGTTGAAGTGGATCTTCCAGGCCAGCCTCGTCGTCATCGCGGCGCTCTTGCTGAGGGATTCCTTCGTCATCGTGTTGCGCTACGTGGGCCACCTGCTCACTTGGATCGTGATCGCCTTGTTCGCGTCGTTCGCACTCGAGCCCGCGGTTGGGTGGCTGGCACGCCGCGGTTGGCGACGCGGGCTCGCCACCGGCGTGTTGCTCTTCGGGCTCGCGATCGTCGCGATGGTCATGGTCGGGCTCATGATCCCGTTGTTCGTTCGACAGGTTCAGGAGCTCATCAACGCCGCGCCGGGGATCCTCCAGAGCATCAGCGAAACCGCGGATCGCTGGTTCCACGTGAAGATCTCGGCGGCGCAGCTCCAGGGTCAGCTGGGGAGCGCGAACTCGGCCGTGTCTACCTTCGCGACGAACATCGCCGGGCATCTCTTCGGCTTCGCGACGTCGATCATCGGCACGATCTTCAAACTGCTCACGATCGGGTTGTTCACCTTCTATCTCACGGCGGACGGTCCGAGGTTCCGGCGGGCGCTGTGCTCGTTCCTGCCGAAGGAGGCACAGCGAACGGTCCTTTGGACCTGGGAGGTCGCGATCGAGAAGACCGGGGCCTACCTCTACTCCCGACTTCTCCTGGCGATCTTCTCGGGGATCGCGACGTTCATCACGCTCACGATCCTGGGCGTGCCGTATGCGGTACCGCTCGCGGCGTGGATGGGGATCGTTTCGCAGTTCATCCCGACGATCGGGACGTATATCGCGATGGCGCTGCCGCTGCTCGTCGGCGCCGTCGAAGGCGGGGGCCTCACGTTCGCGATCCTCCTCGCTTTCTTCACGGCATATCAGCAAGTCGAGAACTACCTGCTGAGTCCTCGGATCACGGCGCGCACCATGCACCTGCATCCGGCGCTCGCGTTCGGGTTCGCGATCGCGGGGGCGAGCATCTCCGGAGTCGTCGGCGCGTTCTTGGCGCTCCCAACGGCTGCGATCATCCAAGCGGTCGGCTCGACGTTCATCCACCGCCACGAAGTGACGGAGACCGAGCTGACCCGCATCGTTGGCCCGGAAGAGTCACAGCGGATCCGTGAGGAACGTCGCGCCAGAGCCTGGTCGATCGCGCGGCTCCTGCGACGAAATAGGGACGGAACCGACAGCGACGACTAGCTCGCCTCGACCGCGCCGAGAGTCTCACGGGCGCCGTCGTAGCTCATCCCGTTGCCTCCGAGCGGTCCTTGCGGGAGGAACACACGGAACGAAGCGCCGCCTCCGTCGCGGTCTTCCACCCATGCCCGTCCGCCGTGCAACTCGGCGAACTGCGTGACGAGAGAAAGTCCGATGCCGGTGCCCGAAGAGTGGAAGCTCGACGGGGGGCCCTGCTGGAACGCCTCGAAGATCGAGCTCCGAAGCTCGAGGGGGACGCCCTCGCCGTCGTCTTCGACCATGACGAGCACGCCGTCCTCGAAGGCTTCGACCCGCAACCAGATCCGCCGGTCCGAGGCCGTGTGCCGCGCGGCGTTCATCAGGAGGTTCTCCACGATCCGTTCGATCTTCGCGGAGTCGGCCATCATCACGACGGGCTCGACCTGGACGATCACGGCGCGGTCGGCGAGCGCGTCGAGTGCTTCGACCGTTCGGCGAGCCACCGCGCCGACGTCGGTCACTCGGTACTTCGGTTCGACGATCCCGCGGTTCAACCGGTCGATGTCGAGCAGGTCCTTCAACAGTCGATCGAGCTTGCGGGCGTTCGCGGCCAACCGTACGAGTAGGTCACCCCGATCCGCTTCCGGCATCTGCTGTGCACGTTCGAGCGTCAGCGAGAGACCGAGGATCGACGTCAGCGGGCTACGCAGCTCGTGCGAGACTGCGGTGAGGAACGCGTTCTTCATCTCATCGAGGGCGCGCAGGCGCTCGGCAGCGTCTCGCTCGCGACGCTCGCTGTCGAGGAGAGCCTGTTCGGCCAGCTTCCGTTCGGTGATGTCGAAGATCACGCCGAGGATCACCTTCCGCTCACCGCTGTCGTCGTAGATGAATGTCATGTCGTCGTGCACCCAGATCGTGCGCCCATCGCGCGTGCGCATCCGGTATTCGTCGCTCCACGGCTGGTCACCACCGGTCGCTGTCATGTAGTTGCCGACGACCAGCTCGCGGTCTTCCGGATGGACCGCCTCGATCCATGCTTCCGGCTTGCTCGTCCACTCCTCGGGCGTGACCCCGATCATCTCCTCGATCTGGGGGCTCACGTATAGCCCCTGCATGCTCGTGTCCGGCGCATCGAGGTAGATGGCTGCGGGGATGTGTTCGACGATCGCGCGGAACCGCTCTTCTGCGGTTCGCAGTTGCTCTTCCGTCTCTTTCTGTTCGGTGATGTCGTACATCACGCCTTTGGAGAAGCGTGGCTCTCCGACCTCATCACGGAACAGAACCGCTTCCTCGCGTACCCATATCCAACGCCCATCACGGTGCCGGAAGCGATACTCAGTACGGAGCTCGGCACCGGCGTGGTGTGCGAGGGTCTCCGCCTCGACGCGATCCCGGTCGTCCGGGTGGACGTTGTCGAGCCAGAGTTGTGGGTTCGCGATCCAGTCCTCGGGCGTGTACCCGAGGATGGGCTCCACCTGCGGGCTCACGTACATCGTCCGAAGGAGCCCGTCGATCGCATCGATGTAGGTGACAGCCGGGATCGTCTCGACCAAGGTGCGGAGCCTTTCCTCGGTCTCGGCCAAGCGACGAGCGTCGCGCTCTCGGGCCACGGCAGCCCCGAGCGTATTGGCCGCCACGCGAACGGCGTCGATCTCAGCCTGTTGCCACTCACGCTCCTCGTCCAACTCGTCGAACCCGATGTAGCCCCACCACTCTTCGCCCACGAACACGGGGACCGCGACACACGACCGGATGGAGGACTGTTCGAGGACCGCGCGTTCCTGCTCCGGGAAGTCGCGGACGAGCCCGTGCACGACCTCACCCGCGCCGAGCGTGTCCTCCCACCTACCGAATCCCAGCTCGGCGTACGGGAGCATCACGCCCACTTCGTCACGGGGCACCGTGCTCGCGTCCGGATCCACCCACGCATGGCGCAGGCCCACCTTCAGCACACCATCCTCCGCCATGGAGTTCTCGTAGACGAAAGCGCGACTCGCGCCACCGGCGATGCCGAGGCGCTCGAGGACATCGTCGATGCCTTCGGTCCAGCTGGCTGCTCGCAGGAATCGCTCTGCCGCATGGCCTGCGGCTTCCAGGATGCGATCGCGGCGGCGAAGGATCTCGAGGGCCGTCTTCCGCTCGGTGATGTCGGTGAGGACGCCCTGCCACATGCGATGCCCAGGGCCCCCCGTCAACAGATACGCGTGGTCGTGGAGCCAGACGGTCCGGCCGTCGGCGGCGATGATCCGATACTCGATGTCGAAGGGATCGCCCGTTTCGTTCGTGCGAAGGGACTCCGCGAGGACGCGATCGCGATCGTCCGGGTGCAGGATGTTTACCCATAGCTCCGGATCGGCCATCCGCTGCTGCGGGCTGTACCCGGTGATGCGTTCGTATTGCGGGCTGATGTAGACCGCCGTGCTGACGTCGTCCACCGCATCGGTGTACACCGCGACCGGGAGGTGTTCGACGAGGATCCGGTAGCGCTCCTCGGTCGCACGCAGGTCCTCCTGCGCCTCGCGCTGCTCGGTCACGTCGACCATCACGCCCTGGATGCGCAAGGGGTGTCCCTTGTGATCTCGCGCTACGACGACCGCCTCGTCACGGATCCAGACGACACGCCCGTCTTTGGTGATGCTTCGGTATACCTCGTGGAAGTCGGTCCCCGTACCGTCGGCGAGCTTCCAGGCTGCGAGGACGCGGTCGCGGTCGTCGGGATGGAGCGATCGGATCCACAGATCGGGGTCGGCGGCCCATTCGGCCGACGTATACCCGAGCAGGCGCTGGATCTGCGGACTGACGTAGCTCGCCGACGTCTTGCCGGCCATGTTGATGGAGTGGCCGGCGTACGTGACGGCCGGCACCTGCTCGACGACCGTGCGCAGGCGACGCTCCGTCTCAGCGCGCAGACCCTTCTCCTTGCGGGCCTGACGCGCACGAAGCAATCCGAAGACGGCGCCGACGCCGACGAGCAGCAGCAAGAGGCCGAACACGTCCGCCGCCTGCGCGGGAGCGCGTTCGATCAGCCGGTCGTGGAGGGTCCTGAAGGCCCCCGTGCGCACGCCGAGGAAGAAGACGGTGACCGCGGCCAACGCGATCACCAGAAGATCGCGCAGCCCGGTCGACCGCCCCCGTCGGGGATCGCGCGGTCGTTCCTGAGGCCCAAGCATCCGTTGGGGTTCTATCGACCCGTTCGAGCACCCCCTGAACTGGTGGTTCGGATGCTCGGTGCAGGGAGAACGGCTGCCCCGGAGGGGCCTTGTGGAGCTCGTTCTGCGCCGGTCGCCTAGTAGCGGGCGAGCTCCTGCATGGCCCGAAACACCTGGTCGGGCTCCGGTTCCATGTAGAAATGCTCCAAGGGGGCTGCGAACGGCATCGCGGGGATATCGGGTCCCCCGATCCGAACGATCGGGGCGTCCAGGTCGAACATGGCCTGCTCGGCGATCGTGGCGGCGATCTCGGCGCCGGCTCCGTAGGTACGGTTGTCCTCGTAGACAACCATCGCTTTGGCCGTCTTCCGCACGGACGCGAGGATCGTCTCCATATCGAGCGGTGCGAGCGTCCTGACGTCGACGACCTCGACGGACCCCTCCTTCTCCTGCTCCAGCCTGGCCGCCGCCTCCAGACAGGTGTGCAATGAGTATCCGTAGCTGACGACGGTGAGGTCCGTTCCCTCGCGCTTGACGTCCGCCGAGCCGATCGGGACCTCGTATGGCCCGTCCGGCACGTCACCGGTGATGGCTCGATAGGTCTTCTTGTGCTCGAGGAAGATCACGGGATCCGGGTCCCGAAGAGCGCTGCGCAGCAACCCTGCGGCATCCGCAGGCGTCGAGGGCATCACCACCTTCAGCCCGGGAACGTGCGCGTAGAAGGCCTCGATGGACTGCGAGTGATAGAGCGCGCCGTGGATCCCGCCTCCGCACGGTGCTCGGATAACGAGCGGGACGCCGAACGCACCGTTCGAGCGGTATCGCAGCCTGGCCGCCTCCGACACGATCTGGTCGAAGGCCGGGTGGATGAAGTCCGCGAATTGGATCTCGGCGACGGGGAGCAACCCGTGCAAGGCCATCCCGATCGCGACTCCCACGATGCCCGACTCCGCGAGGGGCGTGTCGATCACCCGCTCCTCACCGAACTCGTCCATCCAACCGGCACTGATACGGAACACGCCGCCCCGGTTGCCCACGTCCTCGCCGAGGAGCACCACACGGTCGTCGGCGGCCATCTCATCATGGAGGGCGTCGCGGATGGCGGTAACGACGTTCTTCTCGGTCACGGCGCCTCGTAGAAGACATGTCGAAGGGCTGACTCCGGCGTGGGGTCGGGCGCGTCCCATGCCGACGCGATCGCTTCGTCGATCTCGGCTTTCAGCTGCGTGCGCAGTTCCTCGGCACCGACGTCGTCGAGGATGCTGTTGGTCCTCAGGTACTCACCGAGGCGGTTGACGGGATCGTCGTGGCGGTGCTCCTCGACCTCCTCTCGGCTCCGGTAGGTCTTGTCGTCGTCGTCGGAGGTGTGCCCCAGGAACCGGTAGGTCTTGCACTCGATCAAGGTCGGTCCGTCGCCCGCCCGCGCTCGCTCGTGCGCGGTCTTCATCGCTCCGTAGCACGCGATCGCGTCGTTGCCGTCGACGACGACGCCCGGGAACCCGTATCCGGCCGCGCGGTCGGCGACGTTCTCCACGGCCATCTGTTTCGACTGCGGGACGCTGATCGCGTAATGGTTGTTCTCGCACACGAAGACGATGGGCAACTTGTGGATGCCGGCGAAGTTCATCCCTTCGTGCCAGTCGCCTTCACTGGTCGCCCCATCTCCGAACCAGCAACCGACGACGGCGTCCTCGCCTCGATACTTCATCGCGTACGCGATCCCCGCGCCGTGCGGCAGCTGTGTCGCGATCACCGATGAACCGCTGATGATCCGCAACGCCGCGTGTCCCCAATGCGACGGCATCTGACGTCCCCCCGAAGACGGGTCGTCCGCCTTCGCGAAGATCCCGAGCAAGATCTCATACGGCGTCATCCCGGCCGCGAGGACGACCGCCGTGTCACGGTAGTAGGGGAGCCAGACGTCGATGCCTTTGCGCATCGCCCAGGCGGTGCCCACCTGGCATGCTTCGTGGCCTTCGGCGGGGACGACGAACGGAGCCCGGCCCATGCGATTCTGGCGCAGCGCCGCCTCGTCAAGTAGCCGCGCAGTCAGGATGATGCGGTACATGGCCAGCAGATCCTGGGGGCTGAGGCCGAGAACGCCGTGAGGGGTTTGGGTCACTCGCGTCGACACGTCGTGTCTCCTCGCACCGTGCCGAGGATTTTAGCATCGGGTCCTGCTCGGAGGGCAGGAGCGACCCACCGAACGGGCAGGTTGTGAGAATCTGAAAATGAAGATCGATGGAGGAGGATCGAACACGAAGTGAGCGCAACGATGGACCATGTCGTCGACGTTACCGACGCCGATTTCGAGCGGGTCGTGGTCGAGGGGTCGAAGGAGCGCCCCGTCGTGCTGGACCTGTGGGCATCATGGTGCGGACCCTGCAAGACGCTCGGGCCGATCCTCGAGAAGGTCGCACAGGAGCGCAACGGGGCGTTCCTCCTCGCCCGGCTCGACGTCGACGCGAACCCGATGGTCTCGGGGGCCCTCGGTGTTCAGAGCATCCCCACGGTTGTCGCGTTCCGCGACGGAGAACCGGTCAACGGCTTCGTTGGTGCGTATCCCGAGGCTGAGGTGAATCGGTTCATCGACACGCTCCTGCCGACCGAGGCGGAGCTCGTCACGGAAGAGGCCATCGCCGAGGAGGAGTCCGGCGATCTCGAGGGCGCGGAGCAGCGGTACCGGGAGGCTCTCGGATCCGATCCCGACAACCGGGATGCCGCCGTCGGGCTCGGGCGGATCCTCGCCGAACGAGGCGAGGACGACGCCGCCCTCGAGCTCGTCAAGCCGCATCTTCCGCACCCCGATGCGGAGCGTGTGCTCGCGATCGTTCGGGTGCACGGTTGGGTCGACGTCGACGAAGCCGGCACGTTGGCGTCGGCGAAACGCCTGGCGGCACAAGGGAGATGGCGCGAGGCGCTCGACGGGATGCTCGGCGTGCTCGCCGACGACCGGGAGGCCGCCCGCGACGCGATGGTCGCGGTCTTCGCAGCGCTGGGCGACGAGGACCCCTTGGTTATCGAGTACCGGCGGAAGCTCGCGACGGAATTGTTTTAGGGCGCTACCGCTTCGCTACTTGAGCGCCTCTCTCTCTGCGCTAACGCTTCGCTACTTGAGCGCTCACGCCGAAGGCGGCGGTGACTCCCTCGGGTGCCGGTGTGAACGAGAGGTCGAAGACCTCGGCGAGGTGCGCTTCGATGCTCGGTCGGACGTCCTGGACGCCGATGTGCCGACCGGTGAGCTCGCTGAGGGACGTGACGCCGTTCTCCGGCAGCCCGCACGCGACGATTCCCTGGAACCAGGCGAGATCCGGGTCGCAGTTCAGGGCGAAGCCGTGCAGTGAAACCCGGGCTCGCATGAGCCGAACGCCGATCGCGCAGACTTTGTCATCGCCGTGCCACACGCCGGTCTGGACGTCCGCGCGCCGGTGGAGCGTCACACCGAGGTCGGCGCCCGTTCGGATGACGGCTTCCTCCATCCGGCGGAGGTGCTCGGCCGCGTCCGGCGTCGAGCCGAGGTCGAGGATCGGGTAGCCGACCAGTTGCCCCGGCCCGTGGAAGGTGAAGGATCCTCCACGATCGATCCTTCGAATCGACGCGCCTCGCGCACCGATCTCCTCCTCGCTCCACAGGAGGTCGTCGGGTCTCGAACGCCGGCCGGCCGTGAATACGGGTGGATGCTGGAGGAGGATCACGGTGTCGGGGATCTCGTCTCGGAGGCGTCGCTCGGCCAGGTCGTGCATCTCGGTGTTCGCGACGTCGAACGGAACGAGTCCCTCGGGTCCGATCAACCACGCGGGGGATGGCACGGATTCCCTACAGGCCGAGGTCTTCGGCGAAGTCCCACGTCTCGAGGTTCTGCTTGACGCGAGCGAGGAACCTCGTCGCGAGCTCGCCGTCCACCACGCGGTGATCCCACGACATCGAGATATAGACCATGTTCCGGATCGCTATCGCGTCGCCGACCACGACCGGCCGCTGCTGGATGGCGTCGAGAGACAGGATCGCGACGTTCGGGAGATTGATGATCGGCACGCTCATGACCGACCCGAACGGACCGGGGTTCGTGATCGTGAACGTCGACCCGACGACCTCGTCCGGCTTGAGGGAGTGCGATCGAGCTCGCGCTGCGAGGTCGGCGATCGACGTCGCTATCCCCGAGACGTTCATCCCTTCGACGTTTCGGATGACGGGCACGATCAAGCCTTCGTCGTAGCTGACCGCGATACCCATGTGAACGTACTTGCGAAGGACCAGCTCCTCGCCCCGGATCTCGGCGTTCACCATCGGGAACTCGAGGAGCGCTTCCGTGGTCGCCCGCGTGACCATCGGGAGGTAGGTGAGCTTCACGCCGTGGCGTTCGAGGAACGCGTCCTTGGCGCGTTGCCGCAACCGAACCAGGTTCTCGAGGTTGACCTCCACCATCGTCCAGGCGCGCGCGGTGGTCTGCAGCGACGAGACCATATGCGTCCCGATCGCCTTGCGGATGTGCGAGACGGGAACGACCTGATCGGCTCCCCCCGTGATGCTCGGGGGCGTCGCGACCGTCTGAGCCGGCTCGGTCCGCTGCAGAGGGCTCGGGACAGATGGCTGTGAGGCGGCAGCGCCTCCGCCGCCGGAGGCCGCCGCGAGAACGTCGTTCTTCGTGATCCGTCCGCCGGTGCCCGTCCCCGGAACGGAGGCGAGGTCGACATCGTGTTCGGCGGCGAGCTTGCGAACGAGGGGAGAAAGGATCTGCGACTTCGGTCCCCGATCGGGCACGGGAGCGGCTCCGGCGTTCGAGTGCTCCGGCGCCGCGGCGGAAGCCGCTTCAGGCGTGTCCGCTGAAGGCGATGGCGCGGCCGCAGGCGCGGCAGCCGGGGCCGCCGGGGCTTCCTCTGCGTCAGAGGATCCCTCCTCGGCTTCGGACGGTCCGATCTCGGCCAGCTCGGTCCCGACGGGCACCGTCTCGCCCTCAGCCACCAGGATCTTCGTGATCACGCCCGACACCGAGGAGGGCACTTCCGTGTCTACCTTGTCGGTGGAGATCTCGAACAGCGGCTCGTCTACTTCGACGGTCTCGCCTTCCTGTTTCAGCCATTTGAGGATCGTCCCCTCGACGATCGTCTCCCCGAGCCTCGGCATCTGGATCTTCATTTCGGCTCCTCGTCTTCGATCACCATGCCGACAACCGTTCGATCGCGGCCTCGATGTCGGCGACCTGCGGCAGGTACGCGTCCTCAAGCGTGGGGGAGAATGGGACCGGAGTGTTCGGGGGAGCGAGCCGCGCGATCGGAGCGTCGAGATGCTCGAACGCGCTCTCGGCGATCGTCGCAGCGATCTCCGCGCCGACCCCGAGGAAGCGATGCGACTCGTAGAGGACGAGCGCGCGCGAGGTCTTCGCGACGGACTCCAGCACGGTCTCCTCGTCGAGCGGCACGATCGAGCGAAGGTCGACGACCTCGGCAGAGACGCCCCGTTCCTCCAGGTTCTCCGCTGCCTCCAGCGCCTTGTGCACCATCGCGCCGTAGGTGATGACGCTGACGTCGGTTCCTTCGCGCCTCACAGCCGCTTTGCCGATCGGGACCAGGAAGTCCGGCTCTTCCGGAACTTGTTCCTTGATGCGCCGATAGATCCACTTGTGCTCCAGGTAGATGACGGGGTTGTCGTCGCGGATCGCGGATTTCAACAGCCCTTTGGCGTCGGACGGGAACGCGGGGCAGATCACCTTCAGACCCGGCGCGTGGGCGAACCACGGCTCCGGGTTGGTCGAGTGGAAGTTCGAGGCGCGAACGCCGCCTCCGCTCGGCGCCCGCAGCACGACCGGCAACCGGACGCCGGTGCGGTAGTGGTATCGAGCGAGCACCGTCGTGATCTCGTCGAACCCCGACGACATGAAGTCCGCGTACTGGAACTCGGCTACCGGCCGGTAGCCTTCCATCGCGGAGCCGACGGCCATGCCGACGATGGTTTCCTCGGCGATCGGGGTATCCATGACGCGGTCGGAGCCGAACCGTTCGATGAACCCCTCGGTGACCTTGAACGCCCCGCCATAGGCGCCGATGTCCTCGCCCAGCAGATAGACGCGCTCGTCGCGCTCCATCTCCTCCCACAGCGCTTCGGCGATCGCGATGAGATAGGTGGCCTGGCCGTCCTCCGTTCGCTTGCCTCGGGGTTCCGCGCCGTGGCCCGCCGCCCCAGCCTCGACCTGGGTGCTCGCCATCAGCTCGCCTCCGTTCCGCCGCCGCGACCCGGCTCGCTCCGCCAGTATCCGTCCTCGGCCCACAAGCCTTTCGTGACGTCACCGGGTTCGGGGAACGGCGAGGCGAGCGCGAACCGGTGGCCGGCCTCGAACTCCTCCTCGATCCGCTTCGCGAGCTCCTCGACCTCGTCCGGGGTGACGACGCCCTCGTCGAGCATCCACGCCTCGAAGTTCTTCACGGGATCTTTCTCGGCCATGTAGTGCTCGAGGAGCTGGACCGGGACGTACTTCGCCGGATCGTGACCGGCGTGGCCGCGCCACCGGAGTGAGACCGACTCGATCAGGGTGGGCCCGCCGCCGTCGCGTGCACGCTCGATCGCCTCGAATGCGGCCTCGTACACCTCGAGGACGTCGCCACCGTCGACGCGCACGCCGGGGATCCCGTACGCGGCGGCGCGCTCGGCGATCGTCGCGGTGTGGAACTCGAGCGGGTTGGGCGTCGAGTAGGCGAACTGATTGTTGTTGACGACCCAGACGACCGGTAGTCCGAAGATCGCCGATGTGTTGATGGCCTCGTGCCAGCGGCCATTCGACGTGGCACCGTCGCCGCAGATCGCGAGCGCGACATGGCGCTCACCCTTGCGCTTGTACGCGAGTGCGGCGCCGACAGCGACGGGATACGCGATCGGCAGGTGCGAGATCACGGCGAACGTCCTCGCGCCCTCCCAGTCACCGATGTGGCTGTTCCCGTCTCGCCCCCGTAGGTACCCGTCGATCCGACCCCAGAACTGCGCCATCACTCGCTGCACATCGAGTCCCTTCGTGAGCTGCGCAGTGAGATCGCGGTGGGTGACGAAGAGCGAATCGTCCTTCTCCAGTCCGAACGCAACGCCGACGTGCGTGCCTTCCTGGCCGCGGCCCGAGTAGATCGCGCCCGGCAGCCGGCCCTGCCGATATAGCGCCTCCATGCGCTCGTCGAAGTACCGCGACAGCTTCAGCAGGTAGAGCATCTGCTTCAACCTGTCGTCGGGGAGCGGTCGTGTGCCCGCGGCCGTCATCGATACTTCGGTCGCCATGCTCGCTCCTTACGCCGAGTGCAACGGCTTGCCGGCGAGCGCAAGGTGCGCCTCGCCGATCGCTTCCGACAGGGTCGGATGCGGATGGATGAGAGCGGCCACGTCGGCCGGGAGTGCCTCCCAGTTCGTGATCAACATCGCCTCTGAGATGAGATCTGTCACATGGGGGCCGATCATGTGAACGCCGAGCACCGACCCGCCGTCCGACTCGGCGACGACCTTCACGAACCCGGCCTCTCCGATGATGTTGGCCTTCCCGATCGCGCGGAAGTCGAGCTTCTCGGTCACGATGTCGCGGCCTTGTTCGCGCGCTTGGGCCTCGGTCAACCCGACCGAGGCCATCTCGGGCCAGCAGTAGGTGACCTTGGGGATGTTCACGTAGTCGATCTCCGGGACGTCGACCCCGGCGATCCGTTCGGCGACGGCGTAGCCCTCGGTAAAGGCGACGTGGGCGAGTTGCAGCGGCGTGGCCGCGACATCACCCACCGCCCACACGTGCTCGGCGGTGGTGCGCAGCATCGGGTCGACGGTGACGAAGCCTCTCTCGTCCAGAGTGACACCCGCCGCGTCGAGGCCGAGACCGTCGGACACGGGGCCGCGGCCCACGGCGACGAGACAGATGTCGGCCGTCACCGTGGTCTCACCGCCGGCGTCGTAGCTGACCTCGACGCCCGCGCCGACCTCGAGCACACTCTTGACCGTGGCGCTCGCCGCACTCGTGATGCCGCGTTTGCGGAACGCCCTCCCGATCTCCTTCGAAACGTCTTCGTCCTCCAGAGGTGCCAAGCGGGGGAGCGCCTCTACGACGGTCACGTCGGCGCCGAACGAGCGGTAGATCGATGCGAACTCCAGGCCGACGGCCCCCGCACCGATCACGACCGCCGATTCCGGGATCCGATCCGCGACGAGGGCCTGATCCGAGGTGATGATCCGCTCCGTGACGTCGAGCCCGGGTAGCAACTTCGGCCGGGAACCCGTCGCGACGACGACGTCGGCAGCCTCGAGGCGCCTGCCACCGACCTCGATCTGCTGCTTCCCGCCCGCGCTTGGGAGCAACGTAGCCGCCCCCTTGATGACGTCGACGGCCCGGGCGCTCAGGAGACCGGTGACACCCTGCACGAGCTTCGTGACGACCTTGTCTTGGAAGTCCTTGACCGCTGACCAATCAGGTT
Source organism: Actinomycetota bacterium (assembly GCA_030774035.1). GTDB lineage: Bacteria > Actinomycetota > UBA4738 > UBA4738 > HRBIN12 > JALYLM01. The sequence goes on from JALYLV010000013.1 coordinate 17,573, forward strand.
CGCCGTCGGCTTTGATGCCCCACTCGGCCGATCGATGCACGGTGTCCAAGACCGCCGCCGACTGCAGAAGGGCCTTCGTCGGGATGCAACCGCGGAGGAGGCAGGTTCCGCCGAGGCGGTCGTCTCGCTCGATGATGGCGACGCGTTTGCCAAGCTGGGCGGCGCGCAGAGCGGTGGAGTATCCGCCGGTCCCGGCGCCGATCACCACTACGTCGTAGCCGTCACCCATCCGGACAGGAAGTCTACCGTCGTTCTCCGACGTGGCTCGGACGTGAGGCGCCGTAGGATTCGCCTCAGTGAACGATGACCCGGAGCTGAAGCACTCTCCGCTCGAACAGGAGCACCTTCGACTCGGCGCGAAGATGGGCCCGTTCGCCGGCTGGCTGATGCCGATCGAGTACGAGGGGGCGCTCGCGGAGCATCGAGCCGTTCGCGAAGGTGTCGGTCTGTTCGACCTGACCCACCTGGGGAAGGTCGAAGTGAGCGGGCGCGGCGCGCTCGGGATGCTCCAACGGGTCGTCACGAACGACCTCTCCAGCGCGGCTGTCGGGGAGGCGGTCTACAACCTCGTCCTCAACGACGACGGTGGGGTCGTCGAGGATCTGATCGTCTACCGGATGGCGCAGGACCGGTATTTCGTCGTCCCGAACGCGGCGAACGCCCATCGGGTCCTGCAACTGCTCGAGGAGGAGACGGCGGAGGAACGGGTCCATCTCGTCTTCCACCAGGATTGGTGCTTCATCGCCGTTCAGGGACCGGAGTCGATCCGAGTGGTCGAGCAACTCTTTCCCGAGGCGGGGGACCTGGCGTTCATGCAATGCGCCGAGTCCGAATACCGACGACGTCCCGTGATCGTCACCCGCTCCGGCTACACGGGAGAGATCGGGTTCGAGCTGTTCACGTATCAGGACATCGCGCTCAACCTGTGGCGTGACCTCACTCAGGCGGCATCGGCGTTCGGAGGAGCACCGTGCGGGCTGGCGGCTCGCGACGTCCTTCGGCTCGAGATGGGCTATCCGCTCTACGGCCAGGACCTGTTCGAGTCACAGACGGCGCTCGAGGCGGGGCTGGCGTGGGCGGTCGCGTTCGACAAGGGGGACTTCCACGGCCGGGCGGCGCTGCTGCGTCAGCAGGAGGAAGGCCTGCCGAGCCGGCTCCGTGGGCTGAGGATGGACGAGCGCCGCAACATCCCGCGCTCAGGGTACGAGGTCTTCGCGGGCGACCGAGCGATCGGCGCGGTGACCAGCGGAACGTTCTCACCAACGCTGCGGACGGGGATCGGCCTCGCGTACGTCCGACCGGCAGACGTGGTGAAGATCGGAGACGACGTCGAGGTCGATATCCGGGGACGACGTGCGAAGGCGGTCGTCGTCAGCCCGCCGTTCGTTGACCGGAGTCCTCGTTAGCTAGTGTGCCGTGCCGCGACCACGAAGTCTCGGATCCCGGCGCCGCCGAACCGCGTGCTCCGTAGCAACCCTCGAAGGGTCGCCCCTGCGCTGGGCGAGTCCTGCATCATCGCGACGATGACGTACAGACCCGAGCTCGGGATCCCCACTTGGTGCACCGGCCCGTATCCGGGTTCGGCGATGAAGTACGCCCATCGGGTGAGCTGCCCAGCGACGTCGCACCTGCCTCGTCCGGTCGCGACGTAGTCTCCGGGCGAGTCGGGATGACCGGAAAGGAAGCTCGGTCGATCATCGATGAAGACCCGTCTCGCGTCCCTGCGGCAGTCGCGTGAGTGGATGAGACCCGAAAGCAACGGTCCCGTTGCGGCGAGGTAGTAGAAATCGGATGGAACGCCGACCCGTGTCGCATCGATCCAGGTGGCAGCCATACCGACGGCGGAACCATCCATCCGCTCCCAGGCGCGCCGGTCGGGAGTTGCGGTGAATCCATTCCTCACGTCCCCCGACCCGGAGGCGACGGGCATCCACCGATCGGGAACGAGCGCCTGGACGGGACCGATCGTCACCTCGGCGAACGGACTTGGAGAGCGCTCGATCCGCAGCACCGGGGGACCGGCCACGACGCCAGCCGTCCCGAGGGTACCGGCACCACCGCACCCCGCACATGCGAGGGCGATTACGACCCCGAGCACCCTGCTGCGCATCCGGGCGGCCTCCCTTGGCGGGAGGATATCCCCGCGACGGGGGATGCGCCACCGAGACGCTGGGGGATGGCCCCGGCGACCACTGGTTCAGGCAGCGCCCACGGGTGGGGCGGAGATGTTCTCATCGACGTTCGAAGGGATGCAGAACGAGACACGGGTCCCGCCGTTGGGGACGGGGTCGGTCCACATGATCCCGCCGTGCTCGACCACCAGCTGGCGCGCCAAATGAAGTCCGACGCCCACGCCCGACTTCTCCTTACGCAGGGTGGCCTCCCCGATGGAGAACGGACGCTGGAACGACTGCGCGGCCACGGAGCGATGCAGGCCCTCGCCTCGATCCGTGACTTGCACGACCAGTCCTTGGTCCAGGATGCTCGCACGAACCTCGACCGGGACGTCCGGCGGAGAGTACCGGCAGGCGTTGTCGACGAGCTCTCGCACGACCGACGAGATGCGTGAGCCGTCTGCGATCCAGGGCAGGGTTTCCGGGATCTGCGCCTCGATCGCGATCGCCGGATGCTGTCGAGCAGTCTCGTCGACCGCGTGGCGGATCAGCGGAGCGAGGTCGGTGTCGACGAGGTTCAGCTCGAACGCGCCACGCTCGAGCTCGGCCATCGTGATGATCTCGTCGACGATCCGCGTCAACCGGTCCAACGACGCCTGCAAGCGATCGATGAATCCCGATCGCTCCTCTTCTGGAACCTCGGGGTTCTTCAAGATGTAGGTGATGCTCTTGGCTACCGTGATGGGCGTTCGGAGCTCGTGCGAGATGTTCGCCAAGAACTCGTTCTTGGAGGCAGTGCCCTGCTCGACGCGCTCGCGCATCTCCTCGAGCTCGGCTTCCAGCTCGTCGGTCCGAGCGACGAAGGCGATGAGCTCGTCGCTGACGAGCGACGCAACCGTTGCCGACATCGTCACCTCCCCGTGCACGGCGGCGCGGATCGCTGCCAAGACCTTCGGAGGGCCGTCGCTCTTGACGAGGTAGCCCACGGCGCCCGCGGACAAGATCTCGGCGACCCGCGCCGCGTCGCGTGCGGACGCCCATGCGATCACCTTCGAGGAAGGCGATGACGCACGGAACCGCTTGACGAGCTCAGCTCCGCCGAGACCCTCGAGTCCGAGATCGGTGACGATGACGTCGGGACGACCGCGCGCAGCGGCCTCGACCGCGCGGAACGCGTCGGTCGTCGCATCCACGGCGAAGTCACCGCCGGCCATCATGAGCTCGTACTGGAGCCTCGCGATCCGGTCGTCGGTGTCACAGAGCAGGACGCTGATCACCATCTCGTTTGCCATATCGGCGCCCGGCGGACCGGGTTGAGGCATCCGCCCTACGTCAGTGGACGATGCCGGTGCGGATCGCGATCGCGACGGCCTGCGCGCGATCGTTGGCTCCGAGCTTCTCGAAGATACGTTCGAGATGGGTCTTCACGGTGTGCGGGGAGATGCCCAAGTCGGTGGCCACCTGCCTGGTCGTCGATCCGTCGGCGACCTTCTGGAGGATTTCGCGCTCACGCTTGGACAACGGAGTGGTCGTCGGGGACTCGGCCTCGCCGAGGCGGATCTCCTCGATGAACGTCTTCGTGAGCTGCGGATGGATCACGGCGTTTCCTTCGACCGCATTGCGGGCCGCATCGACGAGCGCATCCGGCGACGTGTCCTTGAGGAGGTAGCCGGAGACGCCTGCCTGGATCGCCTCGGAGATCGCCCCGCGGGATTCGTCGATCGTGATGAGGATGACCTTCGTCGAGGGCGCGGCCTGCCGGATCCGCCGGGTCGCCTCGATCCCGTCCATGCCGGGCATCCGGACGTCCATGAAGACGACGTCGGGCGTGAGGTCGCGCGCCTGCTCGATCGCCTCCTCGCCGCTCGAGGCTTCCCCGACGACGACGATGACGTCCTTGGAAAGCTCGAGCGCGGTTCGCAGACCCTCTCGGGTCACCGGGTGATCGTCGACGATCAGCGCGCGGATCGGAGGCATGTCTCGGCCGCTGCTCCTTTTCCATGTACAGGTAAGCTGGAGCCCTAAGGATAGGGCTGGAAGACCGGGAAGGTTCGTATGCCGGAACAGGAAATCGTGGAGCAGCATGGATCCGAGGCGCCAGAGGCGCCGGCGGGTGGTGTCCCATCCGTCGAAGACCAGGTCCGCGAGGCGATGAAGAACGTGTTCGATCCCGAGCTCGGGATCAACATCGTCGACCTCGGTCTCGTGTACGACGTGCAGGTCGATCCCGAGGGGGGCGTGGACATCCAGTACACGCTGACCACCATGGGGTGTCCTATCGGGCCGATGATCGAAGACCAAATGAGGGCGTTCGTGTCGAACGTGCCCGGGATCGACGAGGTTCGACCGGAGATGGTGCTTCGCCCCGCCTGGAGCCCGGAGATGATGTCCGACGAGGCGAAGGCTGCCCTCGGCATCTTCTGAGGCTTCCTCCGTCCGGCACCTCGCCTTGACGTTGCAGGTGCAACTCGGGTAGAACCAGCAAATTCAGGAGGGGAGCACGTGATGACTGGATACGCGAAGCCCGACGTACTCGTTACGACCGACTGGCTGGAGGAGCACCTCGACGACCAGGGGATCCGTCTGATCGAGGTCGACGAGGACACCACCGCCTACGAGAAAGGCCACGTCCGCGGCGCACTCTCGTGGAACTGGACAACGGATCTGCACACGAAGGTCGGTCGCGACTACCTCGACCAGGCTGGCTTCTCCCAGCTCCTTTCCGGAGCCGGTGTCTCGCCCGATACGACCGTCGTCCTCTACGGCGGAAACAACAACTGGTTCGCTGCCTATGCGTACTGGCTTCTAAAGCTCCGTGGTTTCGACAACGTGAAGCTGCTGAACGGGGGCCGTAAGAAGTGGGAGCTCGAGAGCCGCGAGCTGGTGCCCGACGTGCCGTCGTACGCGGCGACCGGCTACACGATCACCGGGAGCGAGCAGCCCCAGCTCCGGGCCCTGCGCGACGAAGTCCTCTCCAAGATCGGGAGCGGGGTCGGTCTCGTCGACGTGCGCTCTCCCGAGGAGTACCGGGGCGAGAAGCTCGCGCCCGACCACCTGCCTCAGGAGCAGTCGCAGGTCCCCGGTCACATCGCCGGTGCCGCGAACATCCCGTGGTCGAAAGCTGCGAACGACGACGGCACGTTCAAGTCGGCCGAGGAGCTGACGGCGCTGTACGAGGAGGAGGGCATCACCGCCGACAAGGAGGTCATCGCCTACTGCCGGATCGGCGAGCGTTCGTCGCACACATGGTTCGCCCTGCAGGAGCTGCTCGGTTGGCAGAACGTCAAGAACTACGACGGCTCGTGGACCGAGTACGGCTCACTCGTGGGGGCGCCGGTGGAGCTCGGGTGATCGACCCGATTCACTTGAAGATCCGGTAGGGACGAGGCGCTCCGGTCTCGTCGGCTCGGATCACGTGCATCAAGGCGTTGATCAGCGCGAGGTGCGTGAACGCCTGGGGGAAGTTTCCCCAGTGGCGTCCTGTGTGGGGGTCGATCTCCTCCGCGTACAAACCCAGAGGACTCGCGAACGAGAGCATCCGCTCGCACACGTCCCTGGCGCGGTCGAGCTCGCCGATCTCGACCAACGCTGAAACCAACCAGAACGAGCAGATCGCGAACGGGTTGTCCGAACCGGGAACCCCGTCGTCGACCTCTTCAGCCCGATACCGATACACGAGGCCTCCGTCGCTCAGCTCGTCGGCGATCGTGAGGACGGTGTCGCGCATCCGAGGATCGTCGGGGGGAAGGAACCCGAGCAACAGCGCGAGCAACAGGGACGCATCGAGCGCGGTTGAGTCGTAGGCCTGCGTGAACACACCGCGTTCATCGACACCGCGCGCCAGCACGTCGGCCTTGATCTCGTCGGCCACCTGGCGCCAACGGGTTGCGAGTGATCGCTTGCCCATCGTCTCGGCCAGACGCACGCCACGGTCGCACGCGACCCAGCACATGATCTTCGAGGTGGTGAAGTGCTGCGGTTCCCCGCGCACCTCCCAGATCCCCCGATCGGGCTCTCGCCATCGCTCGATGGCGCGTTCGACCTGGCGCCGCAGACCCTCCCACGTGACACCGGAGACGAACTCGCCGGATCGAAGATGCAGGTGAACCGAGTCGAGGAGTGCCCCCCAGACGTCATGTTGGTCTTGGTCCCAGGCCGCGTTTCCGATCCGCACGGGCTGGGCGTCGTCGTATCCGGTGAGGTGATCCAACGTCGTCTCGGTAAGTTCGGTTTCCCCACCGACTCCGTACATCACGTGCAGGGGTTCGCCCTTGCGGATCTGGTCGGCGATGAAATAGAAGAAGCTGTTCGCCTCGAAGTCAAAGCCCAGCGTGTACAGACCCCAGAGCGCGAAGGTAGAGTCGCGCACCCAGCTGTATCGGTAGTCCCAGTTGCGTTGGCCCCCAGGGCTTTCGGGCAAGGACGTCGTGGGCGCCGCCAAGAGAGCCCCGGTCGGCGCGTACGTCAGACCCTTGAGGGTGAGGGCCGCTCGTTGCAGCTGCGCACGCCAGGGGTGATCGGGGAAGGAGCCCGTGTTCAGCCAGCGGCGCCAGAAGTCCGACGTCTGTCGCATCCGCGCCCACGCCTCGTCGCTCGTTCTCGGCGAGCGCGCGCGCCCTTCCTCCCACGAGAGTGAAACGAATGCGCGATCACCTTCGCTCATCCGCGTGAAGGCGACGGCCGACCGTCCTTCGAGACCGAGGCGGAGGTCCGTCGTGAGGGTCAGCTCGGGGTCGTCGGGGCCGCCCCGGGCGATGGCCTCTCCGTAGCCCGTGTGCGAGTACTCCCACGTTGCGTCCGTGCGACCGTAGTCGAAGACCGGCTCGCAATTGAGGACGACTTCGACGGTTCCGTTGACGCAGCGGATCTCGCGCAGGAGCACGTGCTCCGCCTGATGGTCGTCGGGGGGTCGGCGATAGTCGACGTCCCGCGAGCCGTCCTGCCACGGTCCGACGGTGAGCGCGTCACGCACGACGAGCCATCCGGTTCGCGTCTGCCACGTCGTCTCGAGCACGTTCGTGCCCGGGAGGTATCGGCGCCCGGCCGGCACGAGGAGCTCAGTGGGACCGAGGCGGAACGCCCCGGCGCCGCGATCGAGGATCGCCCCGAACACGCTGGCGGAGTCTGGGCGCGGCAGGCAGAGCCACTCGACGCTCCCGCTCGGGGCGACGAGGGCCATCACCTCCCGATCGGACAGGAAGCCGTACTCCGCGATCGGCGCGAACTGGCTGTGTCGTTCTGCGGTCCCGGGGGTCTGAAGCACCGACACGGGAGTCGGGCGAACCGCGGCCAGGGGCCGTTTGTGTGCGTCCACCACTCCGAGTGTAGTCGCGAGTTAGCATCGGATCGGTGAGCGGATCGAGAAGTCTTCCTCAGGAGCAAGCCGCGGCCTCGATCGGTGCCGCCGAGCGCCCGGGTGTGTTCCTCGACTTCGATGGAACGCTCGCCGAGATCGTGGAACGGCCACACGGCGCGCGGGCTGTGCCCGGCGCCCTCGACGCCCTCGAGCGATTGATGGAGCGGGGGATCATGGTCGCCGTCGTGTCGGGACGCACGCCTGGCGAGCTCTCGCAGCTCGTCGATGTTCCCGGTGTCCGATTGGTCCCCCTCTACGGTTTCGAACGGGGTGCTCCGGTCGCCGATGACGTCGTCGACGCCGTGGCGCGAGTGACCGAGAACGTCCCGGGTCTCCGCATCGAGCGCAAACGCGAGACGATCGCGGTTCACGCCCGAGGGATCGATCGACCGGATGAGGCACTCGAGGTCGTGGAACAGCGGCTCCGAGAGATCGCGGGCGGCGCCGGGTTCGAGCTCCTGCAGGGCAAGCAGGTCCTCGAGCTCGTCCCCGTCGGACGCGCGCGCAAGGGCGCGGCCGTCATCCGGGAGGCTGAAGAGGGACATCTCGATGCGGTGCTGTTCGCGGGCGATGATCTCGTCGACCTGGAGGCGTTCGACGCGCTCGACAGCCTCGCGGCGAAAGGGATCCGGACGTTGCGGATCGCGGTCGACGGGCCGGAGACACCCGACGACCTGTTGGCGCGCGCCGATGTCGTCGTCGCTGGTCCGGCCGGCTTGGTCCGGCTCCTCGGGGAGATCTGAGTTAAGAAGACGGGCCGGGTGGGCGAGCCAGATCCATCGCCCGAAGTTGGCTCGCGAGCCATCCGGGAGGCGTGTTCGCGAGGACGGAGCGTTGCAGCCCACGGGAACGGCGCAGCCGCTCCTCCGCCGACATCTCCAATGCGGCCTTGATCGCTGCGGCCGACTCGTTCAGGTCGAACGGGTTCACGGCGATCGCGTGGCGACCGAGGCGAGAGAAGGCGCCGGCGTTGCGCGACAGGATGAGCACGCCACGCCGCGGGTTCACCAGCGGCCCCTCCATCGCGACGAGATTCATCCCGTCGTAGAGGGGGTTGACGAGAAGGGCGTCGTACACCCCGTACGCACCGACGGCGAAGGCGTAGTCCTCCTGGAGCCGCACGGTGATCGGGACCCAATCCTCGGTCGCGAACTCGCCATTGATCCGGGCGACCTCGGCCAGGCACTCGTCCGCGTAATCGCGGTAGGGGGGAAGATCCTCGCGAGACGGGGTCGACAACGCCAGGAAGCGAACCTTGCCTCGCCACGAGGGGTTGCGGCGCAAGAAGAGCTCGAAGGCGTGGAATCCCCTGAGGATGTTCTTCGAGGGTTCCATCCGGTCGACCCTAAGGAGAAGGGACGCGTCGGCCTTCCAGGCGCGCAGCTCTTCGCGGATCGCGACGGTCTCGGGCGCGGCGGCAGTGTCCCGGATCGCGGGGGCGTCAACGGCGACGGGGAACGATCGCACGAGCGCGGCCCGGCCGTCGACGGAAAGTCGTCCACCTCGCAGGACCTTCATGCCGGGCGCGTCCCTCGCCGACAGCAAGAAGTTCTCGACCCAGATGCGCGCCTGGAACCCGACGACGTCTGCCCCGGCGAGTCCGCGCAGGATCGCCGCTCGGACATGCGCCGGGAGGATCCGAAGGTACGTCGGCCCGGCGAAGGGCGTGTGCGAGAAATGGACGATCTTGGCTTCGGGGCGCAGCTCGCGAAGCATCGCGGGCACGAGCGACAGGTGGTAGTCCTGCACCAGGAAGACCGTGTTGGGATCCGGTTCTTCTGCGAGTGCTTTCGCGAAGGCACGGTTCGCCTCCACGTAGCTCTCCCACGCTCGCTCAGTGTCGTCACCGAAGCTCGGCGACCGTGCGATGTCCCACAAGAAATGGTGCGCGAACCAAAGCAGGCCGTTGGCGACGCCGTTGTAGTAGCCGTCGTAGCGCTCGGGCGGGATCTCGATGAATCGCAATCGCAACGGGGAACCCGATTCGATCGCCCGGCCCCCTGCGGCGACCTCTCGATCCCCGTCGGACATCGCAGCGGAAAGCCACACCGCGTCGTCGCGATCGAAGACACCGGCGAGCGCCGTAACGAGCCCGCCGGATCCCCGCCGCGGAAAGAGTCGACCGTCGGCGTCGCGCTCGAAGCTCACGGGGCCGCGGTTGGAGGCCACCACGATCGGCGACTCCATCGCGCTGGCCGAGGTCGGCGCTGCTGATCGGGGGCTCACCCAGCCGAGTCTAGGGGAGGGAGGGATCGGTGTTCGGCCCGGCTTCGAGGGCGAATCCGACCTGAGGGGTGTGATTAAGAACCGTCACGACTAGACTGAGCGGTACCGACCCCGTGGGGGATGAGATGTCTGTTACGCAGGAAGAACACCTCAAAGAGCTGAGCAAGGGCTACCGGTTCGACTGGAAGGACCCGTCGCACGCGGTCTTTGAGCCGAAGCGAGGTCTGTCCGAGCAGGTCGTCGAGGAGATTTCTGCCCTCAAGGGCGAGCCGGAGTGGATGCGCAAGTTCCGGCTGAAGTCTTTGAAGTACTTCCGGTTGCGCCCGATGCCGTGGTGGGGCGCCGACCTCTCCGGTATCGACTTCGAGAACATCTTCTACTTCATCCGCTCGACCGAGAAGCAGGCGAGCAACTGGGAAGACCTGCCCGACGACATCAAGGGCACGTGGGACAAGCTCGGCATCCCCGAGGCGGAGAAGAAGTACCTCGGCGGCGTCAGCGCCCAGTACGAGTCCGAGGTCGTCTACCACAAGATCAAGAAGGAGCTCGACGACATCGGGGTCCTGTTCACCGATATGGACTCTGCGGTGCGCGACTACCCCGACCTCGTCCGCGAGTACTTCGGGACGATCATCCCTCCGAACGACAACAAGTTCGCGTCGCTGAACTCGGCGGTGTGGTCGGGCGGTTCCTTCATCTACGTGCCGCCCGGCGTGCAGGTCGACATCCCGCTGCAGGCGTACTTCCGGATCAACGCGGAGAACATGGGCCAGTTCGAGCGGACGCTGATCATCGCCGACGAGGGCTCCTACGTGCACTACGTGGAAGGGTGCTCCGCGCCCATCTACTCGAGCGACTCGCTGCACTCAGCCGTGGTCGAGATCGTCGTGAAGAAGGGCGCGCGCGTCCGCTACACGACCATCCAGAACTGGTCGACCAACGTCTACAACCTGGTCACGAAGCGCGCCGCTGCCTACGAGGACGCGGTGATGGAGTGGATCGACGGGAACATCGGCTCGAAGATCACGATGAAGTACCCGTCCATCTACCTGCTCGGCAAGGGCGCTCGCGGCGAGGTGCTCAGCGTCGCGTTCGCCGGCAAGGGGATGCACACCGACGCTGGCGGCAAGGCGATCCACGCGGCGCCGTACACGACGAGCGTGATCACGAGCAAGTCGGTATCGAAGGACGGAGGGCGCACCGGCTATCGAGGCCTGGTCCGCGTCGAGCCGAACGCCCACCACGCGAAGTCGAACGTGCGCTGTGACGCGCTGATCCTTGACGACGAAAGTCGTTCCGACACGTATCCGTACATCGAGGTCGAGGACGAGACCGCGTCGCTCGGTCACGAAGCCACAGTGTCGAAGGTCGGCGAAGACCAGCTCTTCTACCTGCGGAGCCGTGGGCTCACCGAGGTCGAGGCCACCGCGATGATCGTGAACGGGTTCATCGAGCCCATCACGCGTGAACTCCCCATGGAGTACGCCGTCGAGCTGAACCGACTCATCGAGCTCCAGATGGAGGGCTCGGTCGGCTGATCAAGGCTGCAGGCTTCGCAACGCCGCGTGTCACTCAAGTCCCGGGTGCCGGTTGGGTGACCTGAGTAGAGGTTCATCAACCCCTTCAGATCAGGGAGGCGCGCGATCTTCGAGCCTCGACCCATCGGGTCGACTGAACACTGGTCGTCCGTCTTCCAGAGCCAATCGGAAGCCGTTCCCGCCGTGGACCAAGCGGTGGTGACGACGGCACAGCAACACGAGGTTTGATAGCCGCGTCTCTCCGCCGTCCGCCCAGTGCACGACATGGTGCGCGTCGCACACGCCTGCGGTCGGTCACATCCCGGGAACCGGCAATGTTGATCTCGGATGATCACGGCCCGACGGATCGCCGGCGATACCACTGGCGTTCGACGGCCAACATCTAACGGCTCTGAGCGTCCACGCAAAACGACACGCATCAGCGAGGCGTCGCAGGCCAACCGGCGCGCCACCTCGCGATCCACGGGCCCGATGTGGTCGAGTTCGCTGGGACTTCGATCGTCTCCGCCACCAAGCTGTGATGGGTCCGCGGCGGCCTCGATCGCTACGGCGCCGCCCGGTGCGCACGCGGCGCTATGCATCGCGCCCGCGCCCACGGTGACTGTCACATGGGGCCGCTCACCGGCAACACTCGGAGGCTCGGACGAAGCCAGCCACTGACGGCAGATCTCGCCCAATGCGTCGGCGCGACGTTGCGCCGGTGACCGATCATCGTCATCTCCGCGCGATCGGGACTCGGCGTCGAGTACCGCACGCAGTGCGGTGAGTAACGTCTCGCCCGTCTCGGGATCGAGGTCGCCGTCGACCCGCACCATCCCGAGGAACGAGACCGAGGCGTGGAGACGGCGGCGAGCTCGAAGCGTGTCCTCTCCATCAAGAGCTCGTTCTCGCTCCACGCCCTGACGCCAATAGGATGCGACGCGTTGAAGGTCCCGCATCGAGTGGATCCGGGCTGCCTCGACGAGTTGCGGCTCGGATCGCTCGAACGCCGAGGGATCAGCGTCGCGAGCTGTCGCAAGCACCCGCACAGTGGACATCGAGATGTCCCCGCTCTCGAGCGCCCGGCGAGTCTCGGGCATCTCTTCGAGCGCACGAGCGATCCGAACGTGCTCGCGGGCGGTTCCCCACGAGACCTTGTGCTCGGTCGCGAGCCACGATGCGGCCGACAGATGACCGTCCCGGGCGTAGAGCCGTCGACGATCCATCTCGGCGAGACGCCGGAGCCTCTCGACCTCGAGCAGATCCACCGCTCGCTGCACTCAGCGAAGTCCTCTTCGATCCGCGCGTCAGGCAGGTCGGGGAGCGTTTCGGCGCGCAGCGCCTCAATCGTCGACCGGAGTTCACTCACCCGACCACCACCCTTGGTTCTTTCCAATCTCGAACATCTGTCCAATCTCGAACATCTGTTCGAATAGTACACCGAGCGTCTGACACGCCAGCGACCCTAGTCGCGCCGCAGTTGGGGCGAATCCGACCAGTCCGATAGGATTTGACCTGTGACCACGACCAGCGACACCTTCGACGAACAGGCGCTCGGCGCGCTGCCCTCCGCGCCCGACTTCATCGGCGCCCTCCGCGCCAAGGCGTTCGAGGAGTTCCTCGCGCTCCCGGTGCCTTCGCAGGAGACAGAGGAGTGGCGTTACACCGACCTGTCCGGCTTCGACCTCTCCTTCGTGCCGCACACGCCGGGGCACCGAAGCGACCCAACCGCAGAAGCCCCCAAGCCCCCGGCCAAGCAACACGGATCGAGCATCGCGATGACCACCTCGAACCAGGATCTCGAGAGCCAGGGCGTGATCTTGTGCGACCTGGATCTCGCCGCCGAGAAGTACCCCGACCTCGTGATGCCGCATCTGCATTCGCTCGTCCCCACCAACCGGACGAAGTTCACCGCGCTGCACGGCGCGTTCCGAACCGGCGGAACCTTCCTCTACGTGCCCCCCGACGTTGCCGTCGCACTCCCGTTGCAGACGCTCACCTGGCTCGACGCCGACGGGACCGCGATCTTCCCGCACTCGCTCGTCGTCGCGGATCAGGGCTCCGAGGTGACATTCGTCGATCGGTTCTCTTCTCCGGATCTGGGACGTGCGTTCAGCGATGCGGTGACCGAGATCGTCGTTGGGGACGGCGCGAACGTGCGATACGTCTCGATCCAAGAGTGGGGCGCGGGCGTGACCCACCTCGGAGTCGTGCGAGCCCGCGTGGGACGCGACGCCTCGATCCGCACGCTGTCGATCGGGTTCGGCGCCGACCTCGCCAGGGTCGAGAACGAGGTCGAGCTCGCCGAAACCGGCGGCTTCAGCGAGCAGCTCGGGATCTTCTTCGCCGACCGCGAGCAGCACTTCGACCACCGATCGATCCAGGACCATGTCGCGCCGAACTGCACCAGCGACCTGTTGTACAAGGGCGCGCTGCGCGACCACTCGCGCGCCGTGTACAGCGGCTGGGTGCACGTGCGCAAAGATGCGCAGAAGACGAACGCCATGCAGACGTCTCGCAACATCGTGCTCAGCGAGCACGCGAAGGCCGACGCCATCCCGAACCTCGAGATCGAGGCGAACGACGTCCGCTGCGGCCACGCGGCCAGCGTCGGTCCCGTCGACGAGGACACAGTCTTCTACGTCACGAGCCGCGGGATCCCGCATGAAGAGGCGGAGCGCTTGATCGTGACGGGGTTCTTCCAGGAGGTCCTCGATCGGGTGCAGATCGAGCAGGTCCGCGAGAACGCCGAGCTCGCCATCCAAGAAGAGCTGGCGACGGGGATCCGATGACGCTCGTTAAGATTTGCAGCACAACCGATGTGCCCACAGGCGAAGCACGGCGTTTCCCGCTCGGAGACAAGCTGGTCGCCGTGGTGAATCTGGGCGAGGACGGATTCCGTGCCGTCGACGCCATCTGCTCGCACGAGCACTACTTCCTGGACGAAGGCGAGGTCGACGTGGACCTCTGTACGATCGAATGCCCGAAGCACGGGTCGACGTTCGACCTCGAGACGGGCAAACCCCGAACGCTGCCTGCGGTGACCTCCGTCGCCGTCTACGACGTGAAGACCGAGAACGACGACATCCTGATCGAGGTGTGACGAACATGAGTGAGACGAACGGCAACGGCAGCCCCGCGACGCTCGAGATCCGCGGCCTGCATGCGGAGATCGAGGGCAAGCACATCCTGAAGGGGATCGACCTCGTCGTGCGCCAGGGCGAGACGCACGCGTTGATGGGCCCGAACGGCTCCGGGAAGTCCACGCTTTCGAACGTGATCATGGGCCGGCCCGGCTACGTCGCGACGCAAGGACAGGTCGTCTTCAACGGCGAAGACATCACCGCACTCACGCCCGACGATCGGGCCAAACGAGGGCTCTTCCTCGCGATGCAATATCCGACCGAGGTGCCGGGCGTCTCGGTCGTGAACTTCATGCGCACCGCGTACAACGCGGTGAAGGGCGAGCAGGTGAGCGCCCTCGCGTTCCGCAAGCACATGAAGGAACAGATGGAGAAGCTCGGTATCGAGGACGCCATGGTGAACCGGTACGTGAACCAGGGCTTCTCGGGGGGAGAGAAGAAGAGGAACGAGGTGCTCCAGCTCGCCGTGCTGGAACCGCAGATCGCGATCCTCGACGAGACCGATTCAGGTCTCGACATCGACTCGCTGAAGCTCGTGGCGACCGGGATCCAGCAGCTCGTGGGGCCGGAGCTCGGCGTGCTCGTGATCACGCACTACCAGCGGATCTTGAACTACATCACCCCCGATCAGGTTCACGTCATGATGAAGGGTCGTATCGTGAAGTCCGGCGGCGCCGAGTTGGCCCACATGCTGGAGGAGAAGGGCTACGAGGGCATCCGCCAGGAACTCGGCCTCGAGGCCGACGAGTCCGAAGAAGAAGACGGCTAAGGAGTTTCGATGAGCGGTCACGTTGGCGGGCTGGACGTCGCGGCGATCCGTGCCGATTTCCCGATCCTTACGCGCATGATCGGGGACAAGCCGCTCGTCTATCTGGACTCGGCAGCGACCTCGCAGAAGCCTATCCAGGTGATCGAGGCGGAGTCGGACTTCTACGCGAATCACAACGCCAACGCGCACCGTGGGATCTATCAGCTGGGCGAGGAAGCGACCGAGCTGTTCGAAGGAGCTCGGGCGAAGCTCGCCCGCTTCTTCGGGTCAGCCGACCCCGCGACGATCGTGTTCACTCGGGGCACGACCGAGTCGATGAACCTGGTCGCGCAAGGCTGGGGTCGCGCCTTCTTGAAACCGGGCGACGAGATCCTGATATCCGAGATGGAGCACCACTCCAACATCGTTCCGTGGCAGATGACCTCGCGGGTGACCGGTGCGACGCTTCGGTACATCCCTCTCACCGACGACGGTCAGCTCGACCTGAGCGAGCTGGGATCGCTGCTCACGGAACGCACGAAGATCCTGAGCGTGACGGGCATGTCAAACGCCCTCGGCACGATCACGCCCCTCAAACAGTTGATCGATGCGGCCCATGCGGTCGGCGCGCTCGTGGCCGTCGATGCGGCCCAGCTCGCCCCGCATTGCGCGATCGACGTCGCGGCGCTCGACTGCGACTTCCTGGCGTTCAGCGGACACAAGATGCTCGGTCCTACAGCGTCCGGCGGGCTCTACGCGAAGCGCGAGCATCTCGAGGCGATGGATCCGATGTTCGGCGGCGGGGAGATGATCCGCGAAGTCTTCCACGACCATGCCACCTGGAACGACGTGCCGTACAAGTTCGAGGCCGGCACGATGCAGATCGCCCAGCAGGTCGGTCTGGGTGCCGCCGTCGACTATCTCGAGGCACTGGGCATGGACGCCGTGCGCGCCCACGAGGAGGAGATCACCGCCTACGCCCTCGACCGGCTGCTCGACGCCGGCGTCACGGTCTACGGACCGAAGGACGTCAGCATCCGGGGTGGGGCGGTTAGCTTCTGGTACAAGGACGTTCATCCGCACGACCTTGCGACGATCCTCAACGAGGACGGCGTCGCGATCCGGGCGGGGCACCACTGCGCGCAGCTCGTCATGCGGAGGTACGGGACGGCGGCTACCGCACGCGCGTCGTTCTACGTGTACAACACGAAAGAAGAGGTCGACGCTCTGGTCGAAGCCCTGGCCAAGGCCGAGGACATCTTCACGCTCTGACGGAGGGACCGTGGCGCTCGAAGACATCTATAAGGAAGTCATCCTCGATCACTACAAGAACCCGCGGAACAAACGCGAGCTGCCGGGTGCGGAGCTCCACAACACCGCGAACAACCCTCTCTGCGGTGACGAGATCACCGTCTACGCGCACGTCGACGACGGTGCTGTTGCCGCGATCACGTTCCAGGGCGCGGGTTGCTCGATCTCACAGTCGTCGGCCTCGATGATGACGGAAGCGGTGCAGGGCAAGACGGTCGACGAGGCGCGCGACCTGACGACCGAGTTCCGCCAGATGATGGCGGGGGAGGCGGAGCCGGAAGAGGCCACGTTCGGCGACCTCGTTGCCCTGAAGGGCGTCGTGAAGTACCCGATCCGTATCAAGTGCGCGGTGCTGGCCTGGGATGTGTTGCAGGAAGCACTTGACGGCGCCGGCGCAGCCAGCGGCTCCCAGCCGCACACGGTGGCTTAGCACCACTCCTTCGTTCGACGCAGGCCCGTAGCATTGGCGCGGCATGCGGATCGTGTTCTCAGAAGACGGGCGGGACTTCCAGCGGCGTGACTGGGCCGAGCTCGTCGATGCCGATCCGGCTGGGACGTTCTTCCACACCCCCGAGTACCTGAAGCTGTATTGGGAGGAGTTCGGAGAACGTCCTGAGCACCTCCTCCTGGCGTTCGCGGAGACGGACGACGGGACGCAAGTAGGAGCCGCCGCCTTCGAGAGGATCGGCGACATCCTCCGGTTCCTCGGGGGGACCGAAGTCACCGACTACATGGGCCCGGT
The DNA here is from genome assembly GCA_030774035.1 of Actinomycetota bacterium. Taxonomy (GTDB): domain Bacteria; phylum Actinomycetota; class UBA4738; order UBA4738; family HRBIN12; genus JALYLM01. The sequence continues at coordinate 34,730 of JALYLV010000013.1, forward strand.
GGGGCTCCCCGGCGAGCAAGAGGTGATCGCGAAGGAGCTGTGGGCCGCACTCCTCACCCGTGAGGACTGGGCCGGCGCCGATCTGCGCGGGCTGGTCGTCGACAACGCATGGCTCGGGCTGTTGCGAGACAGCGCGTCGGCACAAGGCCTCACGGTCGAAGAAACCGAGGACCAGAACGGAGTGGCGCCATACCTCCGGCTCGAACCATCGTGGGACGCGTATCTCGAGGGCCTGCCGTCGAAGCTCCGCCACGAGATCAAACGCAAAGCGAGGAAGCTCGAGGCGGAAGCCGGCGCCTACCGCATCGTCACCGCCACGCCCGAAACGCTCGTCGAGTTCCTCGACCGCTTCGTCGAGCTCCACCGCATGAGCGAAGGTCCGAAGGGCGTGTTCATGCAGCCGGGGATGGAGATCTTCTTCCGGCGACTCGGCGCCGCGTTCATGCCGGGGGGCGTGTTTCGACTTTCGTTCATCGAAGTCGGGGGGGTCAGAGCGGCCGGCACGATCGGCTTCTGCTTCGGAGACACGTTCTTCCTCTACAACTCGGCGTTCGATCGCGAGCTGCAACATCTGGCGCCGGGGATGGTCCTGGTGGCCGAGGACATCCGTTCAGCGATCGAGCAGGGGTGTTCGGCGTTCGACCTGCTGAAAGGCGACTACGCGTACAAGTACCGGTTCGGGGCATACCCCCGGCCGGTGCACCGACTCGTCGTGACCCGCTGAACCTCGATCCGCTGCGCGCTACCCTGCGCTCACGCCGCGTCGAGTTGCGCGGTCGCGAGTACCGAGCCGTCCGGAGCAGTGATGGTGATCCGATCGAACTGCTCCAGGTTCGCCGCCGTCACCAACCAGGTCGAGCCCGCGCCGTCATCGGCGATCTTCAGCGGCGGGAGCGGGATCGAGCGTCCGTCGGAGGCGGAGAGCGCAGCGCTGGCCACGCCCGCAGATCCGGGCGCGCGGACGAACACGGCGACCCACGATTGGTTGTGGCTCGAGTCGTACGCAACGACGGTCCCCTCGACGGTCGTGCCACGGGCCGCCTGCAAGGGACCGAGACGGAACTCCTTGCCTCCCAGGCTGTTCAGGAGCTGTTCGTAGCTCGAAGCGTCGGCTGTGGCCACGGAAGCCTGATGGTGTTGCACGAGCGCCCACGAGAGTGAGGCAACGACGACAAGGATGGCCGCGGCAGCGGCGAGCCACGCACGGATCGGACGATCACGGACGGCCGGGCGAGCTTCGCTCCATTCCTGTTCGAGCACCGTGCGGACCCGGTCCTCCAGCTCGGGCGGTGGGGTGCGGTCGTGAGCGGCGAGAGAGAACAAGGCCATCCCGTCGCCGAGCGCGACGAGCTCCTGTCGGCAACCCGCGCAGCCTCGTAGGTGCTTGCGTACAGCGAGATCCTCGACGTCGTCGAGCGTACCGAGCACGTGCTCGGTGAGCCGCTCGCGAACCTCGTCACATGTCGTCATGTTGTTGCTCCCCGGCCATCGCCTCTCGGAGGAATAGGAGGGCCGAACGGATCCGCGTCTTCGCGGTCCCGACCGGGATCCCCTCCATCTCGGCGACCTCGGCGCTGGTGCGCCCACCGAAGTACGCGAGCTCCAGCGCACCCCGCTGCTCGGGCGAGAGTCGCTGCATCGCGCGGCGAGCGCGCTCGGCCATGTCGCCGGTTGCCGCGAGCTCCTCTGGGCCGGCGTCGGGGTCGGCTTCCCGAGGTCTGCCCGAGGCTTCCAGCGACCTGGATTCGAGCACCCGCCGCCGGAGGGAGTCTATGGCAAGCGAGCGCGCCACGAGCAGCACCCAGGTCTCGAGCTTGCCTCGAGAAGTGTCGAACCTGTCAGCATTCCTCCAGAGCTTCACGAAGGTGTCCTGTACGAGATCCTGTGCAGCCGCGTCGCTGCCGAGCATGACGATCCCGAGCCCGTAGATCCGAGACGCGAAGCGTTGATACAGCGTCGCAGCCGCCCCTTCGTCGTGAGCGGCGAACGCGGCCATCAGGGCAGCGTCCGATCGATCGGGTTCGTGGATCCGCATGCGCAGCACGGTACTCGTCAGGTGTACGCGCGGGAGGGTCGATGGGTTCTTAGGGGTATGCCCGGATGGTGCGCAGGATCGTCTCTGCGAGCCACTCGTCGCCGCCGAGCACGACGAGCCCCGATCCCAGGACGTCGTCGGCCGAGAGCCGCTGTCCGGCGACGAGCCCGAGCTGCGGTGCTCGTCCGCGGATGGTCGCGTCGGGCTTTCGGTGCTCTAGCGGCACCTCGCCCGTGCCCAGGCCCCAGTGCCAGGAGCCTTCCCCGGCGCCACCGACCTGGATGCTGACGGTTCGTCCGGAGAAGTCGAAGCCGGCGCGCCCCAGCGACCACGGCAACATCCGAACGCCGAGATCGATCGTGAGATGGATGGGCCAGTGCTCCCACTGGGGACCCAACCCGTTCGTCGCGCGGACATCCTCCCCGTGGATCCACCATTCGATGAGTCGCGACTGGATGAGATAGCGGCCAGGGATGTCGCCGGCGAGCCAGGGGAACCGCTTCTGCTGCCGATCCTCTTCCGACAGAAGCCCGGCGTACGCCAAGAAGGCCTCGGCCGCTTGCCCCCAGGTGGTGAAGAGCTCGCGCTGGGGAGTGGCCGAGCGCCGGTCCACGGTGAGCGCGTTGAACCCGTCGACGGAGAATTCCGCGTCGCCCAGAGAGGCGCGGTACTCCTCAAGCTCTTCGGCGGCGTCCCCCTTCATCAGCTGTGCGGCGGCCGTGTCCTGGGCGGCCAGGTGGGCGACCACGTCCCGGTTCCACCACCCGTCGCAGGCACTGGGTTTCTCCCAGGTCTCGGGATCGGCGTACTGGATGGTCCTGCCGAAGCGCTGTCGCTCGGCGTGCGCGACGCCGAGCAACGTCTCCCATCCGAGGCTCACGTCGCCGGCTCTCCTCGCGTCGTCTGGTCGCCGATCCTCGCCGGCGTCGGCGTTCCGGGCCTTCCGTTCCTTCCGCCCGCGCCGGCGGGGATTGTACATTCGCTGGATGCGCATCCTGGTTGCCCCCGACAAGTTCCGGGGAACGCTGAGTGCTCAGCAAGCGGCTGAGGCGATCGAAACGGGTTGGCGACGGGTGCGTCCCACCGACGATCTCGACCTCGTGCCGATGGCCGATGGCGGCGAGGGAACCCTCGCGGCGATGGTCGCGGCGGGCGCCGGAACCACGCGAACGATCCGCGTGACGGGTCCTCTTGGCGATCCGGTGGAGGCTCCCCTGGGGTTGATCGACGACGGTCATCGCGTGGCGGTCGTCGAATGCGCGAGCGCGTCCGGCCTGGCCCTGATCTCGAGCGCGCGCCGCGATGTTGGGCGCGCGACCTCTGTCGGAACCGGCGAGCTGATGCGTGAGGCGCTCGAAGCCGGCGCGGATCGGCTCCTCGTCTGCTTAGGCGGCAGTGCGATGAACGACGGTGGGACAGGGATGGCCGCGGCCCTCGGGATCCGGTTCCTGGACGTTCACGGACGCGAGCTCCGCCGGGGGGGTGCGGCGTTGGTGGATCTTGTCCGGATCGATGCGAGCGACCTCGATCCGCGACTCGGTCACGTGCGCGTGATCGGCGCGACCGACGTGGACAACCCGTTGACCGGGCCTTCGGGTGCGAGTGCCGTGTTCGGCCCCCAGAAGGGCGCGACCCCCGAAGACGTGCTGCTCCTCGACCGGGCGCTCGGTCACCTGGCGGCGGTGGTCGAGCGCGACCTCGGCGTTTCGCGCAACGACGAGCCCGGCGCCGGCGCCGCGGGCGGGCTGGGGTTCGGCCTGTTGGCGTTCTGCGCAGCGCGGCTGCGACCCGGGATCGAGGTCGTGATGGAAGCGGTGGGCTTCGAGGAACGTCTCTCGAAGGCCGACCTAGTCATAACGGGTGAGGGGTCGCTCGACGCGCAATCGCTCCGAGGCAAAGTGCCGGCGGGGATCCTTCGGGCGGCCGAGCTCGGCAGGGTTCCCGTCGTGATCGTCTGCGGACGAGCGGAGATCACCCTTCCCGGGGCCACCGTCGTTTCATTGGTCGAACGGGTCGGGACTGCATCCGCGCTGCACGACGCTCGTCGATCCGTCGAACAGGTCGCGTCCGAGCTCGCCGAGAAGGTCGAGGAGCTGGTGGGGCAGCCGGGGTAGGGGAATATCGACCGCAGGGGTCGGATTCCCCCTCGTCTGCGCTACCATTGGTGCAGGTACCAACCGACCCTACCCCGGAGGAACGATGATCACGCTGACCGAGTCCGCAGCGGGCAAGGTAAAAGAGCTCCTCGTCGAAGAGGGCCGCGATGACATCGCCCTGCGTGTCGCCGTGCAACCCGGCGGGTGCTCGGGCCTTCGATACGCGATGTACCTCGACGACCAGGTCACCGAGAAGGATGCCACCGCGGAGCAGCACGGCGTGAGGCTCGTCGTCGACAAGATGAGCGCTCCCTACCTGTCAGAGGCGACCGTCGACTTCGTCGATTCGCTGGAGCAGTCCGGTTTCACGATCGACAACCCCGCGGCTCAGGGCGGCTGCGCCTGCGGCAACTCGTTCCACTAGCCCGGTCAGTCCGGGTCGTACGACAGGTTCGGCCGGAGCCAGCGCTCGGCCTCTCCCACGCTCTCGCCCAGACGGCGTGCGTAATCCTCGACCTGATCCTTGCCGATCCGTCCCACGTTGAAATAGCGGGCTTCGGGATGGGCGAAGTACAGGCCGCTGACGCTCGCCGCAGGCATCATCGCGTAACTCTCCGTCAGATCGATCCCTTCGTCGCGCGCTGACAGCAGGTCGAAGAGCCGGCGCTTCAGCGAGTGATCCGGGCACGCGGGGTAGCCGAAGGCCGGCCGGATGCCTCGGTACTTCTCCTCCAAGAGCTCCTCGTTCGACTCCGGCTCTAGCTGGTAGCCCCACGCGATCCGGGCGTGCTGATGGAGGTACTCGGCGAAGGCCTCCGCGAGCCGGTCGGCAAGGGCCTTCACCATGATCGCGCGGTAATCGTCGTGCTCGGCTTCGTAGCGTTTCGCGAGCTCTTCCGCGCCGAGCCCGGCCGTGACGGCGAACGCCCCGATGTGGTCGGTCAGTCCCGTTTCGTCGGGCGCGATGAAGTCCGCGAGTGACCGGTTCGGGCGGTCGTCGCCCTTGTCCGCTTGCTGGCGCAGCATCGGGAACGTCACGCCGTTGCCGAGCACCACGTCGTCTCCTTCGGCGTGCGCCGGCCAGAAGCCGAAGACGCCCCGCGCCTGGATGGCTTCGTCTGCCACGATCTCGTCGAGGAGCTCGTTCGCGTTCTGCAGGAGCTCTCGAGCGGCCGCGCCGTGCTTGGGATGGTCCAGGATCTGGGGGTAGCGACCCTTGAGCTCCCACGCCGTGAAGAAGAACGTCCAATCGATGAACGGCCGCAGCTCGGGGATCGAGGGTTCCACGACCTTCCTGCCCAAGGACGACGGCTCGGCGATGTCCTCGCTCCGCCACGTGATCTTCATGCGTCGTTCGAGCGCCCGGCGGTAGGGCAGCAGCGGGGTCTTCTCGCGCTCGGCATGCTGCGCGCGGAGCCGTTCCTGCAGCTCGCGGTTCTCTTGGTCCAGTTGGATCTTCCGGGCGGGGTCGAGCAGTGCAGAGACGACCCCGACGACGCGCGACGCGTCGATCACGTGCACGGTGGGTTCGGAGTAGGCGGGAGCGATCCGCACCGCGGTGTGCTGTCGGGACGTCGTCGCTCCGCCGATCAGGAGCGGGAGCTTCAATCCACGCCGTTCCATCTCCTTGGCAACGTTCACCATCTCGTCGAGGGACGGCGTGATGAGACCCGAGAGACCGACGATGTCGCAGTGTTCCCTGACCGCGGTATCCAAGATCAGGTCGGCGGGCGCCATCACTCCGAGGTCGATGACCTCATAGTTGTTGCAGCCGAGGACGACCCCGACGATGTTCTTCCCGATGTCGTGCACGTCGCCCTTGACTGTCGCCGTCACGAGCCGCCCTTGCGGCTTGGCCGTGCCACCCCCGGCGATCAGCAACCGCTTCTCTTCCTCCATGAACGGCTCGAGGTAGGCGACCGCCTTCTTCATCGCGCGAGCGCTCTTGACGACCTGCGGCAGGAACATCTTCCCGGCGCCGAAGAGATCGCCGACGATCTTCATCCCGTCCATCAGGGGACCTTCGATCACCTCGAGCGGTCGGTCGTACTGCTGGCGCGCCTCCTCGGTGTCCGACTCGATGTATTCATCGATCCCGTGCACGAGCGCATGGGAAAGTCGCGCTTGGACCGAACCCTCGCGCCACGTGAGGTCCTGCTCACGAACGACGCCGCCGCCCTTGACCGTTTCCGCGAACGTGACCATGCGCTCGGTCGCGTCGGGTCGCCGGTCGAAGATGATGTCCTCGACGTGCTCGAGCAGGTCCTTGTCGATGTCGTCGTAGACCGGCAGCTGACCCGCGTTCACGATCGCCATGTCGAGGCCGGCTTGGCGCGCGTGGTAGAGGAACGCGGCGTGGATCGCCTGTCGCACCGGTTCGTTCCCTCGGAACGAGAAGCTCAGGTTCGAGACGCCCCCGCTGACCTTCGCACCTGGGCAGCGCTGCTTGATGTCGCGCGTTGCCTCGATGAAGGCCTTCGCGAACCGGCTGTGCTCCTCGATGCCAGTGGCGATCGCCAGGATGTTGGGATCGAAGATGATGTCGGAGGGATCGAAGCCGGCCTCCTGCGTGAGCAGCCGGTATGCGCGCTCGCAGATCTCGAGTTTCCGTTCGACCGTTCCTGCCTGGCCCTCTTCATCGAACGCCATGACGACCACGGCGGCCCCGTAGCGCTTCACGCGCCGAGCCTTCTCGAGGAAGTCGGCTTCACCTTCCTTCAGGCTGATCGAGTTCACGATGCCCCGGCCCTGGAGGCACTTGAGCCCGGCTTCGATCACCGACCACTTCGAGCTGTCGACCATCACCGGGATCCGCGCGATCTCCGGCTCGGTTGCGATGAGGTTGAGGAAGGTCGTCATCGCCTGCTCGCCGTCGATCAGATCGGCGTCCATGTTCACGTCGAGGATGTTCGCCCCTCCCTGCACCTGATCGAGAGCGACTTCGACGGCGGCCTGGTAGTCGCCGGAGTCGATCAGGCGGCGGAACTTCTTGGAGCCGGTGATGTTCGTTCGCTCACCGACCATCACGAACCCGGTCTCCGGTGTGATGCGGAACGGCTCGAGCCCGCTGAAGGTCGTGACGCGCTCGTCGATGTTCGGGATCGGCCGCGGCGCCACGTCTCTCACGGCGGCCGCGATCGCCCGGATGTGGTCGGGGGTGGTGCCGCAGCACCCGCCGACGAGGTTCACGAGGCCGTCGTGGGCGAAGCCCCCGAGCAGCTCTGAGGTCACATCCGGCGTCTCGTCGTAACCGCCGAACGCGTTCGGGAGTCCAGCGTTCGGATAGCAGCTCACGGGAACCGGGGCGACACGGGCGAGATCCTCGATATAGGGGCGCATCTCCGAGGCGCCGAGCGAGCAGTTCACGCCGACGACGGCGGGTTCGGCGTGCTCGATCGACGTCCAGAAGGCTTCGATCGTCTGACCGGAGAGCGTTCGCCCGCTCCGGTCGACGATCGTGACCGAGATCCATCGGGGGATCTCGGGGGCGACGTCGATCGCGGCCGCGATCGCGGCCTTCGCGTTCAGTGTGTCGAAGATCGTCTCGATCAGGAGAAGATCGACGCCGCCGTCCTTCAGGCCACGGATCTGCTCGGCGTAGGCCTCGTACACCTTGTCGAAGGCGACGGTTCGGAAAGACGCGTCCTCGACCTTGGGAGACATAGAGAGCGTGACGTTCAGCGGGCCGACCGACCCGGCGACCAGCCGATCCTCGTACTCGGCGGCGGCCTCTTTCGCGAGACGAGCGCCCGCCACGTTCATGTCGTAGACGGCATCCGCGAGGCCGTAGTCGCCCTGACCGATCGAGGTTGCCGTGAATGTGTTGGTCGTGGTGACGTCGGCCCCGGCCTCCAGATACGCTCGGTGGATCTCGCTGACGATGTCCGGCTGCGTGAGGTTGAGGAGGTCGGGATCACCCTTCACGCTGCGGTCGTGATCGCTGAAGCGCTCGCCGCGGAACTCCTCCTCGGTCAGCCCTCGCCCTTGCAGCAGGACGCCCCATGCGCCATCGAGGATGACGATGCGGTCGGCGAACGACGCCCGAAGGCGCTCCAACGTATCCATGCCGGAAACCATAACTGCAGGTCGTGAAGCGCGACCACGGACCGACGTTGGATGAGCGCTGCGGGCCGGTTAGGCTGCGGTGATGACGAACGGACTTCCTGAATTGCTGCGCCCGGGCGGGCCGCCGATCGGCGGGCGCCAGCCCGAGCAGCGCCCCCGCCGAACCCGGCGTCGCTCTGCCAACGCGCTCGCCGGCGTCCCCCTCTTCGTGGGCTTGAGCTCGAAGCACTTGGAACGCCTCGCGGGCGAGGCGGATGAGCTCGACTTCACATCCGGACAATCCATCGTCCGCGAGGGTGAACCCGGAGAGGCGCTCTTCGTGGTGCTCGAAGGACAGGGGAAGGTGGTCCGCGGGGACAGGACGGTCGGCAGCGTCGTTCCGGGGGACTTCTTCGGCGAGCTGTCGGCGATCGACGGCGGTGAGCGCACCGCCAGCATCGTTGCCGCGACGCCGATGCGGGTCCTTCGGCTCTTCCGTCGGACGCTGACGCGTCTGATCCAAGATGACCCGCAGGTGGCGCTCAAGCTGATGGACGGCATGGTTCGCCGGATCCGCCAGATCGAGCGCGGCCGCAAGCGCTGAGGGGCGGGGGCCGCAAGCGCTGAGAATGTGCGCCGGTACGCCTGCGCATCACGGCAGCCGCGCTAGGCTAGGTGTGCACCTGGATCCGTTCGAACGCGAAGGAGCTACGGCCTCCGGGCCTCGAGAGGCATGACGAAGACCGTCCAGGAGAAGGAACACGTCGTCATCCGGTTCGCCGGAGACTCCGGCGACGGGATGCAGCTGACGGGAGACCGCTTCACCAGTGCAAGCGCGGTCCTCGGCAATGACCTCGCGACGCTCCCCGATTTCCCCGCCGAGATCCGAGCGCCGGCAGGGACCGTGCACGGTGTGTCGGCGTTCCAGATCCAGTTCGCGTCCACCGACGTCACGACACCCGGCGATCACGCCGACGTCCTCGTCGCGATGAACCCCGCCGCACTGCGGGCCGACCTGCACACGGTCGAGAAGGACGGGACGATCATCCTGAACGAGGATGCGTTCACCCAACGCAACATCGAGAAGGCGGGCTACACCGGCGACCCGCTCACCGACGGCACGCTCGATGGGTACCGGGTCTATAACGTGCCGATGACCTCGATCACCGTTCGTGCCACAGAAGATCTGGGCATCAGCAAGAAGGAAGCCGAACGGGCGAAGAACATGTTCGCCCTGGGCCTGCTGTCGTGGATGTTCGGCCGCTCCACCGAGACCACCATCAAGTGGCTCGAGCGCAAGTTCGGCGGCAGGCCGGAGATCTTCGATGCGAACGTCGCGGCGTTCAAGGCCGGTTTCAACTTCGGCGAGACGACGGAGCTGTTCGCGCAGTCCTACGAGGTCAAAGCCGCTCCGGCGGAGCCCGGCACCTATCGCAACATCGCCGGATCCACCGCGCTCGCGTGGGGTCTCGTCGCGGCAGGCGAGTTGTCGGGGCTGCCCCTCTTCTACGCGAGCTATCCGATCACGCCGGCCTCCGAGCTCTTGCACGAGCTGTCCCGGCTCAAGAACTTCGGCGTCATCACGTTGCAGGCCGAGGACGAGATCGCGGCGGCGAACATGGCGCTCGGAGCGGCGTTCGCCGGCCACCTGGCGGTCACCGGCACGAGCGGACCGGGCCTCGACCTGAAGGCGGAGACGCTCGGTCTTGCCGTCATCACCGAGCTTCCGATGATCGTCATCGACGTCCAGCGCGCGGGTCCGTCTACCGGCATGCCGACGAAGACCGAGCAGAGCGACCTCCTGCCTGCGATGTTCGGACGACACGGTGACTCACCGATGCCGATCCTCGCTCCTGCCTCGCCGTCCGACTGTTTCGCGATCGCCTTCGAGGCGGTGCGCATCGCGGTGCGCTACCGCACACCCGTGATCGTGCTTTCCGACACGTTCCTGGCGAATTCGTCGGAGCCGTGGCGGATCCCCGACGTCTCCTCGCTGCCCACGATCGATCCGAACTTCGCCCACGCGAACGGCGAGGGGTTCGAGCCCTACTCGCGCGACGAGAAACTCGCCCGGCCGTGGGCCAAGCCCGGTACGCCGGGACTCGTGCACCGGATAGGCGGTCTCGAGCGCGAGGACGGCACCGGCAACATCAGCTACGACGCCGAGAACCACGAGCGGATGACGACGCTTCGCCACGCGAAGGTTGCGGGGATCGCCGCGGACGTGCCCTTGCTCGACGTCGATGACCCCGATGGCGATGCCGAGCTCCTCGTGCTGGGCTGGGGCTCGACGTTCGGCACCACGCGGGCCGCGGCACGCCGGGTTCGCGAGCGAGGTCGTTCGGTTGCGGTCGCTCATCTCCGCTACCTGAATCCGCTGCCCCCCAACACCGGCGATGTCGTCCGCGCCTATCGCAAGATCGTGATCCCTGAGCTCAACATGGGTCAGCTGGCGATGTTGATCCGGGCTCGGTTCCTGGTGGACGCCAAGAGCTTCACCAAGGTGAAGGGGATCCCGATCTTCGCCGAGGAGCTCGAACACGAGATCATGGAGATGCTCGATGCCTGAGACGACCGAAGCAGGCCGGGGCGGCGACACCGTGACCGGCGGAGTGAGCACTCTCACCAAGAAGGACTTCACATCCGATCAGGAAGTCCGTTGGTGTCCGGGATGCGGTGACTACGCGATCCTGTCGGCGGTGCAAGGGTTGCTTCCCGAGCTCGGTATCGAGCCGCACAACACCGTGTTCGTGTCGGGCATCGGCTGCAGCGGCCGCTTCACCTACTACGTCGACACCTACGGGTTCCACGGGATCCACGGCCGTGCGCCGGCGCTCGCCACCGGTCTGGCGACGGCGAACCCCGACCTCAACGTGTGGGTCGTGACCGGCGACGGCGACGGGTTGTCGATCGGTGGCAATCACCTGATCCACGCGCTCCGCCGAAACGTGAACCTGAAGATCCTGCTGTTCAACAACCAGATCTACGGACTGACGAAGGGCCAGTACTCGCCGACCAGCGAAGAAGGCAAGGTCACGAAGTCGACGCCGTTCGGATCGGTCGATCACCCGTTCAACCCGATCGCGGTGGCGCTGGGCGCGGAGGCCACGTTCGTCGCTCGCACGATCGACAATGACCGCCAGCACCTCACCGGCGTGCTTCGCCAAGCCGCCGCCCACGACGGAACGTCGTTCGTCGAGATCTACCAGAACTGCAACGTGTTCAACGACGGCGCGTTCGACCTGCTGCGCGAGAAACCGCAGGGCGCCCACAACCAGATCCGCTTGGTGCACGGCGAACCGATCGTGTTCGACGAGGGGAACCGGTGCGTCGCCGTGGGAGAGAACGGTCGGCTCGTGATCGCGAACACGTCCGAGGTGACCGAGGACCGGATCGTGGTGCACGACGTCCACGGTCGCCCGTCCCTCGCGTTCGCGCTCGCCCACGTCTCCCATGGGCCGACCGAGCCGACGTGCATCGGTGTGTTCCGGGAGTTCGAGCGGCCGGTGTACGGGGAAGCGATCGCCGCTCAGGTGCAAGCCGCCACCGAACGCCTCGGCAGGGGCGACCTCGAGAAGCTCCTGTCGAGTGGCGACACCTGGACGGTGTCGTAGCGAGGCTCAGACCTCGGGTCGTCGATATCGGGAGAGCGCGCGCGAGGACTCCTGCTCCACGTCTCGAAGCTCACGAACCACGCCGGGAAGCGCTTCGAGCAGCGAGTCGATGTCGGCCTCGTTCGTCGAGGGAACGAGGCCGATCCGGAACCCCGATGTTCCCGGAGCGCCGATCCGTTCGAGGACCGGAGATGGATCGGTGGGCTGACCGCTGCAGAACGAGCCCGCGCCGACGTGCAGGCCCCGCTCGTCGAGGGCCATCATCAAGATGGCTGGGTCGACGCCATCCACGCTGAAGCAGACGATGTTCGGTGTGCGGTGGGTCGGGTGACCCCACACATGGACCCCCGGAACATCGCTCGCGAGCCGGTCACGCAGCATCGCCGTGAGCGTCCACTGCGTGGCAGCCGAATCCGCCATCGTCGCGAGGGAGGCGGTGACGGCGGCGGCCATCGCGACGATCCCGGGGATGTTCTCCATGCCGGACCGACGCTTGCGTTCGCGGTCGTCGCCGCATGGGTGGGCGGCGACGCCGACCCCCCGCCGAACGTAGAGGGCACCGACGCCGGCGGGGCCGCCGAACTTGTGCGCCGACATCGACAGGAGGTCGACGCCGAGCGCTTCGACGTTCACCGGCAAACGACCGACGGTCTGACATGCGTCCGTGTGGAACCGGACGCCGGCCTCACGAGCCGATCGTGCGGCCTCGCCCACCTGTTGCATGGTTCCGACCTCGTGGTTCGCGTGCTGGATGCTCGCGAGGAGTGTGCCGGACGTGCGGATCTGAGCCACGTAGTCATCCATGTCGATCCGCGCGAACTCATCCACCGCAACGATGGCCACCTCGAATCCGTCGCTCTCCAGGACGTTGCAGGCACCACCGACCGAGGGATGCTCGACAGCGCCGACCACGACCCGGTTGCCCAGCTCCCGCATCGCCCGCACGCCGCCACCGATACCGAGGGCGACCGACTCCGTCCCTCCGCTCGTGAAGACGATCTCGTCCGGCTGGGCACCGATCGCATCGGCGATGGTCGCGCGAGATCCGTCGAGCAGACGACGTGCCTCGCGTCCGGGAGCGTGGATGCTGAGGGGATCGCCGAACACATCGAGAGCGGCGACGTACGCCTCGCGCGCCGCCGGCAGGAGCGGTGTGGCCGATGCGCCGTCCAGGTAGATGTCGATCGTCAGGTCCCGGCCCTCAGGGAGTCGCCGGCTCCCTGCCTCTGAGGAACAGGTACCAGTACGAGACCCCGGCGATGATCGCTCCGGCGATCGGGCCGACGATCCACACGTACCAGTCGGTCCATCGCCCCGTGGCGAGCGCTGGGCCGAACCACCTGGCGACGTTGAACGCCCCTCCCGTCCATGGACCGAGGGCGAGGATCCCGAACGAGAGCGTGAGACCGATCGTCAGGCCCGCGGTCTTCGCGAAGGGTCCGCGATCGTCGATCGCCGTGGCGAACACGGCCCACACGAGGAAGAACGTGCCGACCGCCTCCATCAGGATCGCTCTTCCGACCGCGAGACCGGGCGCCAGCTGCACGGCGCCCCCGATCCCGGAGTCGAAGAAGTCTTTGGGCACGAGGTACTTCAACAGGTAGGCAGCGGCGACAGCGCCCGCGAATTGGGCCACCAGATAGGCGCCTGTTCGCGCGCTCGGCATCTTCCCCGTGACCCACAGCGCGATCTGGATGGCGGGATTGAAGACGCCGCCGGAGAGGTGTCCCATCTGGGACACCAAGACCCCGATGACCAACCCGTGTGCCAACGCGACGCCGACGAGGTCGAGCTGGTTGTTCCTGGCCAGGATCACCGAACCGCCTCCGAAAAAGATCAGCGCGAACGTCCCGATGAACTCCGCCACGATGGCCTTTTCGGTGCGCTCCACGGCTTCTCTCCCCACTGACGCTCTCGATCGATGACCGACCCGGTTGACGTAGCCGCCAGAGCGGCTCGTCGTCGTGAAGGGTAGCGGGCACCCCGGTGTGGGGCAATCTCGAACGGCTATCCGCAGGTCGGGGTCGGGTAAGATGCCGCGCGTGGAGGTCCTGCTCGTGTCGCCCGATCCGGCTTCGCGCGAGCTCATGGCGTTGGCGATCCGCAGTATCGAACGCCGCCTCGGCACCGAGCTGCGGTTCCGCGCGGCGAAGGACGGCAAGCTCGGCATCAAGGCCGCGCTGCGCGACCGTCCCGATGTCGTCGTCGCCGACGAGATCGCGTCGCGAGCGGGCGCGTTCGCGCTGGCGAAGGCGCTCCGCGACGACAACGACCCCTACACGGGCATCATCATGATCCTGCTCGAGCGCAAGCACGATGCTTGGCTCGCGAGATGGGCGGGAGCAGACGCATGGTTCGTCCGCCCGGTCGACCCGTTCGAGCTCGCCGACCGCGTCTTGGAGCTCGCGACACAGAAGGAGAACGCGTGAGGATCACAGGAACCTGCAAGCGAGACGGACGCGATTTCATGGTCGAGCAGGTGGTCGCGTCCGGAGGTGGATGCCCGTGGGACGGTGAGCCGTTCCAAGCCGACTACGCGGTCACGCTGGTGAACGCCCTGCGCGAAGCGGAGCTCTTCGGCACGAAGCTCGAGCAAGCTCTGGAACAGATCGCGGACCTTCGTCCCGAGTTCACGCTGCATGCCGGGTCGGTCGTGGGTGGCTTGAAGGCCGCGCTCGATCGGCTCGAGCGGAACCTGGTCACCCAGGGATGAGAAGACGCGGGGCAGTGGCCGTCGGCGAGAACGGATTCGGCGTCGAGGTCGATCAAACAGAGCAGGGGTGGCGCGTTTCGATCATCGATCCCTCCGGGGCCGTCGTCGCCGAGCGAGCGTGTCGAGACGGCGCCGACGCCCGCACGTACGCCTCCACCGTTCGCCAGCACATCTACTGGCTCTCCCCGGAGAAGTTCCGCGAGTACTACCGGCTCCAGGAGGCGTGATGGGCTTCAACTACCAGCAGCCGGGAAAGGTGAAGAAAGCCGATCTGATCATGTTCGTTGCGGCGCTCGCCGTGATCGCGGCGCTCGTCATCTGGGCGCTGCAAGGCAGGTAGGTTGTCCGGCACGCCGCTCCCGGATCCGAACTCGATCCAGTTCTGCTACCTGACCACCACAGGCCGCATCTCCGGGAAGCCTCACCGCATCGAGATCTGGTTCGCTGTGCACGGGGATACGGCGTACCTGCTGTCAGGCGGTGGACGCCGGAGCGACTGGGTGCGGAACCTGGAGATCGATCCTGAGGTCGTGCTCGAGATCGGCGAGCATCGCCGAACGACACGGTCTCGGGTCGTTGGGCCGGGCACGGACGAGGATGCGCTGGCCCGGCGGCTGCTGGCTGAGAAGTACCAACCGGGCTCCGGGGAGGACCTGGGGGAGTGGGGACGCACCGCGCTCCCGGTCGCGATCTCGTGGCCCTGAGAGCCCTCAGGCTCGTTCGAGCACGACGGCGAGGCCCTGACCCCCGGAGATGCAGAGCGTCGCCAGTGCCAGGTTCTGGTCGCTCTCCCGCAGCTCGTACGCCGCGGCGAGGATGATGCGAGCGCCGCTCATCCCGATCGGGTGGCCGATGGAGATACCCCCGCCGTTCACGTTCAGCTTGTCGCGGTCGAACTTGAGCTCGCGCTCACATGCGATCACCTGAGCCGCGAACGCTTCGTTCACCTCGATCACGTCGAAGTCGTCGATCGTCAGGCCGGTCGTCTCGAGGACCTTCTTCGTTGCCGGTACGGGACCGATGCCCATGATCTTCGGGTCCACGCCGGCCCACGACGCCGCGATGATGCGCGCGAGCGGTTCCCGAGCCTCGGCCTTCGCGCGCGACCCGCTCATCAGCACCATCGCTGCGGCGCCATCGGTGATGCCGCTCGAGTTCCCGGCGGTGACACTTCCGTCCGCGCGGAACACGGGTGAGAGCTTCGCGAGCGACTCCATCGTCGTCTGCGCCCGCACGTGCTCATCTTCCGAAACGCTCAGCTGCTCGCCCTTGTGACCGCGAACGTTCACCGCGAACATCTCCTTGGCGCGACGCACCTTGCCCGCTTCCGCACGTTGCTGCGACCGAAGAGCGAACTCGTCCTGCTCGTGGCGCGAGATGTCGTACATGTCGACCAGGTTCTCGGCGGTCTCACCCATGATCAGGCCGCACAGCGGGTCGAGCAATCCGTCCTTGTACATGGCGTCGATGATCTCGGTGTGACCGAGGCGGTATCCCAAGCGCATCTGCGGCAGAAGGAAGGGAACACGTGTCATGTTCTCCATCCCACCGACGAGCACGACCTCGCTGTTGCCGAGCGCGATCTGTTCGGCGCCGAGCTGCGTCGCCTTCATGCCCGAGCCGCAGGCGATGTTGACGTTGTAGGCGCTGACCTCCTGCGGAACCCCGGCGCCGATGCTGACCTGGCGTCCGGTGTTCGGTCCGTTCCCCGCTTGTCGAGCATGACCGAAGATCGTTTGCTCGATCTGATCGGGGTCGACGTTCGCCCGGCGCATCGCCTCGACAGCGGCGAGAACCCCGAGCTCGACGGTCGGCGTGTCGGCGAACGAGCCGAGGAACTTCCCGATCGGGGTGCGTGCTCCTTCGAGGATGACCGCGGTCTCCATAGGAACCAAGTGTAGCCGCAGGTCGAAAACGATCTGTTCCGGCGCTCAGGTCGTCGGGTAGAGATCGCGCTCCACGAGAAGCGCGAGGAGATGTTCGAGTGCCAGGAGACACTCTTGGATCTGCGCGGTCACGCTGGAGGGCGCCTTGATCGCCACGTCGGCGACCGGCGCGAGCTTGCCGCCCGACTCTCCGGTGAGCGCAACGACGACGAGACCTTGCTCGCGTGCCTGCTCGGCCGCTCGCACGACGTTGCTCGAGTTGCCGCTGGTGGAGATGCCAACGAACACATCTCCCGTGCGACCGAGCGACTCGACCTGACGCGAGAACACAGCGTCGAAACCGAAGTCGTTCCCGATCGCGGTGAGGAGCGACGAATCCGTCGTGAGAGCGATCGCGGGGATCGATGGCCGAGGGTTGTCGAGCGTCAGGGTGCTGACGAACTCCGTGGCGAGATGCTGAGCGTCGGCCGCGCTGCCGCCGTTGCCACAGATCAGCAACGTGCCGCCCGCGCGGATCGAGGTCGCGCACATCCTCGCGGCTTCGACGACATCATCCAGGCATGCAGCGTCGATGCGCGCCATCGTTTCGGCGACCCCGTTCACGTAGTCGCGGGCGATCGCACTCGCTGCCTCCACGTTCATACGCTCCCTCCGGTGGGGGCCCACACCTCGTCGCCGCGGCGCGCCCGCACGCCGTCGGGGAAGAAGGAGAAGTCCGCGAACTGCCCGCCGAGGCGCTCCAGCTCGGCTCGCACCCTCGGCCGGGCAGCGCTCGAGCACGCGAGGAGCAGGTATCCACCCCCGCCTGCGCCGCAGATCTTGCCACCGGTCGCCCCCGCCTCCTGCGCCGCTGCGAGCATCGCGTCGATCTGCGTGTGCTCGGCGATGTGGGGGTTCATCCGCTTCTTGGACTCGAACGCGTCCCGCAGCATCGGGCCGAGGTTCTCGACATCTCCGGCCTCCACGGCGTCGCGCATCGCGTACGCCATCTCGGCGAGTTGTTTCATCCCGAGGAGCGTGTCCTCGCGACCGCGGCGGTGCAGCTCGATCTGCTTGTCGATCAGGCCGACGTGTCGGCGTACGCCTCCCGTGTAGCAGAGCGCCAGCTGATGGCGAAGGCGCTCGAGGGTGTCCTGGTCGGCGCGGATCGGCGTCACGCGGACGCCGTCGGCCGAGAACTCCAGCAGGTTGAAGCCGCCGAACGACGCGGCGTACTGATCCTGCCAACCACCGCTGATGCCGAGGTCCTCGCGCTCGATCAGGTACGCGGATCGGGCCAGCTCCTCGGCCGAATACTGGTGCTGGCCGAGCATCGCGAGACCCGCGACCACGGCGGTGACCAATGCCGAAGAACCTCCCAAGCCGCTTCCGGCCGGTGCCTCCGACTCGATCGCCATATCGATCCCCCCGGCGACACCGACGCGATCGATCGCGGCTTTGGCCAGATCCATCACTCCGTCGTACTCAGGTCCCTCGTCGAGGTGATACTCGACCAGATGCCCGAGGTCGACCGAGCGAACCCTGACCTGACGGTCACGGCGCGGCGTGATCGTGACCCGCACGAAATGATCGATCGTCGCCGACAGCACGGCGCCGCCTTGATCGTTGAACCAATGCGGGAAGTCGGTGCCCCCGCCGACGAAGCTGATCCGCAGGGGGGCGACGGCGTGGACGGACGTGTGCATGCGTCGGCCAGTCTAGGTGGCGGCCGCGGGCTCGACGTCGAAGGGACCGGTCAGGCCACCTGGCGCTGCAACCGCCGGCGCTGCTGCTCGGTGAGGCCTCCCCACACCCCGTACCGCTCGCCGTTCTTGATGGCCCAGGCGAGGCACTCCTCGCGGATCCTGCACACACCACAGAACATGAGCGCGGCTCCCGCCTCTTCCTCGGATACGGGGAAGAAGATGTCGGGGTCGATCCCGAAGCACGCGGCGCGGTCTTGCCAGAAGTCCGGAGGAGAAGGGTTGGGGGGCAAAGCGTCGAGGTTCACGTCCGGATACCGGTCGGTCCTCACGATCCTCCCCCTCGCTCTCGCCGCATGCGCGCGGTGAGACCCGATTCATAACAGAGCGGAGACGTAGAACGGAAGGGGTCGAAGCGGGCAATCTGAGAACCCCTGTTGAGGGGACAGGAAATGACCCGAACGGACTAGTCCGTTCGGCGCACCCTGCCGAGGCCTGTTCCGTCGCCCGTGTTCAGGGGCGACTCGGCGACATCCCACCGGATCCGAGCGATCGCGACCCACGCGTTGTCGATGCTTGGGGCTGCACTCGTGATCTCGCCGACCGTGGCGCCCTCCGAGGAGACCGGCGCGCCGACCCTCACTTCCTCGTCTGCGTGAACGTGCACGAGGGACCGGGGCGGGTGGCCGAGGTTCCGAACC
Source organism: Actinomycetota bacterium (assembly GCA_030774035.1). Classification (GTDB taxonomy): domain Bacteria; phylum Actinomycetota; class UBA4738; order UBA4738; family HRBIN12; genus JALYLM01. The sequence continues at coordinate 53,501 of JALYLV010000013.1, forward strand.
CGGGCAACCGACTCCTGACCGAGGAAGCACCCTTTCGTTAGGTCGATCGTCCACTCCAAGCCCACCTCGGCCGGAAGCGCATCGGACCCGAAATCCACGCCCATCCGGGCGATGCCCTGCCGGATCCGCCAGATATCGAGGGCGGCGGCGCCGGCTTCGACCAGGCCATGTTTGACGAACATGTCCAGGACGCGCCAGGCGGCTTTACCGGCCGGGGTCACGACGTCGACACCGGAACCGAGCACCGAGGGAGCACGTCCCGGTTGCCCAACGACCGACGCCGCGTCGCCCGGCACCGCGAACAGCGCCAACCCGTTGGTGTCGTCGTGCAGCGATACTTCGGAGGTCAGCACGTACGGCGAGAGCAGCAAGCCGACATGTTCGGGTTGATCGGGCGCTTGCAGCAAGAGGAACCCGTCGTCTTCGGCGATCGAGAAGTCCGCGCGGATGCGGCCGGTCGGCGTCAGGAGCAGCGAGCGGCGTGCCGGTCCCCCCGGCTCGAGCGTTGCGACATCCGCCGTCACGAGGTCGTTGAGCCATGACCGTGCGTCCGATCCCGACACACGAACCTTGCGGTAGGAGGAGAGATCTGCGAACGCACGACCCTTCTCGAGTGCCTCGACCTCCTCCTGCTGCGCGACCGTTCCCATCCGTAGCAGTGCCTCGCTCCCGTTCCCGCCTTCGGGCGGCTCCTGCTCTCGGCCCCATTGTGGCTGAGGTCCTGGGAGGATTATCGGCGGCATGGACGTCCCCAACACGCTCCTGATCACGAACGACTTCCCACCCAGGGTAGGCGGGATCCAGCGAACGCTCGAGGCGCTCTGGAAGTCGTTGCCGCCGGAGCGGGTTTCCGTGCTCACGGCGAGCTGGGACGGCGCTTCCGACTACGACGCCGCCGCGGCGTTCCGTGTGCAACGTGAACCAGGGGAGTTCCTGTGGCCCACACCTTCGCTCTGGAGCCGCGTCGAGCGCGCGGTCGCTGAGTCCGGCGCCGAGGTCGTCCTGTTCGGTGACGCGTTCCCTCTCGCCGTGATGGGGCCTCGCCTCGCCGCCAGGGGCACGCCCTACCTCGTCGCCGCGCACGGCTTCGACTATTGGCTCTCGGTCGTGCCGGGAGCGCATACGCTGATGCGGCGGATGACGGCGCGGGCCGCCCGCGTGCCCGTCATGTGCAGCGAGTTCATCGCCAGAACGGTCCGCACGGCCGTTCCTCGCGACGTGCCCGTGTCGCTGCTGTATTCCGGCGCGGACATCGACACGTTCCGAACAGACCTCGTGACGGATGATCTACGCGAGCGGTACGGGATCGGAGATCGCCCCCTGGCCGTCTGTGTGAGCCGCCTCGTCGCGCGGAAAGGCCAGGACGTGCTGATCCGTGGGATGCGAGACGTGCAGCGTCGGGTACCCGATGCGGCGCTCCTGATCGTGGGTGGCGGTCCGTACGAGCAGCGGCTGCGGGCGCTGGCCCTCGAGGCGCCGGCGAACTCGATCTTCTTCTCCGGCCAGGTGTCGGAGGAAGAGCTGCCTCGGCATTACGCGGTTGGCGACATCTTCGCGATGCCGTGTCGGACACGCTTGGGCGGACTCGAAGTCGAGGGGTGGGGCAACGTGTTCATCGAAGCGGCAGCGTGCGGCAAGCCCGTCGTCGTCGGGGATTCCGGGGGAGCGCGCGAGTCCCTCGTCGACGGTGAGACAGGGCTACTCGTGAACGGGAGCGACCCAGCTCAGGTGGCCGGCGCCGTGGCCGACCTGCTGGGAGACCGCGAGCTCGCACGCAAGATGGGTGCCGCAGGACGCGAGCGGGTGGTCAGGGACCACCACTGGCCGACGATCGCCGCAACGCTCGCCGGCTGGCTTCGCGAAGCGATCCGTTGAGCCGGTTGCGCTCGTTCCTTCGGACAGAAGCCGGGGGTACCCTGCGCTGATGGAGGGCCGCCCGTGAGCGCTACCGAACGACGATGTCCCAATTGCGGCGCCCTCGTGGCAGCCGATGCGGAGTGGTGCGGCCAGTGTTTCGTCTCGCTGCGCGAGCTCGACTCCCAACGGCCCGCTGCGGCGCCGACGTCATCCGCGACCGCGGAGGCATCTCCTGCGGGAAGCGTCGACGCGTCGAAGGTTGCAACCGACCGCAGCCTCCCCACGTGGCCGTGTCCCACCTGCGGTCACGAGAACGTGATCGATCTCGACGTCTGCCTCATCTGCGGGACGTCGTTCGCCGCCTTGATGCGAACCGACGAGAAGCCTCCGCCGATCGAACCGGCCAAGGCCCTCCGACGGTCGCTGATCTTCCCCGGGCTCGGCCATTCGCTGGCGGGCCACGGCACCGACGGCATCGCACGCGGGTTGCTGTTCGCGATGTTGATCGTGATGGCGCTCATCGTCGGGCTCTCGGGGATCTCGAGCGGCGTTCTGCTCACGGTCTTCACGCTCTTCGCGGGGATGGCCGCCGTGATCTACCTTGGGTCGGCCTGGGAGGCATACCGGTTGGCGAACGGCGAGGCCTTGTTCGTATCGTCGCGGGTCGTGCTGTGGGCCACTGTCGGGATCGTCATGGTATCGGTCGCTCTTCTGGCGCTGGCCGCTACGACGGCGACCAAACGCTAGGATTCCATCGCGATGGAACAGGCCGAGGGATCGATCGTCATCGACGCGCCGCTCGAGGACATCATGGAGGTCATCGAAGGCTACGAGTCGTATCCGGAATGGGCCGACGTCCGCACCGTCGAGGTGTTGCAGCGAGGGGAGGGCGGTCGGGCGACCGAGGTGGCGTTCTTCGTCGACGTGCCGGCGATGGGAACGGCCACCTACACGCTGCAATATCGATACGCCCCTGGGGATACGGGTGTCTCCTGGGTGACGAAGGAAGCACGAGGGGCGATCAGAGAGATCCAGGGGGAGTACCTCCTGAACGAGCTGTCCGAAGGCGGAACGAAGGTTACTTACCGCCTCGCCTTGGAGCTCGGCGTGCTTGTTCCGGGGTTCTTACGGACCGTCGGTAGCAAGCGCGTCATCGAGAACGCGTTGGAGAAGCTCAAGCGCCGCGTCGAGATGGGCTGAACGCGGTGCACCGCCGCGGGTCCCGGTGAGCGCCCCTCCGGCGCGCCCGGACGCACCCCAGCGCCCCGACCTATCGGTCCCGGGAGCCGCCTGGTCCGTCCCGGCCCCGCGGCCACTCGAGGGACCGTGGCCCCTCGCCACGTGGTCCTTGAGCGAAACGATCGTAGTGTTCGCGGCGGCGTTCGGGCTGCAGTACTTCATCGGTGCGTTCGTCTTCGGAACGCTCGGCCTCGACGGAACCGGCGCGAGGGCTATCTCGGACATCGTCGTCGAGATCGGTCTCGGTATGTCGGTGATCCTGTGGCTCCGTTGGGCGAAGTCGATCCCACCGAGCGAGCTGGGGTTCCCCCGCAAGCCGTTGGGCGACGTCGGATCCGGTCTGTTGCTGGGCTTCGGGCTCTTGGTGACGGAATCGATCGTCGGGGTGATCCTGTACGCGATCGTGCGGGCCGTCCTCGGGCATAACCCGAGCTCACCTCCGTCGCCCACCGAGTTGTTGAACACGCGGTGGGTCGGCTTCGCCGTGATCGCGATCGTCGTGTGCGCGCCGATCGGCGAGGAGATCCTGTTCCGAGGATTCCTGTACCAGGGCCTGCGCCGCAGGTTCGCCGTGATGCCGGCAGCGATGATCTCGGCCGGAGCGTTCGCCTTCGTCCACGTCTACCCGCTGCGGATCCTGCCGATCTTCGCGAGCGGGGTGCTCTTGGCGCTGCTGTACGAGCGACGCCGCAGCATCCTCGCCAGCATCACCGCGCACGCGACGTTGAACGCGATCGTCGTCGCTCTGTACCTCGCGCGACACTAGCCTCAGGGGCGGTTGCGGGCCTCGGCTAAGCTAGCCGCATGCGTGTTCTCCTGTTCACCGGGAAGGGTGGGGTCGGCAAGACGACGATCGCGGCCGCAACCGCACTCCGGGCAGCGCAGGCCGGCAAGCGAACCCTCGTCATGTCGACCGACCCCGCACATTCGCTCGCCGATTCGTTCGAGGTCCAGATCGGCTCCCGCCCAACGTTGATCACCGAACGCCTGTGGGCGCAGCAGGTCGATGCCCAGGAGCGCCTCGAGGACAACTGGCGTGAGATCCAGGACTACTTCATCCAGTTGATGAATTGGGCTGGCACCGAGACGATCCAGGCCGAGGAGCTGACGGTCATCCCGGGTCTCGACGAGATCTTCGCGCTGATCGATGTGAAGACACACGTCGAGAGCGGCGCCTACGACGTGCTCGTCGTGGACTGCGCTCCCACCGCGGAGACGCTGCGCTTGCTCAGCCTGCCCGAGATCATGAACTGGTACATCGATCGGATCTTCCCGGTTCAACGCGGGGTCGTGAAGGCCGTTCGCCCGGTCGTATCCCGCATGACGACCCTGCCGATCGCCGGGGACCGCGTCTTTGCCGCGGTCGAGCGTCTGCACCACAACCTCGAAGCGGTCAAGACGATCCTCACCGACGAGGCCGTGTCCTCTGTCCGGCTCGTGCTGAACCCGGAGAAGATGGTGATCGCGGAAGCACGCCGCACGTACACGTACCTGGGATTGTTCGGCTATCGCGTCGATGCCGTCGTCGTGAACAGGATCTTCCCCGACGACGTCACCGATCCGTACTTCGGCAAGTGGAAGGACATCCAAGCTGAGCACCTCGCGACGGTGCACGAGTCGTTCGACCCGGTGCCGATCCTGACGGTCCGGTTGTTCGAACGCGAGATGATCGGCGTGCCGTTGCTCACCGAGATGGGCGACGAGGTGTACGGCGAGCACGACGCCGCTGCGGTGCTCTACGTCGACGATCCCATCCGGGTCCGCAAACGAGGAACCGGCTACGTACTCTCGATGAGATTGCCGTTCGTCTCACGCGACGAGATGGACGTGCATCGTCGCGGCGAGGAGCTGTTCGTTCGCGTCGGCTCCTACAAACGGAACCTGATCCTGCCCCAGACCCTGAAGCGGATGGTGGTCCGCGAGGCGAACTTCGCCGGCGACCGCCTCGAGATCCTGTTCGGGCGCGCGCCGAATAGCCCGCGCGCTCCGGGAAGGAGCTGAAGATGGCCGAGAACGCAGGCAAGCGGACCTCGAAGACCGGGACCGGGCGAACGACATCATCGCGACCGCCGAAGGCCGAACGGGCCGCGCCCCCCGAAGATCACGCGATGCCCACGTGCACCGTGGGATTCTGCCCGATCTGCTTGGCCGTCACGGCGATGCAGCCGCTCCGACCCGACGTGATCGAGCACCTCCTCGTCGCGGGACGGGAGTTCCTCTTGGCGGCGAAGGCGGTCGTCGATGCCCGCGCCGAACAGTTCGGGGGCGACAACAAGGACCGCATCCATCTGGAGAAGATCGACATCGGATGAGCGCGGCCGGCGCTCAAGCGATCGGCGTCGACATCGGCGGGACGAAGACCGCCGCGGTTCGCATCGCTGCCGATGGATCCGTATCGGCGCGGGAGGTGCGTCCGACCCCTGCCGACGATATGAGCGCCACGCTCGACACGATGGTCGAGACCGCGAGGGCCGTCCTCGATCCCGAGGTCCGAGCCGTCGGGATCGCAGCCGCCGGTCTGGTGGAATCGGGCAGCGGTGTCCTGCGGTTCGCGCCGAACCTGGCGTGGCGCGATGCGCGACTCGTCGAGTTCGTCGGGGCCGCGCTCGAGCTGCCCACCGTCGCGGACAACGATGCCACGGCGGCCGTGTGGGGGGAGTTCCGATGCGGCGCAGGACAGGGTCACGAACACGTCCTGTACGTCGGCGTCGGCACCGGCATCGGGGGCGGGGTCGTTGCCGGGGGGCGGTTGCTCCGCGGCGCGCACGGGTTCGCGGCGGAGATCGGCCACGTCATCGTCGAGCCCGGCGGCCACCTCTGTGGCTGCGGGAACCGTGGATGCTGGGAGACGGTCGCCAGCGGCTCCACGATCCTTCGCGACGGACGTCGCGCGATCTCGCGGCACTCGCACTCGATGCTGGTCGAGATCGCAGGCGGCGACCCCGCACGCGTGACGGGGGAGATGGTGACCGAAGCGGCTCTCGCCGGTGACGCCACGGCACGAGGGATCATCGTCGAGGTCGGTCACCGACTCGGAGAGGGCATCGCAGGGCTCGTCAACATCCTGGATCCGGAGGTGGTCGTGGTCGGGGGCGGCGCCCTGGCGGCGGGTGACCTGCTGCTCGAGCCTGCGCGAGCCGCGTTCCTCGAGGCGGTCGAGGCGCCGGATCACCGCCCCGAGGTGCCGATCGTGGCTGCTGCGCTCGGCAACGACGCCGGGGGCGTCGGCGCCGCACTGCTCGCCCTCGAGGCGCTCGGATGAAGCTCGGCGTCTCGCTCCCGGTCTTCACCGGCGACCCGGCCCGTCCGCTCGAGGTCGCGGCCCGTTCGGAAGCGCTCGGCGTCGACGGCGTCTTCTCGCCGGATCACTTCTTCCCGCCGGTCTTCTACCCGCCATCGGGTGCGGATCGACCTGCGCTGGAAGCCTTCTCGTTGCTGTCGGCGGTTGCCGCTCGGCATCCGCGACTACACGTCGGGACGCTCGTTGCCAGGGTCACGCTCCGGGCTCCCGGCCTCCTTGCCAAGCAGGCCGCGAGCCTCGACGCGATGTGCGGCAGCCGGGCGATCCTCGGTATCGGGGCCGGCGATCGCGCGTCTGTCGCCGAGCACGAGACCTACGGGATCAGGTTCCCGTCGGTCGCGGAACGGCTGATCTTGCTCGAAGAAACGGCCGAGGCGCTGGGCGCCCTCTTCGCCGGCCGAACGTGGCCCGGCGGGAAAGCGGTCCCGGCGATGACCGGTCCGCTCCTGCCGCCCGGATCGCCGCAGATCTGGATCGGAGGGTTGTCCGACGCGATACTCGGCGTCGCAGCGCGAGTCGCGGACGCCTGGAACGGCTGGGGCCTCGACGAGGCCGGATTCGCCGCGAAGGCGCAACGTCTGGGCGAGCTCGCGAACGGCCGAGGGGTCGCTCCCACGTGGGGTGGGATCGCGCTCGTCGGAGAGGATGAGGCGGACCTCGGCGTGCTCCTGGCAGACCGGGCGAAGAAGGGTCTGTCGATCGACGGGGTATGGACGGGGACCGTGGAGCAGCTCCGCGCCTTCGCGGAAGGGCTCGCTGCCTCGGGGGCGACATGGCTGGTCGTCCTGCCGGTTGGGCCGGCCGACCGGCTCGACCTCATCGCGGAGACCCTGCGAGACCGATGAAGAGCACAGAGCTCAAGAAGCGCAAGCGAGACGTTCGCAAGCGGGTGCTCGCCCTGCGCGATGCGATCGCGCCGGAGGAGCGAGAGCGTCTGTCTCGCCTCGTGGCCGAGCGGTTCCTCCGTCTTGTGGAGGTGACCGAGGCGCAGACCGTCTTGGCGTTCTGGTCGTTCGGGTCGGAGGTATCCACCATGCCCCTGATGGATGCGCTGCACGAACGGGGTATCCGGATCACGCTTCCCCGGATCGTCGGCGCGGACATCGAGCTGCGCGTGTGGGTGCCCGGCGACGAGATGACGGCCACTGCGTTCGGGGCGCTCGAGCCCGCGAACGGAGAGGCGGTACTTCCGAGCGAGATCGATGTGGTGGCGACGCCCGGGGTCGCGTTCGACCGCACGGGGCGGCGAGTGGGCTACGGCGGAGGATTCTACGACCGTCTGATCCCCCGGCTCCGACCGGAGGCATCCACCGTCGGCTTCGCGTTCGGCGTGCAGCTGCTCGACGAGGATCTGCCGGGCGGAAGCTTCGACCTCCGCGTCGACACCGTGGTCACCGAATCGGAGACCGTGTGGTGTCGCGCGCTGCGGTGAGCGGCCGTCCCGCGGCGCCTCGGCGGGCGCGGAGCCGGGCATGGCGGGACGCGCGGTTCGTCGCTCTCGACTTCGAGACCACCGGGCTCGACCCAAGCACCGACGTCGTGATCTCGTTCGGTGTCGTGCCGGTCCTCGGTGGACGCGCCGTCATGGCGGGTTCGATGCATCAGCTGATCGATCCGGCGGTCCCACCATCCCCGCGCTCCCAGACGATCCACGAGCTGCGCCCGCAAGACCTGGCCGGCTCGCCCCGCATGGAAGAAGCGCGAGGCACATTGGGCACGGCGATCGGCGCCGCGTATCTCTTGGTCTGGTACGCCGACGTGGAGCTGACCTTCCTTCGGCTCATGTTCGGGGGAGGCCGCCGAACGTGGCGGCGCCGGACGATCGACGTGCGGAACTTGGCGATCGCAGCCGACGCGGCACCCCGCGATGTGGCCAAGCGGCCCGGTTACGCCCTAACCGCCACCGCCGAGCGGTTCGGCGTTCCGGTGGCCGATCCCCACAACGCGTTGGACGATGCGCTCGTGACCGCGCAACTTTTCCTCGTGCTGGTCGGGAAGCTGCCCGGGGAGCCGGAGCCGAGCGTCCGACGACTCCTGCGGATCGGCCGCCCGTAGTCGCGTCGGAGTCGCAGCAGGTCTCCGTGGAGCCGTTCTCGACTTGAACAACCGTTCAAGCACGCGGTATAACGCCCCCGGGAAGCGAGGTCGTGACGATCCGCTGCCCGAGCGGTTCTCACGCAGCACCCAGACGAGGAGGCAAGGCGGATGAGCGACGCCATCAAGACCGCGTTCTACGACGCGCAGGAACAAAGAGGTGCCACGTTCATGGAGGAGGGTGGCTGGCTCTGGAGCGAATCGTTCGGCGATGCCGCGAAGGAGTACGCCGCCGTCCGCGACGGCGTCGGCATGTGGGACGTCTCGCCGCTGAACAAATGGGACTTCCGGGGCACCGACGCGGTCGAGGCCGCTCAACGCGTGCATTCGAACGACATCTTCGGGATGCAGGTCGGCCAGGTGAAGTACGGCGCGTTCCTCGACGAAGACGGCTTGCTCGTCGACGACGGCACCGTGTTCAAGCACGCCGACGACCACCTGTGGGTGATGACGAACGGCATGGAGCGCGCCGAGTACTTCGCCGAAGCGACGAAGGGGCTCGACGTCTCGATCGACTACATCGCCGAGTCGCTTCCGAACATGCAGATCCAAGGACCTCGATCGCGTGAGCTGATGCGCACGCTCACCGACGCCGACGTCGACACGCTGAAGTATTTCCGTTTCTACCCCGAACCCGTGAAGGTGGGCGGGGTCCCGGTGTGGTTGTCGCGGACCGGTTTCAGCGGCGAGCTCGGGTTCGAGCTGTTCCTCCGGCCCGAAGGCGCCGACGCGCTGTGGGAGGCGGTCGAAGCCGCGGGCGCCACCCCCTACGGCGTCGAGGTCATCGAGCCCCTGCGGATCGAGACCGGGATGGTCGTCACCGACTACGACTACGGGTCGCACGAGCGCACGCCGTTCGACCTCGGGCTCGATCGCGTCGTGGCGCTCGGCGGCGAGGGCGAGTTCATGGGCAAGGAGGAGCTGCGCGAGATCGCGACGAACCCGCCGAACCGATTCAAGACGTTGCGTGTCCAGGGCGACACGCTGCCCGAGTACGGAGCAGTCGTGACGAAGGGCGGCGAGGAGGTCGGCGTGCTCACGAGCCCGGCGGTCAGCCCGAAGTTGGGTAGCATCGGCCTCGCGATCTTGCGCACCAACGTCGCGGCCGACGGAACGCAGCTCGACGTCGCGCTCGGAGAGGGAACCGTGGGCGCGACCGTCGACACTCTCGCGATCTACGACCCCGAGAAGAAGAAGCCCCGCAGCTGACCGCACGGCCGACGAACTTGGAGGACTGACATGACCGAAGAAGAAGGCAGGCGCTCCCCGCTGTACGACTGGCACATCGCAGCGGGGGCCGAGATCATCTGGGACGACGGCTGGCCGTGGGCGATGAACGTCGGCGGAGACGAGTTGTCGGAGTACGAGGCGATCCGCACGGGGACAGGGCTCTGGGACCTGTACTCGACGTGCAAGTACGAGATCACGGGCCCCGACGCCACGCGACTGATCCAACGTCGGTTCACGAACGACCTTGCGCCCATGGGGATCGGAGCCGTGCGCTATGGGGCCTTCGTCAACGCCGACGGCCTGATGGTCGACGAGGGCAACGTCTACAAGCACGCCGACGAGCGCTACTGGGTGATGATCAACCGAGGCGATCTGGCGGACTGGTTGCGGGAGACAGCCGATGGTCTCGATGCGAGCGTTGAGCACGCGACCGAGCGGCTCCCGATGACCGCGGTGCAGGGGCCGACCTCACGCGACGTCCTCCAGGGCCTCACGGACGCCGACCTCTCGCCTCTCAAGTACTTCCGATGCTGGCCCGATCCGGTGAAGGTCGCCGGCGTTGACGCCTGGATCCAGCGGACCGGATACAGCGGCGAGATCGGCTACGAGGTCGTGACCGACGTCGCAGGTGCGCTGCCGGTGTGGGAGGCGCTCGTCGTCGCCGGCGGGAAGCCCTTCGGGCTGGAGGCGATCGACATCGCGCGGATCGAGGCCGGGCTGCTCGTGATGGCCGTCGACTACGAGTCGGGTGAAACCTCACCCTTCGACGTTTCCCTGGACAAGTTCATCAAGCCGGGAACCGAGTGCGTGGGCGCTGCCGCGCTCGCGGCCGTCGCGTCCGATCCGCCGAAGCGCTTGACCACGCTCCAGATCGAGAGCGACGCCGCCGCCGAGGCAGGCGTCGAGGTCACGAGGGACGGTGAGGTCGTCGGATCGGTCACGTCGCCGACCGTGTCGCCTCGTCTCGGCACGATCGCCCTGGCGATCCTCGAGACGGACGCCGCCATCGATGGCGGCAAGGTCGAGATCGGCGGCGCGGTGGCGACCGTCGCTCCGCTCAGCCTCTACGACCTGGAGAAGAAGAAGCCGCGCGGCTAGTCGAGGAAGAACGAACTTCGGAAGGGCGCCGGTTCGGGCGCCCTTCCTATCTGCCTTGAGCCCATCTCGTTAAGCCTGAACCGACACCTCGTGGATCTCGTCGGCCGGGTGTCCCGTCTTCTCATGGATGCGGAGCACCGCGTCGGCGCTCGGCGCCTCCGACAGGCAGAACACCTTGCCGGTCGCCGGATCTCCCCAGGCGTGTTTGAAGTTCACGTTCTCGGTGTCCTGAACATCGAGATCCGCCTGGTGGGCTTCCAGGAGCAGCTCCGGTGTGATCCCCTTCATGCTGTTGTGCACGTCCATGAACTCGGGCATCGCGTCCCCTTTCGTACCGGGCAGCCGGGCCGCCGCTTCTGCCGGCATCCTTCAGCCGGACAACGGAACGTTACGCCTCGCTCGTGCATCGGTCACACGGCAAGGAGCGAGGGTGCGTATCCTTCAGCGCCATGGAGGAGGGTGCGTTGTTCGGCGTCGTCCCGAACTTCAGCGAGGGCCGCAGGGGCGACGTGATCGACGCGATCGTCGCCGCACTGCGCGTTCCGGGCGCCCGCGTCGTATACGCGGAGGCCGATCCCGACCACAACCGGCTCGACACCACCGTGCTCGGTGATGCCGAGGCGGTCACGCGGAGCGCCATTGAAGGCGCACGTGTCGCGGTCCGTTCGATCGATATGCGGCAGCACACGGGCGGGCATCCACGGATGGGCGCCGTCGACGTGCTCCCCTTCATGCCCGTTCGAGGGGTTTCGATGGATGACTGCGTAGAGCTCGCGCGCGGCTTCGCGAAGGAGTTGGCCGAAGACCTCGACATCCCCGTCTATCTGTACGACCGAGCCGCGCTCTCGCCCGAGCGCGCATCGCTCGCCGAGGTCCGTCGCGGTGAGTACGAGGGGTTGCGCGACGCGGTGACTCGAGGTGAGCGCCTCCCCGACTTCGGACCGAACGTGATCGGTCCTGCCGGCGCCACCGCGGTGGGCGCGCGCAAGCCGCTGATCGCGTTCAACGCCTATCTGAACGGCACGGACGAACAGGCGGCCAAGGAGATCGCGCGCAGCGTTCGCGAGTCCTCCGGCGGCCTGCCGGCCGTTCGGGCGATCGGTTTCTTCGTGCCCGAGCGGGGATGCGTGACCGTTTCGATGAACCTGGTCGACCACGAAGTGACCGGTCTTCGCGAGGCGTTCGACGCGGTGGTGTCGGGTGCTCACGAGCGCGGTCTCGAGGTGATCGACTCGGAGATCGTCGGGCTCGTGCCAGCTTCTGCGATCGCGGACGACGATGTGACCTACCTGAAGCTCGCCGGGTTCGACCCGGCTCGTCAGGTCTTGGAGCGGCTCCTCGAGGCCGCGGAGGAGGAACCGTGAGCGAAGCCAACATGCCGTCGATCGCCGACCAAACGATCGGAGGGTTCCTCCAGGTATTGGGATCCGACTCTCCGACCCCGGGCGGGGGAGCGACGGGCGCGGTCTCCGGCGCGGCCGGCTGCGCGCTCATCTCGATGGTCGCGAGCCTCACGATCGGCAAGAAGGGGTTCGATGACGTCGAGGGCCGCATGCGGGAGCTGAAGGAACGGGCCGACACCGCGCGCGCGGAGTTGCTTCGGCTCGCCGACGCCGACGCACACGCGTTCGACGGTGTGATGGTGGCGTTCAAGATGCCGAAGGAGACCGACGAGCAGAAAGCCGCGCGCAGTGCCGCGATCCAAGTTGGGTACGAAGAGGCCGCGTTGGTCCCGCTCGATGTCGCCCGCAGGGCCGTTGATCTGATGGCACTGGCCGAGGACGCGACCGCGATGGGGAACCCGCAGGCGGCCTCCGACGGCTTGTCGGCAGCGTCGATGTTGTACGCGGGAGCCCTCTGCGCGATCGCGAACGTCGAGATCAACGCCGCGGCGTTGAAGGATCCTCAGCGGCGGGCAAAGCTGCTGGATGAGGTCGCGGGACTGAAGACCCACGCCGACGCGTGTCTCGGGGAATCGCAGACCGCGTTCGAGCTCCGACTTTCGTCCTGACGCGAGCGGGCGTAGGCTCGCAACCCGTGAGGATCGACGCGATCGTGTTCGACTGCACGGACGCAGCGCCGCTCGCCCGCTTCTGGGCGCTGGCGCTCGGTTGGTCGGTCGCTCCCTACGACGAGGAGGAGCTCGATCGCCTCGCCGCGAAAGGCGTCTACGACCCCGAGGATGACCCCACGGTGATGGTGCTGCCGCCCGAGGATTCCGACTTCCCGGTGCTGCTCTTCAACGAGGTTCCCGAAGGGAAGATGGTGAAGAACCGCATGCACGTGGACATCACCGGCGAGATCCCGCTGGAGAAGGAGGTCGAGCGCCTGAGCGATCTCGGCGCCACGGTGCACAACTGGGCCGAGGGCGAGGGCAACACCTGGTGCGTCATGCAAGACCCCGAGGGCAACGAGTTCTGCGTCATGGCCCCGGACTGACCGAGCCTCAGTTCACCGAACGCGACCCCTCAGAACAGGCCGATGGTGCGGCCGTGCTCATCGATGTCGACGTTCATGAAAGCGGGCGTCTTGCCGAGGCCGGGCATGCGCTGCATGTCGCCGCAGAGGGCGACGACGAACCCGGCGCCGGCGCTCGGGACCAGTCCGCGCACGGGGATCCGGAACCCCGTGGGGCGGTTGAGCAGCAGAGGATCGTGGCTGAGCGACAGGTGCGTCTTGGCCATGCACACCGGCAGCGTGCCGAAGCCGAGCCGGTCCATCCGCTCGAAGTCCTTCTCGGCTTGCGGCAGATAGTCGACGCCCTCGGCTCCGTACAGCTGGGTCGCGATGGCTTCGATCTGCTCCTTCAGGGAGGTGCCGTCGGGCGTGAGGAACGAGAAGGAGTTGGGCTTCTCGCAGGCGGCGACGACCGCGTCGGCGAGCTCGAGGGCCCCGTCGCCACCGTGCGCGAACCCGCGGTTCACGACGACCGTCTCCGCGCCTGCCTCCGTCGCCAACTCCTCGATCAGCGCGACCTCTTTGTCCGTGTCGGTGGGGAAGTTGTTGATCGACACCACGCACGGCAACCCGTACCGGCGAACGATGCTGATGTGCGCGCTGAGGTTGTCCATGCCCTGCCGGAGCGCATCCAGGTCCTCGTCGGCGAGCTCAGCGAACGGTTTGCCTCCGTGAGACTTCGTCGCGCGAACGGTGGTCACGAGGACCGCTGCGCTCGGCGCGAAGCGTCCGGTTCGACAGACGATGTCGCAGAACTTCTGGAAGCCCAGATCGCTCGCGAACCCACCCTCGGTCACGACGTAGTCCGCGAGCTTCAGCGCCACCCGGTCGGCGATGATCGAGTTGTTCGCGTGGGCGATGTTGCCGAAGGGCCCGGCGTGGACCAGCACCGGCTGGCCCTCGAGCGTCTGTACGAGGTTCGGTTCGAGCGCGGCTTTCATGACCACGGTCATCGCTCCTGCGACCCGGAGTTGCTCCGCGGTCACCGGCTCGCCGTCGAAGGTCGATGCGACGACGATGCGTCCCAGCCGCCGACGGAGGTCTGCAAGATCCGAGGCCAAGGCGAACACCGCCATGACCTCCGAAGCTGCCGTGATGACGAACTGGTTCTCGCGCGGGACACCGTGGGCCTTGCCGCCGAGGCCGACGACCGTGTACCGAAGCTCCCGGTCGTTCACGTCGAGCGTGCGCGGCCACGTCACGGATCCGGGGTCGATGTTCAGAGGGTTCGCGTGGTAGATCGATGCGTCGAGCGCGGCGGCCAGCAGGTTGTGCGCCGCGGTCACGGCGTGGAAGTCGCCGTTGAAGTGGAGGTTGATCTCCTCCATCGGAACGACCTGGGCGAACCCGCCGCCGTTGCCGCCGCCCTTGATGCCGAACACCGGGCCCATCGACGGTTCGCGCAGGCAGAGCATCACGTTCTTGCCCCGCTTGCCCAACCCTTGCGTGAGGGAGACGCTCGTCGTCGTCTTGCCCTCGCCGGCCTTCGTGGGGGTGATCGCGGTCGTGATGACGAGTTTCGCGTCGGGCCCGTCCGCCATGCGATCGAGCACGGAGCGCGACACCTTCGCCCGGTAGTTCCCGAAGCGCTCGATCTCGTCGGGTTGGAGGCCGGCCGCGAGAGCAAGGTCCGTGATGGGTTGCAGAACGGCTTCCTGCGCGATCTCGAGTCCGGACTTCATGCGAGTCTCCTCGTTGGGGTCGGTTGGCGCACCGGACGATACGACCCGCAGCACGCGGACTCCAACCCAGCTATGGATGCCGGGCGACCCGGGTCAGGCGCGGGTCAAGGTGGACCATTCCTACGGCCGTCCCTAGGCTGGTGGCATGACCTCGACCGAGCCGCTCCGACGCAACGTCACGGCCGTGAAGGTTCTCGCCGTGAACGACGGCATCCGCTCCGAGCGGCCGGACACGGTCGCCACCGAGGAGCCGATGGAGATCCGGGTCGGCGCCACCGGCCAGGAAGCGCGAAGCGTTGCCGTGACGATGCGGACGCCGGGGAACGACTTCGAGCTCGCGGTCGGATTCTTGTTCACCGAGGGGTTGATCGCCCCCGGCGATGTCCACCGGGTCGCCTACTGCGACGACCTCGGCGGCGAGGAGCAACGCTACAACGTGGTGACTGTCACCCTGGCTCGCCCCTTCGATCACGAGCGCCTTCACCGGAACTTCTTCGCGACCTCGTCGTGCGGGATCTGCGGGAAAGCCGCGCTCGAGGACGTCGAGGTCCGATGCGCTCCGCTCGTCCCCGGGCCCGAGGTGCGCGCCGACATGCTCGTCGGCCTGCCCGATGCCCTTCGCGCCGAGCAGAAGGTCTTCGACCGAACCGGTGGGCTGCACGCGGCGGGCTTGTTCTCCTCAGAGGGCCGGCTGGCGTCGCTCAAGGAAGACGTCGGGCGGCACAACGCGGCGGACAAGGTGATCGGCGAACAGGTCCTCCTGGGAACGGTTCCACTGAGCGATCGGATCCTTCAGGTCAGCGGGCGCGCATCGTTCGAGATCGTGCAGAAGGCCGCGGTCGCCGGCATCCCGGTCGTGAGCGCCGTGAGCGCACCGACCTCGCTCGCTGTCGAGGCGGGGGAACGGCTCGGGATGACGATCGTCGGGTTCGTTCGCGACGGCAGGCTGAACGTCTACACGCACCCGGAGCGGATCGTCTGAGGGATCTACGTCAGCCGTGCGCGGAGCCGGTGGTCGCGTCGATGACCTGCTGTGCGATCGCCGGCAGGTCGATGCGCCGGACGATCGCGTCGACATCGAGCTCGGCGGCGAGACGGTCGAGATCGGCATGTTCTCGGACGAGCTGGGTCGGATCGAGCAGGCCGACGATCGCATCGGCGATCTTGGGGATCAGGATCTGAGCGAAGGCGGCCGCGGAATCCTGTTGCTCCGGGTTCGCGGCTTGCCAACGGTCGTTCAGCCGGGACGCGACTCCGAACATCTCCCCGAGCGGTCGTCGAACCAGCGCCGGCGCGGTGACCCATGAGAGGAACGGCGAGATCGTCCGCCGCGTCTGGGTGACGGCCCAGGTCGCCCACCAGCCGGCTTCGAGCGTCAGCTCCAAGGCTGCCCCCGCGAGCACGGCCGCCACGTCCGGCGAGCTGTTCTCCTCGGCTGAGGAGGGATCGTCCTCTCGTCGAGCGGGGGCCGGTGGCATCGTCGAGCGGGCCGCTGCCGCGGCCGTCGTCGCGGAGGCCGCCGCGATCCCGAGGGCGATCCCCATGCACTGACGAGCGAGTGCCAGGAGCTCGGCAGGCGGTTGAGACCGCCGCTCGAGCGGGTCTTGCGCGCTCGAGGGCCGGCGAGGCCGCAGGGAGAGGAGATTCGTCGGAGAGACCGGTGTGGAGCCACCGGCCGGGCTGGAACGCATCGCGGCATCATGCATCGCTGGTCGGTGACTGGCATACCCGCTGCTCCCCGCCTTGGCGTCGGGGGGACTCCAGGTCACCGATCGCTCCGACCGGGTCCCCGACAAGGCCGCCGACATAGAATCCCGGGACCGCATGAGCGTGCGGCCGAAATACGAAGGGAGGTGTCAGATGGAGAACGGGCTCACACGGCTCACCGAACCGATGGTTCGCGACGACGGCGTGCTGCGCGTGGCGACCTGGGACGAGGCCCTCGACAGGGCTGCGGCCGGGTTGCGCGCCGCGACGGAACGGAACGCCGGTAACGGGGTCGGCCTGTTCAGCTGTAGCAAGGCCACGAACGAGATGAACTTCGTCGCTCAGAAGTTCGCTCGTCAGGTCTTGCTCAGCAACAACATCGACTCGTGTAACCGCACCTGACACGCTCCTTCCGTCGTCGGTCTGGCGACAGTGTTCGGAGCAGGTGGGGGAACGAGTTCGTACGAGGAGGCCGCCAACGCCGACCTCATCCTGCTGTGGGGATCGAACGCGCGTGCCGCGCATCCGATCTTCTTCCACCATGTCCTGAAGGCTGTTCACCGCGGAGCGAAGCTGATCGTCGTCGACCCGCGACGCACGGAGACGGCCGAATGGGCGGATGTCTGGCTCGGACTCGACGTCGGCACCGACATCGCGCTCTCGAACACGATCGCACGGGAGATCATCGTCAACGACCTACAACACCACACGTTCATCGAACGCGGCACGACGGGGTTCGAGGAGTACCGCGCCTCGGTCATGGATTGGACGCTCGAGCGCGGCGAGGCGATCACCGGTGTTCCCGCCGAGGTGATCCGCGAGGTCGCGCACTCCTACGCCACCGCCGACCGCGCCATGATCTGCTGGACCCTGGGGATCACCGAGCACCACAACGCCGTCGACAACGTCCTCTGCCTGATCAACCTCGGCCTGCTGACCGGTCACGTCGGCGTCTACGGGAGCGGCCTGAACCCGCTGCGCGGCCAGAACAACGTGCAGGGCGGCGGCGACATGGGCGCGATCCCGAACAAGCTTCCTGGGTTCCAGGACATCGAGGGCGACGCCGAGGCGCGCGACCGATTCGAGTCCGCCTGGGGCGTCCCCATCACGCCCCGGTACGGCTGGACGCTTACGCAGATGTTCGAGGCCATGGACCGTGGCGACCTGATGGCGCTCTACGTGATCGGCGAGAACCCTGCGACATCCGAGGCAGACAACCAACACACCAAGCACCTGCTCGAGAACCTCGACTGCCTGATCGTCCAGGACCTGTTCATGACCGCAACCGCTGAGCTCGCCGACGTCGTCTTCCCTGCTTCCAACGCTGCGTTCGAGTCCGAGGGAACCGTGACGAACAGCGAACGGCGTGTCCAGCGCGTGCGCGCTGCCCTCGTGCCTCCAGGTGAAGCGAAGGACGACATCTGGATCATCGCGCAGCTCGCTGCGCGGCTTGGCGTCGACTGGGGCGATCTCACGCCACACGAGGCGTGGGAGGAGCTTCGGACGTTGTCGCCGATGCACGCGGGGATGAGTTGGGAACGGGTGGAGGAGCTCGGTGGCATCCAGTGGCCGTGTCCCGACGAGTCGCACCCCGGGACGATGTTCCTGCACGCGAGGCTGTGGGACGAGGACCCGGCGCAGCGGGGAACGCTCGCCCCGTTCAGCGTCGTCATCGACGACCCTCCGGTCGACGTGCTCGACGACGAGTTCCCGCTCCGGCTAACGACGGGCAGGCGGCTGGAGTCGTTCAACACCGGCGCGCAGACGGGCGGGTATACGTCGCCGCTTCGGCGGAAGGAAACGATCGACGTCTCGCCGGAAGACGCTGCCACGATGGGACTCGACGAGGGCGAGCGCGTGCGGATCTCGTCTCGGCGCGGCCGGGTCGAAGCCCCCGTGCACGTCGACCCGGCGCTGCGGCCGGGCCTCGTGTTCATGACGTTCCATTTCCCCGAAGAGGTGGAGACGAACAACCTGACGATCGACGCCACGGATCCGAAGTCCGGGACGGCCGAGTTCAAAGCCACGGCGGTGCGCATCGACAAGCTGATGGCACCCGTGTCCGGCGGGGGAGCGGAGTAGGCGTTGGATCTGCATCTGATGTCGGCGACGCCCACCGACGAAGAACGCGCTGCCGTCGATGCCCTGCTCGGATCACCCGCGTCGGGTTGGGACGGCGGCGATCGGGAGGGCGACACGCATCGCGTCTCCCGCGGTGGCCACGCGGTACGGGAGCAGCGCCACCTCTTGCTCCCGGCCCTGCATGCCCTGCAGGGCAGCGCCGGATGGATCAGCGCGGGTGGGCTCACGTATGTCTGCGAGCGGTTGTCCGTCCCGCCGGCGGAGGCGTACGGTGTCGCGAGCTTCTACGCGATGTTCAGCACGGAGTCCCGCCCGAGGACGGTCGTGCACGTCTGCGACGACCTTGCGTGTCGGATCGGCGGCGCGAAGGAGCTCTGCCAGGAGCTCGACGCCTCGGTCGGCCCCGAAGGAGAACTCAGTTCCCTGGGGGGCGACGTCACGTGGCACCGCAGCCCCTGTCTAGGGATGTGCGAGCAGGCGCCCGCGGTCCTGGTTCAGCGCACGGGGGGACAGCATGTGGCGATCGGTGCAGCCACGATCGATGCCTTCAGGGGGTTGGCGGATCCGGACTCCGGCCCGATAAGCGCAGGGCTGAACACGGCTCCACAGACCCACGATGACGCCGAACGCGGCGAGCTCCGTTTGCTGCGGCGGGTGGGCGCCGTCGACCCGGGCTCGATCGACGACTACCGCGCACACGGAGGGTGCGAGTCTCTCCGCCGAGCGATCGAGCTCGGATCCGAGGCAACGATCGCCGAGATGAAGGACGCGAAGCTCCTCGGACGCGGCGGTGCGGCGTTCCCCACGGGTGTGAAGTGGGAGGCCGTCGCCACCCAGCCTGCCCACCCGCACTACTTCGTCTGTAATGCGGATGAATCCGAACCGGGGACCTTCAAGGACCGCCTCCTGATGGAGATGGACCCGTTCGCCGTGATCGAGGCGCTCACGATCGCCGGGATCACGACGGGCTGCGAGCAGGGGTACATCTACATCCGCGGGGAGTATCCGCTCGCGACCGCGCGGCTTCAGCACGCGGTCGAGGAAGCGCGCCGTCACGAGTTCCTCGGTGGCGATGTGATGGGGCAGGGCGCGACGTTCGACATCGAGATCCGGCGCGGCGCGGGCGCGTACATCTGCGGCGAGGAGACCGCCCTGTTTAATTCGCTCGAGGGCAAGCGCGGGGAGCCTCGCAACAAGCCACCGTTCCCTGTGCAGCGCGGGCTCTTCGGCAAACCGACCGGGATCAACAACGTCGAGACGCTCGTGAACGTGCTCGAGGTGCTCAGGATCGGCGGAGCGGCATATGCCGCGATCGGGACCGAGGGATCGGCGGGGCCTCGGTTGTTCTGCTTGAGCGGGAACGTCGCGCGTCCCGGCGTCTACGAGACCGCCCACGGTGCAACGCTCAGGCAGGTGATCGAGCTGGCCGGTGGTCCGACCGACGGGATCAAGGCGGTGCTGCTGGGCGGCGCGGCCGGTGGGTTCGTCGGGCCCGATCGGCTGGACATCGCGCTGACGTTCGAGGATGCACGGGCTGGGGGCTACACGCTCGGGTCAGGCGTCGTGATGGTGTTCGGCGAAGGGGTCGATCTCGCCGACATCGTGCTGCGGATCGCGCGATTCTTCCGCGACGAGTCGTGCGGGCAGTGCGTGCCCTGCCGAGTGGGCACGGTTCGCCAAGAGGAAGCGCTCCATCGCCTCGTCGCCGGTCGCACGGTTGGGTCGCGCGACGACGAGCTCTCGCTGATCGGTGAGATCGGTCAGGTGATGCGCGACGCGTCGATCTGCGGTCTCGGGCAGACCGCAGCGAGCGCTGTCCAGTCGGCGATCTCCACCCTCGGGGTCTTCACCGACGGGGGAAACGGGTGAGCGCCGTTCGGGTGGACCCGCCGCGCAAGCTGCTCGACCTGGAGGTCGACGGCGTCGCGGTGCGCGTCCCCGAGGGCTCGACGATCCTCGACGCCTGCCGCGCGGAGCAGATCGACACCCCGACGCTCTGTTTCGCCGACAACCTCACGCCGGTGAACGCATGCCGGGTCTGCGTCGTCGAGGTGGAGGGGGCGCGAACGCTCGTGCCCGCCTGCTCGCGCGTCGCCGAGCCGGGGATGAAAGTGACCACTGACACCGACCGGGTGAAGCACTCGCGCAGGCTCGTGCTCGAGTTCCTCGCCTCGAGCGTGAACATGGAGCTCACGAGCCCCGACGTTCATCGGTGGATGGGGGAGTACGAAGCCGATCCCGAGCGCTTCGGTGCCGCGATGGAACCGCTCGAGGCGGGGGAGCGTGACGCGAAGCCGGTCGGTGAGCACCACGTTCCCGACCCCGCCGTTGCCGAGACGGTCGCCCAGCCGCCGAAGATCGACAACGAGCTGTACGTGCGCGATTACGAGAAGTGCATCCTCTGCTACAAGTGCGTGGAGGCGTGCGGCGTCGACGCACAGAACACCTTCGCGATCGCGGTCGCGGGCCGAGGCTTCGACGCGAGGATCTCGACCGAATACGCGGTTCCGCTCGGTGAGTCCGCGTGCGTCTACTGCGGCAACTGCATCGGGGTGTGTCCGACAGGTGCGCTGATCTTCACGAGCGAGCACACGATGCGCGCGGCAGGCACGTGGGACGAAGAGGCGCAGACCGTCACGAACACGATCTGTCCGTATTGCGGGGTCGGCTGCGAGCTCGAGGTCCACGTGCAGGAGAACGAGATCGTGAAAGTGACGTCCCCGGCCGATCACTCCGTCACGAGCGGAAACCTCTGCGTGAAGGGCCGGTTCGGATTCCAGTACGTCCAGCGGCGGAAGCGCCGCGAGGATCGGGTCGACCGATCTCGGGAGCGCTAGTCTGAACCAGACTAGCGGGGATGTCGGCGCAACCGGGCTCGCCAGCGGCATCGTTCTCGCGGGAGGCAGCTCGTCGCGGTTCGGTAGCGACAAGCTCTCCGCCCCGTACCGCGGGGTCCCCCTCCTGCATCATGCCGTGCTGCGGCTCGCGGAGGTGTGCGGCGAGGTGCTGGTCGTGATCGGACCGGAGGGGACGCCCCCGCCGTTACCGGCG
>JALYLV010000014.1 GCA_030774035.1 Actinomycetota bacterium
CGAGGGCATTCGCAACCCAGATCGAGGCGGTGTCTCCCGGGCCCGCCGCGATCGCAACAGGCTTCTCGCCCACGTCGATCGTGTCGACCACGCTTCCCGTCTTCGGGTCGATGTGCAGCACCTGATCAGTATTCGGATCGGCGACCCACAAAGATCCATTCGCGTAGGCGATCGCCCCGATACCGGGCGGTGCGTCTTTGGTCACCTGGGTCAGCTGGGTCTTCGCGTCGAACCGGTAGATGATGCTGGTGGCGTCCGTCGTCGTGACATTTCCTGACGTGATCCACGCCGCCCCATCGCCGGCGGCCAGGCCGGTCGTGGCGCCGAACGTCGACGTCGGCTCGCCGACGGGTGGGTTCGCCTCCGGATCGATCTGTTGGATCGTCCCGCTTCGCTGGTTGATGACCCAGATGTGGTTGCCGTCGGAAGCGACCCCGATCGGGTCGCTCCCCACACCGAACGTGCGCGTGAAGACCTTCCCTCCTGCTTCTATCTCCGAGACGCTGTTGGGCGCCGGCGTGAGGGTGCCCCCACCTCGAGTGAGCGCGAACACCCCGACGACGGCCGCCAGCACGACGGCTGCGGCGCCGACGGTGATCGGCGCGCGGCGGCGGCGGCGGCGTTTGACCGCCGTCGCCACGATCTGCTCTCGCCGGGCAGCGGCCGTCTCCGCCTCCAGTGGCGGCGGCGGCCCGTCGAGACCGACGACGGCGAACAGCCGCCATTCCCCCGTGATCCCCTTGAGGTGGTGGACGCCGCGGTCCTCGAACTCGATGCCTGCGCCGGCCACGAGCTCCTTCACGGTGGAGGTGGCGAGCACCTCCGCAGGTCCCGAGGCCGAAAGCACGCGGGCTCCCGTGTGAACCGCGATCCCACCGACCTTCGAGCCCATCGCCTCGCACTCACCGACGTGGACGCCGGCGCGGATATCGATGCCGAGCTCCTGAACGGCTCTGCTCGCGGCGCAGGCGCACCTGACCCCGTCGGCGGGCGCATCGAAGGTCGCGAAGAAACCATCACCGGCGGTGTCGATCTCCTTACCGCTGTGCTTCTTGAGCTCGCGACGGATCAACGAATGGTGCCTTGCGAGGAGCTCTCGCCACCGCTTGTCACCGAGCTCGGTCGCCACGTCGGTGGAACCGACGATGTCGGTGAATAGGACCGTTGCGAGGAATCGCTTCCCAGCCTCCGCACGAGACGGCATGCGAGCGAGTGTGCGGCCTTCCCGACCGCGTGGCAACCAGCTAAGACGTCTTAGCGAGGCTTTGCGTACTCCGCCATCTGCTCGGAGAAATCGATGGCCATGTATGGCTCGTCGCCCAAGACCCATGCGTCGTGGCCGGGTTCGATGACGTACCCATCGCCGGCATTGATCTGTACCTCGGTACCGTCCTCAGCCTTGACGGTGAGCGCACCCGAGATGCAGTAGCCCTTGTGCAGGATCATGCACTGGTCAGTGCCGGCGATCGGCTTGACGTCGTTCGACCACCGCCAGCCCGGTTCCATCCGCGCACGTCCGATCAGTGTCGACCCGATCGTCACCATCTCGGCCACTCCATTCGGGAACGTGCGGGTCTCATCGGCCTTGCTCAGACTCTTGGTCGCGATCGCGCCCATCGGTACCTCCTTCACTCGACGACCTCCGTACCGTAGCCCCGATGCGAAGAACGGTCCACCCGGGCTCGTCGCTAGCCCGGTACGACCTGCGGCGCGAGCCTCGCCTGCACGACGTCCTCGACCTCCTCGATCTGGCCGGGGGTCTCGAACTTCCGCCCGAGCGCGTCGCGGACGTAGAACGTGTCGATCACACGGCCCGTGTACGTCGCGACTTTCGCCAGGTGGACATCGAGTTGCAGGTCGGCGAGCGCGCTCGTGATGTCGTACAGGAGTCCGATCCGGTCGGGCGCGCCGATCTCGATCACGGTGAAGAAGTCGCTCGCCGCGTTGTCGACGGCGACCGTGACCGGCGAGTCGGTCCGAGGCGGCGGGTAATGCCGGCGCTTCTCCTCGACGCGACGTGCGATCGACACCGTCCCCTCGAGTGTGCCGCGCAACGTTCGTCGGAACGTCCGCCACCGCTCCTCTCCGACTTCCTGCTCCCATGCTCCCTCGACGTCGAACAGGTCGATCGCCACCCCGTCGTCGGTCGTGAACACTTGGGCCGTGAGGATCGACAGGCCTGAGAGCGAGAGCGCACCCGCGATCCACGAGAGCAAGCCAGATCTGTCCACCGCGACGACCAGCAGCTCGTACGTACCCGCCTGCGTCCCTGACGCCGTAGCGGTGCGCACCTCGTTGGCTCCGAGCGGCGGGGAAACCGTCGAGAAGTGTCGCGCCGCGCGCGCCGGTTCCACGGTGAGGAAGTAGCCGCGCGGCATGCCGAGGACGAAGCGCTCCACCTCCCGCTCCGGCTCCCCTTCGAGCAGGTCGTGCAGCCGGCCGATCCGATCGGTGAGCTGTTCGGCGAGCTCCGTTCCCATCTCGCCGCGATCGAACGCCCGCTGCACTTTGCCCACGAGCTCTCGGATCAAGGTCTGGCGCCACGACGTCCACGCGCTGGGCCCGGTCGCTTCCGCGTCAGCCTTGGCCAGCAGATAGAGCGCCGCGAGCCGTTCCGCCGAGCCGATCCGCGCCGCGATACCGAGGATCAGGTCTTCGTCGGAGAGGTCGCGCCGGGTTGCCGTGTCAGGAAGCAGCAGGTGCTCTGCCACCATGAACCCGGCCAACTCGCTCGTGCGCGCCGGCAATCCCATGCGGCCGAGCACGTCCTGGGCGACGCGCTTGCCCACGTCGACGTGTCCGCCCTCACCGATCTTCCCGATGTCGTGCAGGAGCGCGCCGAGCAGCAATCCGTCGTGGTCGGCGACCTCCTGAACGGCTTCACGTTCCATCGGGTCCTCGGAGTCGCCGCCGAGGAGGATCCGCACCATCGCCGAGAGGGCTTCGGTGAGATGTGTGTCCACCGTGAACCGGTGGTACGGATCACGCTGAGGGCGGCAGCGGACCTCGGCCCATTCGGGGATGAACCGCACCAACACCCCGAGCCGGTCGAGCGCGTCGAGCGCTGCAACCCCGAATTCCCCCGTCCGCAGAACGCGGAGGAATCCGGCGCCCGTCTCGGCAGTCCACTCGATCTGTTCGGGGAGATCCGCGGTCTCGATGCGGTCGAGCAACCAGAGCGATGGGACCTCACCGGCCTCGGCCGTGTCCGCGAGCGCCTGAAGGATCTCATCCGGCGTGTCCACAGCAGGCACCTCCACGTTCGGTGATCCGCTGATGCCTTCGCCGAGGTAGCGTTCGAAGACTGCATCGTAGATGTGCGAAACCTGACGGGCATGCTGGAAGACGGCGCGCATCAAACCGTCGACCGCGATCAGCCGCGGTTCATCCTGGAAACCAAGAAGACGGGCGATCTGGGGCTGGTGATCGAGCAACAGCGTGTCGGTCTTGCGCCCGGTTTCGATGTGCAAAGCGGCCCGTACCTTCGTGAGGAACTCTTCGGCCGCATCGAGGGCGTGTCGTTCGCTGGTGCGCAGGAGGTGAACGGCCTCGAGCCGATCTCCGGTCGCGCGCTCGAGCCAGCTCACTGTTTCGATGTCGCGGAGACCTCCCGCGCCTTCCTTCAGCTCCGGTTCCAACAGGTGCGCGGCCGAGCCGTAACGCTCGCGGCGATCGCGGGCGGCATCCCGCAGCTGTGCGGCGAACACACGCGGGTCCGCGCGCGCGATCGCGATCACGCGCGACGAGGTTTCGTCCGTGAGCGCCGTGTCGCCCGCGAGATGCCGCACCTCGAGCTCGGACGTGAACGTATCGAGGCGCGACCGCGCTTCCTGTTCAGCCTCCACGGGGGTGCGCACGGCATGGCCCACGTCGAACCCGGCGTCCCACAGCGGGTAGAGCACGGCATCGGCTACCGCCCCGACCGCGTCGATGTCCGTGCCGTCGTGCAGCACAACCAGGTCGATGTCGGAAGCGGGTGCGAGGGCGGCGCGGCCGTAGCCGCCGAGCGCGGCGAGCGCCATCCGCGCCGCCCGGTCGCCGGTGGGAGCGGCTGCTTCGAACATCGAGACGAGCGCGGTATCGACGAGCTCCGCCCTGCGTCTCGCCGACCAGCGGCCGTGATGGCCCGGGGAGTACGCGCGGTCCAAGGCGGCAAGATCCTCTTTGAGTCGTTCGACGGCCGGAGACGATGCTCGGACGGCGCCCACCTCCTCGGCGTCAGGCACCACCGGCGCGTCCGGTTCACTCACGACGTGTGATTCCCGCACCACGCGTAGAGAGCGTCATATACGAACGAACCGCGCTCGAGGAGTCGCTGGTCGTCGTCCTCAGCCAGCAGGCCGCCCTCCCCGAGAGCGAGCAGACCTGGCGCCAGCTCATCCATATGAAGGTCGTCCGACACGTCGGCCGCGTGCACGATCTGCGCGAGCCGAACCAACGCCGGGTCGCTCCCGAGGTCAAACTCGTCGATCAGGACTTCGAACGAACACTTCTTGCCTCGATGCGTGAACTCGGCGCCGTCGGCATCGAACGATCGAGCGCCCTGGCGCTCGGCGAACGGCAACACGTCCTCGCGGGATACGTAGACGATCTCCGCCTCGGGATCGATGAATCGCTTGATCAACCAGGGGCAGGCGATACGGTCGGTCTTGGGGCGCTCACGGGTGACCCACTTCATGACTGCTCCTTCCCTGTTGCGCCGGTGCTGTCGATCGCACTCGGCGCCGGCGCTCAGATGGCGTCGGGACCCATCTCACCGGTGCGGATCCGGATGACCTGTTCCGCCTCCGTGACCCAGAGCTTGCCGTCGCCGATCTTGCCCGTGCGCGCCGCCTTGACGATCGCGTCCACGACACCGGCGACGTCGTCGTCGGGGACGAGCACCTCGAGCTTCACCTTGGGGACGAAGTCGACCTGGTACTCGGCGCCGCGGTAGACCTCGGTGTGGCCCCGCTGCCGGCCGAATCCCTCGACGTCGGTGGTCGTGAGGCCGTTCACGCCGATGTCGCGAAGCGCTTCCTTCACCTCGTCCATGCGGTGCGGCTTCACGATCGCGGTCACGAGCTTCATCCGATGGCCTCCTGAGTTGCGGCGAGCTTACCCCCGGGCGGCGTGCTCCCGAGGTGCCGGCGGCGCGAACAGGACTTGGGGGTCGATCGACTCGTGGCGGAGCGCTTCCCGTCCTCCCGCGATCCCGAACAGTCGTTTGCGGTAAAGGAGCCACGCGACGATCGCGAGGTTGACGATCAGCGCTCCCACGCGGATCACCGTGACCCGTTTCGTGATCTCCACGATCTCGAACGGGAGCAACCCGGAGGTCGCAACGACGGTCAGGTACTCGGCCCACCGACGTTCGTGCCAAAGGCCGATGGCCTCGACGAGCTCTAGGACGAAGTACGCGGCTGCGGTGACGATGACTATGTCGAGGGATCCGTTCCGGATGGTCACGATCCGCTCGAGCTCCCGCGCCAGAACGCCCTGGGAAGCCTGTGTGGAGTTCGCTGCCGTCGACTGCAACGTGCCCAGGAGCGAGCTCGCCTGCTCCCGGAGCGGACCGATGTTCAAGCGGAAAGCGAACGCCACCAGGAACAGCAGTCCGAAAAGGACCACGTGCAGCACCCGGTCGAGCGCGATGATGCGAAGCACGATCGCCTCGCGGAGGGCCTCGCCACGCCGCGGCACGGAGATCTCCGTGAGCGGCGGGAGGGTATCGCTCAGCGGCACGTCAGGAACGGGAACCTCGCGCCACGAGTCGCATCGCAGGCACCGGGCGAAGCGACGCCCGTCCGGAAGATCGACGCCGATCCCCGCGTCATCGGGCCGGAGACGGGCGACCGTCGCCGCGGGCAACATGTGTCCGCGCCGAGAGCACACCAACGTCTCCGCGTGCCAGTGGGTTCCTCGGACCGCCGCGATCCAGCGCCACAATCGATGGATCATCTGTTGGACGCTTCCGCCGCATGTTCGAGCTGCCGGTCGTACGTGTTCCAGCCGTGGTCGACCTTCATGCCGACGCTTTCGTAGAGGCGCGTCGCTCCCGTCGCGTTGCTCGAATCGACCGAGAGCGTCACCTCCTTCAGCCCGCGTCGCGCGAGATCCGCGAACGAATGACGAAGCAGAGCCTTCGCGATGCCCCGTCCCCGCCACCCCTCGCGCGTGCCGAGCGAGGCGACGTATGCGACCTCTCCCCGCGTGATCTGGTAGAGCAGAGCGACCACCTCGTCGCCCTCGACCGCGAGGAAGAACTGCATCGGGTCGAACCCGGGAAGCCGTACGTGCGACTCGACCCACTCCTCGAGCGTTTCCTCGGTGTGCCCGAAGTGACCGCGGAATGCCTCGGTGATCGCCGCGTGAGCGGCCGTTTCGTCACCCGGTCGGAAGGTGCGGATGTGGATACCCGGCGGCGGTACCGGCAACGGCTCGCCGGGCGCGAGATCGCGCTGCATGGTCCAGAACGTGCGGACGTGCTCGTAGCCGAGCCTCGAAAGCATCGTGCTTCGACCCGTATTCGCCGTCGGCGTTTCGATGCGCAACGCCCGCGCGCCGGTGGCGACCGCTCGTGCCTCCAGCCAGCCGACGAGCTCGGGACCGATACCGCGACGGCGATGCTCGGGGTGCACCGTGAGCGTCCCGTCGGCGGGCTCCGCAGGATCCTTCGTTGGATACAGCGATGCGAACGCCACGACCGATCCAGCGGGAGACTCGATCGTCAGGCCGTCGAGGGCCGGATCGAATCCGAACGACCCCCAGATGTACTCGACGAGATCTTCGGCCGGGAAGGTCAGGCGGCCATGGTCGTCGATCCCCTCGACCGTGAAGACTTCTGCGATCGCAGCGCGATCCTCCCCCGTTGCCGGTCGCGATCGATACCCGTCGTCCATCGATTCGGATGCGTCAACGGACGACGGTAGGCCAGTGAGACCGTATGCCCGCTGCGGCTACGGTCACTCCCCCGAGGCCTTCTTGCGAGCCGCCGGCTTCTTCGCCGCCGCTCGCTTGGCGCCGGATGCGGATGAACCCTTGCCCGAGCCACGCGCCGGCTTCGCCGGAGCGTCTACCGCCTTGATGGCCGGCTCCTCGTCGCCGCCACGCTTCTTCGCCGCGGCGACGCTCGCCTTGAGCGCCTCCATGAGGTCCACGACCTTCGCGGTCGGCTCGGCGGCGATCACCTCGATCTCCTCGCCTGAAATCTTCGCCTCGACGATCTTCATCAGGGCTTCGCGGTACTCGTCGTTGAACTCGTCGGGATTCCAGTCGCCCGTGAGGTTCGCGATGAGCTGACGCGCCATCTCGAGCTCTTGCGTGCGGACCTTCGCGTCGACGTTCACGTCGCCGAAGTCTGCCTGGCGGATCTCGTCGGGCCAATACATCGTCTCGAGGACGAACGCGTCGTCGCGGAACCGAAGCGCGGCGAGATGCTCCTTGTCGCGGAAGCTGACCTTCGCGATACCGACCTTGTTGTCCTGACTCATGGCTTCGCGGAGGAGCGAGTACGCCTTCGCACCGGTCGAGTCGGGAACGAGGTAGTAGGACTTCTTGTACATCACCGGGTCGATCTCTTCGAGGTCGACGAACTGCACGATGTCGATCGCGCGCGAGGACTCGACCGGGACGGCGTCGAAGTCGTCGTCGGTCATCACGACGTAGTGGTCCTTCTCGTACTCGTAGCCCTTGACGATGTGCTCGAAGTCGACGATCTCGCCGTCCTTCTCGCAGATGCGCTTATAGCGGATGCGCCCCATGTCTTCGTCGTGGAGCTGGTTGAAACGCAGGGTCTTCTCCTCGGTCGCCGGATACACGGCGACCGGGATCGTTACGAGGCCGAATGAGATGGCCCCCTTCCACATAGATCTCGGCATGGCGTACCCCCCGGAGAGGCGTCGGTGCCCGCGAGCAGCAGGGATCTGATTCTATCCCGGGACGACGACGCGAGGGGATGCTCGTAACTAGTTACTCGAGCAGCGCGCTCGAGAATGGATACGGCGCAAGGACCTTCACGCCGTCCGCCGTGACGAGAACCTCGTCTCCGAGTTTGACGCCGTGGTCGCCGCCTACCTCGCCGGCGTAGAGCTCGACGACGAGCGCCATGTTCTCCTCGAGCACGCGGTCGGGGTTCGACTGCTTGTCGATCGGGTAGCAGACGCTCGGGCTTTCTTCCTCCAGGCCGATGCCGTGGATCATGCATTCGTATCGCTGCGGCAGGTACTTCTCGGGAAGGGCCGGCGCAGCGGCCGCAAGCTCGCCGCAGGTGATGCCCGGCCTCACGAGCTCCTTCATCGCCTCCAGCCAGTCGTGCCCGGCCTTATAAGAGTCGCGTTGCGCCTTCGTCGACTCACCGTCTCCCACCGGGAAGGTCCGCGATACGCAGAAGAAGATCCCCTCGATCCCGACGGTGTCGGTGTCGACGAAGACGAGCTCCCCCGGCTCGAGTTCGCGGTCGGTCGCCTCGGCGCGCCACGGGTTCGCGTTCCGCCCGGAGCACACCGTGTTGGTTGCGAGGTACTCACCGCCGCCACGGAGCATCGTGTCGGACAGGACCGCGAGAAGCTCGCGCTCCCTTATGCCGGGGGCGACGGCTGCCTCGAACGCGGCGAGCATGTCGACGATAAGCGCGCCGTTGATCTCGAAGAGCGTGACCTCCTGGGGAGTCTTGACCTCACGGGCCGCCTGGGTCACCGGCGCGGAGTCGACGATCGTGAAGCCCTGATCCACCAGCGCCAGGAATCCCGGCGTCCCCAGCCGGTCGACGGCGAGCGTGCTGCCGGTTGCACCCAGCTCGCGGATCGCATCGACGGTTTCGCGAGCCCAGATCTCGGCCTCGGCCGCCGGGTCGTCGTAGAACTCCCACGCGTGCATCGGCCGAACGTCCTCGGCGCGCAGGCGCGAGCGGTGAACCGAGTTCCCGTGCTCGAACAGGATCGGCGCTCCCTCGGCGGGAACGAGCGCACACCGGACCATCGTGCTCATCGCCCAGATCGGCATCGCGCTCGCGCCGGTCGCGTACCGGATGTTCGGCTCGTTGAACAGCACCAGGAGCTCCGCGTCTCGTGCACGCATCGCAGCCTGCAGCCGCGCGAGGCGCTCACTCCGCAACGTGGGTAGATCGACAGCCGAGGTACTGGTTGGATCCATCGCTGGAAGCGTAGGCGGGAAGGGTGGGGCGCGTGAGCGATGCCGCGACCCCCGGTCACAGGCGCGGCCCACTACCATCGCCTCCATGCCGACCCGCAAACGCGCCACGGGGCCCGCGTTCACGGTGGACTTCCCGCTCGAGCTCGATGCTCGACGCGACGGCGACGGGTGGTGGTTCGAGATCGACGGCCGCGAGCTTCGGTTGTCGAACCTGAACAAGGTTTTCTGGCCGGACGAGGGCTATACGAAGGGAGACCTCGTCGCGTACTACCTCAACGTCGCTGAGCTGATCGTCCCGCATCTGGCTGAGCGTCCCCTCACGATGAAGCGGATGCCCGACGGCATCGACGGTCCGTTCTTCTACGAGAAATCCGCGCCCTCGCATGTTCCCGACTGGATCGGACGTTGCAAGGTCCATTCGCAGGATGCGAAGACGGGTGTGATCGACTACATGACGATCGACGACGCAGCCGGACTGCTGTACGTCGCCAACCTCGGCTGCATCGAGTTCCACCCGCTGCACTCGCGCTGCGAGGACGTCGATCATCCCGATTACCTGTTCTTCGACCTCGACCCCTTCCCTCCCTACACGTACGACGACGTGCTGACCGTCGCGCAGCACATCAAGGCGCTGCTCGACCAGCTCGGGCTCACGGCCTACCCGAAGACCTCCGGTGCCACCGGCTTGCAGATCTATCTCCCGGTGCAACGAGGTTCGTACACGTATGAGCAGGTGCGCGCGTTCGTGGGCGCCTGCGGCCGCCTGATCCTTCACGCTGACCCCGACCGCGTGACGATGGCCTGGAAGATCGCCGACCGCGCGGGGAAGATCTTCATAGACCACAACATGAACCGCAGCGGCGCGAACATCTCGTCCGCGTACTGTCTGCGACCAGAGCCACGCGCTCCCGTCTCGACCCCGCTGACGTGGGACGAGGTATTCCAGGGCGGATTCGAGCCCACCGATTTCCGGATCGACAACGCGGTGGAGCGGTTCGCACGCGTCGGCGACCTGTTCGCGGGCGTGCGTGAGGGACCGTTCATGGATCTGACGAGCGCGCTCGACGCGCTCGATGTGAAGGTCGAGGCTGATGAAGCGCCCGCCCGATCCAGCGGGACGTCCGGCAAGCGGCTGCCCTCAACCGCAGCTCCAGCGACGCGGCGCAAGACGTCCGAGGAGATCACCGCGGCGTCGAAGGATCCGAAGCTGATGGAGTACGTGCGCAAGCGCGACTTCGAGGGAACCCCGGAGCCGGCGCCCGGCGACGTACCCGATGCGGCCGGGAATTCCTTCGTGATCCACAAGCACCGAGCCACCCGCCTGCACTACGACGTGCGGCTGGAGCGCGACGGCGCGCTTCCGTCGTGGGCGGTGCCGAAGGGGCTGCCGACTGCCAAGGGCGACAAACGGCTCGCAGTTCGCACCGAGGATCACCCACTCGAGTACGGCACGTTCGAGGGGACGATCCCGGAAGGTCACTACGGCGCGGGCGAGGTCCGGATCTTCGACGACGGCTGGTACGAGCCGATCGAATGGACGGACGCGAAGGTGTCCTTCCGCCTCCACGGCCGGCGCTACCCGGGCATCGAGTTCCATTTCGTCAAGACGAGGACGGACTGGCTGGCGTTCCTCGCGTCCGACCAGCAGGCGCCCCAGATCGCCTCGCCGCCCAGGTTCCAGCCGATGCTGGCCGAGGGCGGCTACGACGCGTTCGACGACCCGGCGTGGTCGTTCGAGCCGAAGCTCGACGGGATCCGGTGCCTCGCGGAGCTCTCGACCGGGGAGACCGTGCTCCGCACACGCACCGGCCGCGACGCGACCTCGCAGTATCCGGAGATCCATATGGTGCACGAGCTCGTCGACCAGGTGAACGCCGTCATCGACGCCGAGATCGTCGCCTTCGACGCCGAGGGCAAGAACTCCTTCGAGGCGCTGCAGCAGCGGATGAACCTGTCGAACGAACGGGAGATCAAGCGGACGAGCGCGAAGATCCCCGTGTCGCTGGTCGCGTTCGATCTGCTCTGGCTGGACGGCCACAACACGACGGGGCTGAAGCTGGAGGAACGCCGCGAGCTGTTACGCCTGATCGTCGAGGAGGACCAGCGTCTCCAGGTGACGACGCACGTCGAGGGCGATGGCATCGCGTTCACCGGAGCCGCGAAGCAGCTCGGGCTCGAAGGCGTGATGGCGAAGAAGCTCGGCTCGAAGTACGTGCCCGGCAGGCGATCCGACGCCTGGCGGAAGATCAAGCTCGTATCGAGCCAGGACTGCGTGATCCTGGGCTGGACATCAGGAAAGGGTGGACGCGCCGGGACGTTCGGGGCGCTCCTCGTCGGCGCGCTCGACGACGGGACTTGGAAATGGATCGGCCAGGTGGGGAGCGGCTTCACCGAGCAGACCTTGGCGGCAGTGCTCGAGCAGCTCGACCCGCTTCGACGCAAGGACCCAGCCATCGACGATCCCGGCCTCGCGGCGTTGAAAGGCGCGACCTTCGTCGACCCGGAGCTCGTGTGTGAGGTCTCCTACCTCGAGATCACGAAGAGCACGAACAAGATGCGCGCGCCGGTGTTCAAGGCTATGCGGCCCGACAAGACTCCCGACGAGTGCGTGCTGGAGCGGCCGCGCTCTCAGAAGGGCTCGTAGCCGGCGCGAACCAGCAGAGCGCGAGCGTCGCGTTCTTCCATGCCTCGATCCATCAGCTCTTTGTAAACACGCACGGCGCCCAACGACCTTCCGCAGCGCGGGCAGAACTGGAAGTGCGGCTCGAAGACGGTCTCGCACCACGGGCACTGGGTGACCTCGAGGCGGCGATCGGGCTCGAGTCCCGTGTCGGCGAGGGCGTCGATGTAGCCCTTGCCGTAGTCCCACTGGATGTACTCCTCCTCCTGGATGTCCCAGGCGGGCTCGTGCATCCGCGGCTCTCCCGTCGTGAGCATGTGTTCGAGGTTCTCCCGGAGCAGCTCCCACTCGTAGAAGTGGTTCTCGCCGCAGTCCTGGCACGCGATGACGACGCCCTTCACGTTCTGTTGCAGGAAGACGGCCCGCATCGCCGCCAGGTCGTCGAGGTCGGCATCGATGTCCTGACGCTCTTCGTCCGAGAGCTCGTAGGGCTCTTCGCGATCCTTGTCTTCGTCTTCCATCTGCCCTAGTCGTCGTCGGCGAAGCGGGGTGCCTTGAACTCCTCCGCGCTCACGTCCCGACCGGCGACCTCCTCAGGGCCGAGCGTACCGGTTCGTCGTCATCGCGAACACCCAGGCCAGGCGCTCGATCGTGCCGGACGCCGGTCCGTCCGCGGCTACGGGCTGAGGGCCCGCGAGGCAAGCAGACCTGCGATCGCGTCGGCCTGCGCGCGGACCGAGTCGGGTGAAGGACCGCCGCTCGTCGTCCTCGCTCGCACCGAGCGGTCGGGGTCGAGAAACGACGCGCCGTCTGGCACGCCGAACTCGTCCCATGCCTCTTGTGTCATCTGCCTGAGCGACCCGCCTTCAGCGTCGAGCCGCCTGAGCAGCTCGCCGGTTCGACGGTGCGCCTCCCGGAACGGGACGCCCGATCGGACCAAGGCTTCCGCCAGGTCGGTCGCGTAGAGACCCTCGTCGTCGCACGCCGCCCGCATCCTGTCCGGGTCGAATCGGATCGTCCTGATGGCACCGACCAATGCCGGCAGCACGAGCTCGAGCGTGTCGGCCGTGTCGAACACCGGTTCCTTGTCCTCTTGCAGATCGCGGTGATATCCGAGAGGTAGTCCCTGCAGGATCGTGGTCACCGCGACCAGATGTCCCGTGATCCGTGCCGCCTTCGCTCGAGAGAGCTCCGCCGTGTCGGGGTTCCGCTTCTGCGGCATCATTGACGACCCCGTGGAATAGGCCTCGTCGAGCTCGGCCCACCTGAGCGACTCGTCGGTCCAGCGCGCGAGGTCGGCGGCGAGCCGCGACAGATGGGTCGCGCAGATCGCCGCATCGGCCAGGGACTCCTGCACGAAATCCCGATCGCTCACCGCATCGATCGAATTGCGGAACGCCCGATGCAATCCCAGGCGCGTCGCCGTCATGTCGGGATCGAGGGCGAGGGTCGATGTCGCGATCGCGCCGGCGCCGAGACCACTGGTTGAGGCGCGGTTCGCCCACCCGTCGAGCCGATCGAGATCTCGAAGCAGCGCCCACGCGTGGGCGAGCAGATGGTGGCCGAGCGTCACGGGCTGTGCCATCCGTGCATGCGTGGTGCCTGGCATCACGGTTTCGGCGTGTTCGCGGCTCCGAGCCACGAGCACCTCGATGAGCTCGACGACCAGCAGCTCGATGCGGCGCGACGCGGCGAGCATCCATAAACGAAGATCCGTCACCACGAGATCGTTGCGCGAACGCCCGGCGTGCAATCGAGAACCGAGCTCCCCGAGCCGCTCCGTCACGGCTCGTTCGATCGCCGAATGGATGTCTTCGTCATCTTCGTTGAAGGTGGATCGGCCCTCAGCGATCTCGCGGCCGACATCGGCCAACGCCTGCTCCAACGCCTCCGCTTCGGCCGCCGTCAGCAGTTCCGCGTCCTGCAGGGAGCGCACATGGGCGATGCCGGCCTCGACGTCGTGGGATGCAAGGCGTTCGTCGAAATGGAGCGACCGACCGAGCGCGTGCGCCTCGGCGGCTGGATGCGAGACGAACCGTCCGGCCCACAGCGGACCGTGTGCGGCGGCGTCGCCGGGCTTCTCGCTCACCCGCCGGTTCCCTGCTTCTCCGACCACACTTTCAGCGGAAGGCCGTACAGCCGTACGTACCCGCGGGCATCCGATTGATCGAACACGTCGCCGTTGCCGTACGTGGCCAACGACAGGTCGTAGAGCGAATGCTCGCTCCGCCGCCCGACCACGGTGCATGCTCCGGGCTCGAACCGCAGCCGAACATCGCCGGTCACGTGGGTCTGGGTGGATCCGACGTAGGAGTCGATCGCCTGTCGCAGCGGGCTGAACCATTGACCGTCGTAGACGAGCTCGGCCCATCGCCGCTCCATCACCGGTTTGTGGTGAGCGAGATCTCGCTCGAGGGTCAGATCCTCGAGCGCCTGATGCGCAAGGATGATCGCGAGCGCTCCCGGCACCTCGTACAGCTCGCGCGACTTGATGCCGACCCGCCGGTTCTCGATCATGTCGACCCGCCCGAACCCGTAGGTTCCGCCGAGGACGTCGAGCCGGCGGATCAGGTCGGCGAGCCCGGTCGTTTCGTCGTCGAGGGCGACCGGCACACCGCGATCGAACGACACGACGGTTTCGAGGGGATCGGCGGGGCGTACGCCGGGCTCCGCCGTGCGGGCGAACGCATCTTCGGGGGGAGCCACCCAGGGATCCTCGAGCGGGCCGCACTCGGCGGTGCGGCCCCACAGGTTCTCGTCGACGCTGTACTTCGTCACGACGTTCGCGATCGGGATGCCCCACTCCTCGGCGAGCGCGATCGCCTTCTCCCTGGGGATGTTGGCGTCGCGGATGGGTGCGAGCACCTCGAGATCGGGAGCGAGCACGCCGAACGCCACCTCGAAGCGGACCTGGTCATTGCCCTTGCCGGTGCAGCCGTGCGCGACAGCGTCGGCTCCGACCTCGCGGGCAACGCGCACGATCTCCTCGACGATGCACGGTCGTGCGAGGCCGCTCACCATCGGATACTTCCCCTCGTACAACCCGTTCGCTTGGATCGCGCGCGTCAGGTATTCGGCCGCATAGCGATCGACGGCGTCCACGACGCGAACCTCGGCCGCGCCGGCTCGCATGCCCCGCTCGACGATGAGATCGAAGTCTTCCTGCTGACCGACGTCCACCGCCACGGGGAAGACGTCGTAGCCCCGATCCATCAGCCACCGGATCGTGACGGACGTATCGAGCCCTCCGCTGTACGCGAGCACGGCCCGGTTCATGACGTTGCCTCCATGATCTTGTTGAGGGATCGCTCGAGCTGTGACGGAGTGACGCCCTCACGTCCGAGAACGAGGATCGTGTTGTCGCCGGCGATCGTGCCCGCGACACCGGTCACACCGACCTGGTCGATACCTTCCGCGAGCGCGGCTGCGGCACCCGGCGGGGTGCGAACGATCAGTCCGTGATCTGCCCGCACGAACGAGATCGCGAACTCGTCGAGCAGCCGGCGCAGCAGCGCGATCGGTTGGGTCGCGCGTCCTTCGCCCGGAACCACGTAGCGGACGCCTTCGACCTCGTGCACGCGAGCGAGCCCGAGCTCCAGGATGTCGCGTGAGATCGTCGACTGGGTCGCCTCGATGCCCAAGTAGGCGAGGCGCGCACGGATCTCGTGCTGACTGCCGAGCCGCTCGCGCGAGAGCAGCCCCAAGATCGCCTGCTGACGTTTCGACTTCACGGCACCGTTGCTGCGGCTCATGCCGCCGCTCCGCCGACACGGGTCAACGCCGCGGCGAACGCGGCAACGGCGATGTCGACATCCTCGTCGGTCGAGACGAGTGGCAGGGACATCCGGACGACGTCGGAGCCGGCGAGCGTCGCCAGCACGCCCTCGTCGATCATGGCGAGGACGACGTCCCCGGCGATCGGCCCACCGAGCTGGATCCCTTGGAGACATCCCCGTCCGCGCACCTCGACGCCGAACGCGCCGGTCGTCGAGGCGATCCCAGCCGCGAGTCGCTCGCCGATCTGGATGGCGCGGTGCAGCAACCCGTCCCACTCGATCACGTCGAGCACGGCGAGCGCGCCCGCGCACACGACCGGTCCTCCGCCGAAGGTGGAGCCGTGCTCGCCCGGCGCGAAAGCGAGATCGGGCCGAGAGAGCGTCGCGCCGATGGGCAACCCACCCCCAAGGGCCTTCGCGAGCGCAACGACGTCGGGGGTCACGCCGGCGTGCGAGATCGCCAGCCAGTCGCCGCATCGCCCGATCCCCGTCTGGACCTCATCGGCAACCAGCAGCGCGCCACGTTCGTCGCAGAGCGATCGAACGCCGCGCAGGTACTCGTCGGAGAGCGGCCAAACGCCTCCCTCGCCCATCACCGGCTCGAGCAACACCGCCGCCACGTCCGGCGTCATCGCCGCGTCGAGCGCCGCCAGGTCTTCTGCCGGGACGAACCGGAACCAGTCGACTAGCGGCTCGAACGCAGCGCGCTTCCTCGGCTGTCCCGTAGCCGCGAGCGCCGCGGTGGTCCGTCCATGGAATGAGCCCTCCAGGGCGACGATCGCCGGCCGGCCTTGGGGCAGACCCCATTTACGAACGAGCTTGACCGCGGCCTCGATCGCTTCCGAACCGGTGTTGCAGAAGAACACGAGCGGATCCGACATCGGAAGCAGGCTCGCGAGCCGGTCGGCGAGCGCTGCCTGCGGTTCGGTGGCATAGAGGTTGCTCACCATGTCGAGCCGGTCGATCTGATCGTGCACGGCACGGCGCCACGCGGGGTGGCCGTGGCCGATCGCGGTGACGCCCAGCGCCCCCGCGAAATCGAGGAACTCTCGCCCGGCGTCGTCCCACACGCGCGCGGCCTCGCCGCGAACGAGCGTCAGCGGGAACCTGGCGTAGGTGGGCATGACGGACGCCTCCCCGGGAGGCGCGGTCGCGCTCACGACGACGACCCGTCTGCATCGGCCCCGTCGGGCGTGATCATCGTGCCCACCCCTTCGGGAGTGAACAGCTCGAGGACGAGCGCGTGCTCGACCCGTCCGTCGACCAGATGAACGCGGCTCACCCCCGCCTTCAGGGCTGCGACCGCGCTCTCGAGCTTCGGGATCATGCCGCCCTCCACGACCCCCGATTGCCCGAGCAGATCGAGACACTGCTGAGCGCTCAACTCACTCAACAGGTCACCCCCCGGACCGATCAGGCCGGGAACGTCGTTGATGTAGACGAGCTTCTCCGCACCGAGTGCGACGGCAAGCTCTGCCGCGACGACGTCGGCGTTCACGTTGTAGGCCTGGCCGGTCTCGTCGAGCGCGATCGACGCGACGACAGGCACGAACCGCTGCTCCAGCAGCGTGTGCACGACCTCGGCGTTCACTTTGACGACCTCACCGACGAAGCCGAGATCGGGTGCGATCTGGCGCCGCGCGAGCAACAGCCCTCCGTCCACGCCCGACAGCCCGACAGCCGGAACCCCGCCGGTCGCGAGCGTTGCGACGACCTCGGTGCTCAGCTTGCCGGCGAGAACCATAGTTGCGACGTCGAGCGTCTCGGCATCGGTGACGCGCAGCCCCTCGACGAAGGTCGTCTCGATACCCAGCCGGGCCGCGTGCGCCGTGACCTGTGGTCCGCCACCGTGAACGATCACGGGATGGATGCCGGCACTCCGCAGCAGCGCGATGTCCTGGGTGAACGGACGAGCGAGCCCCGCCTTGTCCATCGCAGCGCCGCCGTACTTCACCACGATGACCTGGTCGTGATGCTTCTGCATGAACGGAAGCGCCTCAAGGAGCGTCCGCGCTTTCGCGACGGTTCCTTGGCGGATCTGTGGCGGCAGGTCGGATGCGTTCACGTCGTGTACTCCCCGTTGATCCGGACGTAGTCGTACGACAGGTCGCAGCCGAACGCTCGGCTGCTCCCCGGACCGTCGCCCAGCGAGATCGCGATGTGGATCTCGGGGCCAGTCATCTGCCCACGGGCGGCCTCCGCGGTGCTGGGATCCTCGAAGTAGGCGGGCGGGATGACGCCGCGGGTCGCCAGCCGGACATCACCGATCGAGACGTCGATCCGACCGGGGTCGACACCGACGCCCGACGAGCCGATCGCTTGCTGGATGCGGCCGGGGTTCGGGTCGCATCCGAAGGCTGCGGTCTTCACCAACGCCGATCCGGCGACCGCCTTCGCGACGACGCGCGCATCCGCCTCGGAACCGGCGCCGCCGACCTCGATCAGCAGCACGTGGTTGGCGCCTTCGCCATCGGCGATGAGCTGGCGCACGAGCGACTCCCCCACGGCGGCCACCCCTCCGGAGAGGTCCGTCCACTCGCTCGAGCCGGGCGCGACGCTTCCCGATGCGACGTCTGCCCCGGCCGCTACGCCGCTCGCGAACAGGAGAACGGTGTCGTTCGTGCTGGTGCAGTCGTCGACAGTGAGGGCGTTGAACCTCGGCTTCAGCTGCTCGTCGGCCAGACGTTGGAGGTCGTGCTCGGAGACGGGCGCATCCGTCGTTACGAACGCGAGCATCGTGGCGAGGTTCGGGGCGATCATGCCCACGCCTTTCGCGCAGCCGCCGACCCGGAAGTCGCAGGCGTCGACGGCAGCGACCTTCTCGACGCTGTCGGTCGTCATGATCGCGCGGGCGAAGTCGTCGCCTCCGTCCGCACCGAGAGCCGCCACGAGTTTCGGAAGCACATCGAGCAGCTGCTCGATGTGCAACGGCTCACCGATCACGCCGGTCGAACAATGCAGCATCTCCTCGGGGACGAGCGCGAGCGCTGCCGCTGCCGCATCCGTCGCCGCGGCGGCGTCGGCATCGCCGCGAGCGCCGGTCGCCGCGTTCGCCTGGCCGCTGTTGACAAGGACGGCACGAGGCGCGCTCGTGGACAACCGCGCTCGCGACAGACCGACGGGAGCGGCGGCTACACGGTTCGTCGTGAACAACCCGACCGCGGTGGTTCCCGGATCGCCCACGAGCAGCGCGAGATCGGGCTGACCGCTTGGCTTGAATCCCGCGGTGACGCCGGCGGCTCGGAACCCACGTGGGTACGTGACGCTCACGGATAGACCGCCAAGGTCGGCAGGGCGGTCGTTTCGTCTTGTCCGAGCATGAGGTTCAGGTTTTGGATCGCCTGCCCGGCAGCACCTTTCACGAGATTATCGAGAGCACCGACCACGATCGCGGTCCCGGTTCGCGGGTCGGCAACCGCCTGCAGCTCGACGACGTTCGTGCCACGGGTTCGCTTCGAGTCGACCATCGCGCCCGGGGGTAACACGCGGACGAACGCGCGATCCACGTAGGCGGCCGCCAAGCACTCGGTGAGGGAATCCGTGGTCGCGTCGGAGCCGAGCGCTGCGTAGCAGGTGGTCAGAACCCCGCGCACGGTCGGGACGAGATGGGGAACGAAGATCACCGGCGGAGCGCACGCCGTCGCGAGCTCGAGACCGCGCTCCATCTCCGGGGTGTGTTGGTGACGCGGCAACCGGTACGGCCGTATCGAATCCTCTGTGGACGTGAACAACGCGGCCTCGGCGAGGGACTTTCCCGCCCCGGACAACCCGGTCTTGCCATCGACATGGATCGGAGCCGACGGCTCGACGAGTCCGGCCGAGAGCAACGGCGAGAGCCCCAGGATGACCGGCGTGGGATAGCAGCCCGGATTCGCGACCAGCTGGGCGCCGACGACCTGCGCTTCGAAGAGGTCAGGAAGACCGTAGACGGACTTCGCGAGCCAGTCCGGGGCGGGATGCCCGAATCCGTACCACTCCGGGTAGTCCTCAACCGGCAGCCGGAAATCGCCACCGAGATCGACCACGCGCACGCCGGCCTCGAGCAGCTCCGGCGCGAGCGCTGCGCTCGCGCCGTGAGGGAGTGCACAGAACGCGACATCCGCGGCGGCCGCAACGTCGGCGGCAACGATCGGTTGCAACACGCGAGAGGCTTCCGGCATCGAGGCGAGGTGCGGATGGACCTCGGAAAGCGACCGTCCCGCCGTGTCTTTTGCCCCGAGGAAGGTCAACTCGACGGCTGGATGGGCCGCGAGGAGGCGCACGAGCTCGCCCCCGGCATACCCGGAGGCTCCGAGGATCGCTACCCGAACGTCGTGCTTCGCGGCAATTCGCATGACGCATAGTTATGCATACTGTGGGTAGAATCGTCAACCGCGGCTCGCGTCTTGTCAGCGCACGACGCTCAACGGTCCTGCATCATCGTCGTCGTGCACGTGGAGCGGATCGACGTCGACCGCGAGTTGAGCATCGGCGTCGGCCTTGACATCGGCTCCGCGCCGAGCTCGCGCGATCGATCCGCGTGCCTTACCGAGGCCGGACCGGAACTCGTCCGCGCCGTTCCCGATCATCACCCCGGCGCGCACGAACTTGTTCTCGACGACCTGCTCCATCGCGTCCAGCACGCCGACGACCTCGGACAGGCTCGACTGCACGTCGGCCGCGTCACCGAACCGTTGCACGAGCGAGTAGAGGAACAGGATGATCGGCAACGCGCTCGAGTACGGAACGACGACCACTCCGTGCGCGTATGCCTCGGCATGCGCCTTCTTCAGGACACCGTATGCGGCGTCCGGTACGGCGGCGACGGCGACCGGTGCGGTGATCGCGGGATCGAGGTATCGCGCGACCTCGCGAGCTCGGCCTGCCACCGCCCGTTCGACCGCGCGGGCGCAAACGTCGAGCTCAAGCTGGTCGGTCGCGGCTTCGAGCGCTTCCAGCTCGGCATGCGCCGTCCACTTCGAGTCGATCGGCAGGCGACGGCCATCTGGGAGAAGGAGCCCGAACTCGACGACCTTGCCCCCGACGCGGAAGTCGGTAACGAGCATGCCGGGGGGAAGCTCAGAGAGGTGCTCGCGCAGGATGTTCTCGCCAGCTCGACCCTTCGCGGCACCTCCCGCGAGTACGGTCGACAGCCGGCGGATCACTTCGCGATGATCCGCATCGACCGTTCGGCGCTCCTGCTCGCGAACCGCCAGCTCTTCGAGCGCCCGGCGGGCGCCGTCGATCCCCGTGCGGAGCTGCTCCCCGGCAAGCTCGCGCCCCGCAGCGGCATCGGCGAGCCGGCGCATCTCCGCGCCTTGGACCTCGAGCTTCGCTTCCACCCTGGCTACCGACGCCTCATCGGTCGTGCGGGGCCTGCGTCTGGCGGCCGATGCCGCGACCGCGGCACCACCGGCGATGCCCATGGCGAGCGCCACGAGCGCGACACCGGCGATCATCCCTGCCTGCTGCATCCGGTCCTCCTGTATGGGGAAGTCATGTCGCTACGGTAAGAGGAGGGTCTGACACGGGACAGGGAGGCCCCTCATCAGGCACGATAGGAACATGAGCGCCGCCGAGGAAGGGGATCCGTTAGCGTTAGCGGCACCGACCCAGGCGGTAGCGGACGCGCCCGTCTCCCCGCCGCATCAGGCTCGTCGTCGCTTCCTGCGGGTCGCCGTTGTCCTTTCGATCCTCGTGGTGCTCGGGGGGACGGCATCGGCCCTGCGCACGCATCGGATCGCCACGCGCTCGTCGTCGATCTCGCCCGAGACCGTTACCTCCCTTGCGCTCGAGTGGACGGCGGCGGCGGGGCGGGGACCCGCGGCACCGACGGTCGACGGGGACACGATCTACGTCTCGACGGAGGCCGGGCTCGTCGCCTATCCGACGACGTGTGTCAGGACCCGGGGTCAGTGCGCCGCTCGATGGATCGACTTCGTCCCCGACGGCCCGCTGACGACGCCGGTGGTGGAGTCGGGCGTGGTCTACGCCGGTTCCTCGACGGGGTCCGTCTACGCCTTCCCCGCTCGGTGCTCCAAGCCGTCGTGCGCACCGTTGTGGGTGGGGGCCGCCGGACCCCGCTCCCTGTCGGCGCCCGCGGTGAACTCCGACTTCGTCTACGTCTCAGCGAACACGCTCTCTGCGTTCCCCGCGGGGTGCGGCACCGGTGACGCTGAATGCCCCCCCGCCTGGACGGCGGTCCTTCGCGATCCAGCGGCCGTAGGAGCGCCCGCCGTCGGAGGCGGACTCGTCGTCGTCGGAACCCAGGGGCGCGAGGGCCGCGTCATGGCGTTCCAGGCCGCGTGCAGCGCGCGGTGTGACCCCGTGTGGGTCGGCGAGACGGGCGGACCGACGACCGGCGTCGTGATCTCGGGCGGCACGGTCTACACGGTGGCACGCGGTGAAGTATTCGCGTTCCCTCTTTCGTGCAGGGGGAAGTGCGCGCCATCGTGGACCGGGTCGTTCGTCGCCGGTGGCCCGCTGTTCGAGCCCGGCGCCACCGGACAACCCGCCGTCGGTCAAGGTCGCCTGTACGTCGGCGGAGCCGATGGTCGACTGTGGATGTTCCCGCTCGATTGCCCCGAAACCTCGTGCGACCCGCTCGGACACATCGCGATCGGTGGCGCGGCATTGTCGACGCCTGTCGTGAGGGATGGGCTCGTCTTCGTGATCTCGGGCGCGGGACTGGTCGCAGCGCTGCGCGACGACTGCCGGATCGGGTCGGGGGCGTGCGAACCGAAGTGGACGGACGTGCTCTCCGCGTCGGCGTCCTCGCCGCCCTCGGTCACGTCTGCCGCGATCTACGTCGCCGATGACCAGGGCACGATCTACGCCTATCACGTGCGCCCCGCGGCCTGACCATTAGGCTGTGCGCGATGGCGGAGCTCGCGTACGACGTCGACCGGCTCCACGCGATCAAGCGCCGCGAGGACGCGGAGTTCGTCCTCGCAAGGCCGGTGTCGCGGACCTTGTGGGAACGCGCCCAGCCGGTCATGCCGAACGGCGTCCCGATGTCGTGGCTCCGCACCTCCTACGATCACCCACCGTTGTTCGTCGCGGAGGGGGTCGGCGCACGATTCCGTGACGTCGACGGCAACGAGTACAGCGATTTCAACATCGCCGACATGTC
This sequence comes from Actinomycetota bacterium, assembly GCA_030774035.1. GTDB lineage: Bacteria > Actinomycetota > UBA4738 > UBA4738 > HRBIN12 > JALYLM01. Next base: position 22,640 of record JALYLV010000014.1, read on the forward strand.
GATGTTCGGCGGCTACGCGCCGCCTCCGGTCGTGGAGGCCGTTTCTCGCCGGATCGCGCAAGGCTCACAATTCTTGCTGCCCAACGAAGATGGCGTATGGGTCGCGGAGGAGCTCGGTCGTCGGTACGGGCTTCCCAAATGGCAGTTCACGCTCTCGGCGACCCACGCGAACACCGAGGCGATCCGGGTCGCGCGCGTCCTCACGGGACGGGACACGGTCCTGATGTTCGATGGGAAGTACCACGGACATTTCGACGAGGCTCTGATCGAGCTCGATGACGGCGGCGCACCCGTCGCCGAGGAGGCCGGCCTGCCCGAGGGCGCAACGTCGAGGACGCGGATCGTGGGGTTCAACGACGCCGGCGCGATCCGCGTCGCGCTCGAGACCGAGGACGTCGCGATCGTCTTGACCGAACCCGTCCTCACGAACAACATCGGTCTCCTCCTTCCGCAGCCCGGGTTCCACGAGACGCTTCGCCGGCTCACGCGGGAAACCGGGACCGTGCTCGCGTACGACGAGACCCACACCCAGGTCGTCGGTGCCGGCGGCCTCACGCGCGCCTGGGGGCTCGAGCCGGACGTCATCACGATCGGCAAGTCGATCGCGAGCGGTGTGCCCCTCGGTGCCTACGGGATGACCGACGACGTGGCGCGGGTGATGGAGCGCCCTGGGGGGCGTGACGACGAGAAGGCCCCCGTGGCAACCGGCGGCACCCTGTTCGGGAATCCGCTCTCGATGGCCGCGGCACGCGCGACCATGGCCGAGGTCCTCACCGACGACGCATACGAGCACACGCAGAAGCTCGGGACGCGGCTCGCCGACGGACTCGCCGCCATCGTCGACGCCGCCGGACTGCCCTGGACCACCCACCGCTTCTTCCCGCGCTCAGGGATCACCTTCGCGCCGTCGATGCCCCGTGACGCTCGCGAGGCTCGCGCCTCGCTGGACGTTCCCCTCCGCCGCGCGATGCGCGTGTACTTCGCGAACCGCGGCGTGTGGGACGCGATCGTCGGAGCCGGTCCGACGTGTTCCGTCCCTGCCGACGAGGACGACGTCGATCGGTACGTGGCGGTGTTCGGCGAGTTCGTGGCGGAGCTCACCGCATGACGGTGCATGCCCTGCGATCGCCGGCAAGGAGTAGCCTTCGGGGAACGGATCGAGGGGTTCGATGACATCTCGTATGCGGCGCGTCCTCGGCGTGACCGCCGCCATCTGCGTCGGCGGAGCAGCGGTCCTCATGCTGGGGGCTCCTGCCCTCGCCAACGAGGACTCCGGCGATGCCACCGGCCCGGATTCTGCGTTCGTCGTCCTGACGGGACGGCTCGATGTACACGAGGGCACCACGGTGCGAACGGCCGTGATCTTCAACGGGCCGATGGCGATCGACGGAACGGTCACCGAGTCGGCGGTCGCTTTCAACGGCGACATCTCCGTAACCGGTTCGGTCGGTCAGAACGTCGTCGCGCTGAACGGCCGTGTGTTCGTCGGGCCGGGGGCGCGTGTCGACGGAGACGTCGTGTCCAGGGAGGCGCCCGTGATCTCGCCCGGCGCCACGGTCGCCGGCTCGATCCGCCAGCGCGACTTCTCCTTCGATCTGGGCAGGATCGGCTTCCTCGGACGGATCGCCTGGTGGGTCGCGGTGTCGATCGCGTCCTTGATCACGGGTTTGCTCCTCGTGTTCGTGTGGCCGAAGGCGGCCGACTCACTCGCGGAACACGCACGCGGCAACCTAGGACCTGCCATCGGATTCGGCGCTCTCGTGTTCTTCGGGTTCCCGATCGTCGCGGTGATCGCGATGGTCACGGTCGTCGGCCTCCTCTTCGGCGTGGAGCTGCTGATGGCGAGCCTCTTGGTGTACGGGATCGCGTACGCGGCCGGGACGTTCGCGCTCGGCCGGTTGTTGTTGAAACCCCCGACCAAGCGCATCCTCGCCTTCCTTCTGGGCTGGGGGATCGTACGCGTCGCCGCGCTCATCCCCGTGATCGGCGGCCTCCAGTTCCTCGCGTTCGCGATCTGGGGCTTCGGGGCCATCGTCCTGGCGGCTCGTCACGTCGGGCGCGACGCACCGATGAACGCGGGCCCGCCGCCCCCGACCCAACCCGGCACTCTTCCGCCGATGCCGATGCCGGCGCCTGGGGCCGGAGGGTGACACCCCCGACCATCCCGATCCTTCGGGTGGCCGGCTCCCACCGTGAGGTCGGACGCCAGATCGGCGAGGCGGGTCGCGACGACATCCGCCGAACGGTCGACACGTCCTTCGCCGACATCCCACTTGGTCGATCGCGCGGCGATCAGCTCGCGTTGGCGGCCGAGTTCCGGGCGTTCACCGAACCGCGACTCCCCTGGCTGATCGAGGAGCTCGACGGGTGCGCAGAGGCCGCAGGGGTCGATCCCCTCGCGTTCTTCGCCACCACGATGGAAGAGATCTGGTACGCGCCGTACCCGAAACGCACGACGGGTCACTGCAGCGACCTGGTCGCCGGACCCCGCGCAACGGCGACGGGTCACCTGATCGTCGGCCACAATAACGACCTGGGACCGGACGTCGAGTCGGGGATCGTCGCGATCGAGAAGACCGTGACCGGCGATCCGGTGATCTTCCAGATCGGGGGCGCTCCCTGGATCAGCGTCGGCTGGAACTCGGCTGGGATCTCGCTCACCGGCAACGAATTGTCGCCCAACGACGAGCGGCTCGGGCTCTCGCGATCGCACCAGGTCTTCGAGATCCTTCGCGCCCGCACGATGGACGAGGCGGTCGCGGCCGCGCTGCGTCCGGACCGAGCCTCCAGCTACAACAACGTCCTCACGTCGGCTGGCGGAGGCGTCGCCAACGTCGAGGGCAGCGCGACCGACGCCGAGGTCACCAAAACGGATGACCGCGATCATCTCGTCCACACGAACCACTACGTCTGCGACCGCATGCTCGCGTTCGAGGGCGACGTCGAGTACGCGGAGCGCTCGAACACACGCTACGAGCGCGGACGCGAGCTCCTGGCGGCCGAGGCGCAAGGCTCGATCACACCCTCCCGCATGCGCGACCTGCTCTCGGACCACGAGACGAAGCCGGATTCCCTCTGCCGACACCCGGAGTTCGGGTACGAGGGCGAGAAGACCGTGTTCTGGTGCGTCGCCGACGTCACCGAAGGCCGCATCGAGTTCGGACGCGGGAATCCCTGCGACTCCGAAGCGCAGGCCTACCGCTTCGTGAATTACGGCTGACCCAGCCGATCCGCTTCGCTGAACCTCACCCTGAACCTCGCCCCGAGTGCGCTTGCGATCGGCGTCTCGTCGTGCTTTTATATGCATAGGCTAACTACATATCCTATGAGCACGTCGAGGCGGACTTCCCCAGCGCGAGACGTGGATGCGGTAGCCGGTCGGCTCCACACGGTTGCCCTCCACCTGTTGCGTCGCCTGCGCTCGGAGGACGAAGCAGCCGGGGTGTCCCCTCCCCGACTCTCCGCGCTCTCGGTCGTCGTCCGGGCGGGTCCGATCACGATCGGCGACCTCGCGGCGGCCGAGAGCGTGCGCCCGCCGACGATGACCCGCCTGGTCGACGGCCTGGAACACGATGGTCTCGTGACCCGGGAGCCTCACCCCGACGATCGCCGATCCGTTCGCGTCCGCGTGACGGCGAGCGGCAAACGTGTGCTCACCGGAGGACGGACACGCAGGGTTCGCTCGCTGGCCCAAAACCTCCGCGGCCTCGCTCCGAGCGATCTCGAAACGCTATCGCGAGCCATTGAGCTGCTCGAACGAACGCTCCGCGAGACGCGCGACTAGCGGTTCGGCGAGCGAGCTCGGCCGTGGACCAGCTCGCCGGACTTCCAGACCGCCACCGGTTTCAGCACGGCAGCGATGTCCTCGGCCGGGTTCTCGTCATAGAGGACGAGGTCTGCCCACTTGCCCGGCTCCACGGTTCCGATGTCGGGAACGCGGAGCAGGTCCGCGCCGTTCGCGGTCGCTGCCCGCATCGCCGCCAACGGCGTCATCCCCCACGAGACCATGTACACGAGTTCCTGCGGGGCGTTCCCGTGCGGGTTGAACGGAGTCCCGGCGTCGGTGCCGCTCACGTGTCGCACCCCAGCCGTGACGGCGCGCTTGTGGGACGCGCGCGACACGTCCTCGAGTGTCCTCGCCTTCTCGACCGCGTATGCCGGGACCACGTCGGCGTTGTCGATGATGCCGCGGAGCGCGCAGATCGTCGGTGAGCGGAACGTCCCTCGCGTCTTCATCTCGCGGGCGATCTCGGCCGTCACCTGGTTGCAGTGCTCCACGGAATCCACTCCGGCCCGGACGGCCGCGAGGATACCCTCCGCGCCGATCGCGTGGGCGGCGACGCATCGGTCCCACTTGTGCGCCTCGTCGACGGCCGCGAACAGCTCGTCTGGCGTGAAGGCCGTGAACGTCGCACTGATGCCTGGGGTCAGGACGCCACCGGTCGCGATGACCTTGATCGCCGTCGCCCCACCTCTGATCTCCTCGCGAACGGCCTTGCGCACCTCGTCGGCGCCGTCGACTTGTCGCGCCACCCCGATGTTGTGCCCGTGGCCCCCGGTGATCGTCAGCGCGTGGCCTGCCGCTCGCACCCTCGCACCCGGGATCAAGCCTTGATCGATCGCCTTGCCCACCTCGGCGCAGATCGAACCCTCGCCTCCGAGATCGCGCACCGTCGTTACGCCGTGCTCGAGGTGCCGCCGGGCATTGTGCGCGGCTTTCAGCGTCGCGAGCGTCGGCGTCATCTCCCGAGCCTCCCGCTCGAAGTCGGCCACGCCGTCGAACTGGAGGTGGACGTGGCAGTCGATGAGGCCCGGCGTCAGCGTCTTGCCGGAACCGTCGACGGATCTCGCGGCCCGTGTCGCACGGGGCGCTCGCGGATGTGCGCCGGTCCAGGCGATCCTGCCGTCGTCCCCGATCAGCACACCCTGCTTGGCGCGAACCCGCATCCCGTCGAAGAGCGTGACGTTGGCGATGTAGCTGGACATCAGCTCACCCACGGAGGGATGACCTCGGTCCCGTCGGGACGGACCAGCCTCGTGCCGGCGAGCATCGTCACGACGATCGCCGCTCCCTCGCCGCCCGCCTCGAAGTAGTGAACGGCGCCGACCGGCACGACGACGGAATCACCGACCTGGAGCTGATGCGAGTCGTCGCGGATGTGGACGGTCCCCGTCCCTACGGTCACCGTGAACACGTCGAGATGGTCGTGGTGGTGCGGCGGCAGCCCGCCGCCCGGCGGGAGGTCGATCCGAAACAACGCGGCCTCATGCGCGCCGCGGGAAGGAGCCGCCAAGCTCGTCACCTTGTTCCCACCCAGCTCGTAGGTCGGGTGGTCTGCGGCGCGCTCTACGTCCATGCCGGCGCATCATGCCACCCGAGGCCCGCGGGCGTCATGACAATCAGGTTGGGCCTGGGAACGCCGCGCTCGATCGATCACCCCGCCTCGCGCTCCGTCGCGGTCAATGGGTCGCCGGGCTCGGGTAGGATGCCCCGGTTCACGCGGGCCTTTCGGTCCCGGCGGTCACGAACCAGGAGAAGGAGGTCGTCGTTTGCTGGACATCGCGAAGCTGGCCGTCGAGGCCGCGATGAAAGCCGGCGCCGATTTCGCCGATGCCCGAGCCGGCGTCGACGAGAGCGAATCGCTCACCGTTCGCAACGAAGAGATGGAGGGGATCGAGCGTTCGACCTCGGCCGGAGTCGGCGTCCGAGTGCTCGCCGGCGGGCGGTGGGGATTCGCGTCGACCTCGCGCCCCGAGGAGGCGGAGATCGCTCGCGCCGCGTTGACGGCCGTCGAGTCGGCCAAGGCCGCGCAGGGGCTGCCGGGCGAGCCGGTCGAACTTTCTCCCGTCGAGGCGGTCGTCGCTTCGTGGCAGGGTCCCGCTGACGAGGATCCCTTCGCTGTTCCGTTGGAGGAGAAGGTCGACCTGTTGATGGAAACGACACGGCGCATGCGATCGGTGCCCGGCGTCACGTTCGCTCAGGGGCACCTCGACTTCTTCCGACGCTCGACGTGGTTCGCGTCCTCGGACATGGCCGCGATCGAACAGGTCGTCGTGCACTCCGGGGGAGGCAGCGAGGCTACGGCGGTGAGCGACGGCGACGTGCAGCGTCGGTCCTATCCGAACTCGTTCCGTGGGCACATCAAAGCGGCCGGCTACGAGCACATCCGCGGGCTCGGACTCCTCGAGGAAGCGGAGCGCATCGGCAGCGAAGCCGTCCAGTTGCTCGGCGCGCCCGAGTGCCCGAGCGAGACGACCACGCTCGTGCTCGACAGCGGCCAGATGGAGTTGCAGATCCACGAGTCGATCGGACACCCGATCGAGCTGGACCGCGTCCTCGGCATGGAGGAGGCCTACGCCGGATCCTCGTTCCTGAAGCCGTCGGACCGGGGGGAACTGCGGTACGGGAGTCCTCTCGTGTCGATCACGGCCGACGCCACCTTGCCCGGCGGGCTGGGCACGTTCGGCTTCGACGACGAGGGCGTGCCCGCGCAGAGCGTGCCGATCATCGTCGACGGGATCTTCCAGAACTTCCTGACCTCGCGCGAGACGGCGAAGGCGGTCGGACAGGCCTCGAACGGAACGAGCCGGGCCGATGGCTGGTCGCACCTCCCGCTGATCCGGATGACCAACATCTCGATCGAACCTCGAGAGGGCACGCTCGCCGACATCATCGCCGACACCGACGACGGGATCTTCATGACGACCAACCAGTCGTGGTCGATCGACGACAAGCGGATCAACTTCCAGTTCGGCACCGAGATCGCGTGGCGGATCGAGAAGGGCAGGCTGACGCAGATGTATCGCAACCCGAACTACACGGGGATCACGCCCGAGTTCTGGGGATCGTGCGACGCGGTTGGCGGTCGCGAGGGATGGGTCGTGTGGGGCACCCCCAACTGCGGGAAGGGGCAGCCGGGCCAGGTCGGGCGGGTCGGACACGGCGCCGCACCGGGGCGCTTCCGCAACGTCCAGGTGGGGGTGCGTTGATGCCAGGGTCGGTCGGACCCGACGCCTTCCGCCGGGCCGCCGAGGCGGCGCTCGAGCTGTCCGGTGTCGACGGCGTCGAGGTCCTCAGCATGCACGAATGGGGTGGTCTCACCCGGTTCGCGAAGTCCGAGATCCACCAGAGCATCGCCCGCGAGGACACGGACATCCGAGTGCGTGTTGTGACGAAGGATCGCATCGGGGTGGCCTCGACGAACGACCTCACTCCCGAGGGCGCGGCGAAGGCGGCGCGTTCGGCGAAGGAGATGGCCGAGGTCGTCGCCCCCGACCCGCACTGGCCCGGCCTGGCCCCGCCCTCTGAGGTCCCCCAGGTCGACCGGTTCCACGAGTCGACGGCGAGCTCGACCCCCGAGCAGCGCGCGAGCGCGGTCGCTGAGCTCATCCGCGCGTGCCCTCCTGGAGCCACCGCGGCGGGGGCGTTCGAGGCCCAGGCCATGGAGATCGGTGTCGCTAACACCGCGGGCCAATTCTGTTTCGCTCCGTTCACGCAAGCCTCGCTCACGACCGTGATCTCGGGCGATGACGGCGGCAGCGGATTCGCCGAGCGGTTCTCGGGCGATGTGAACGATCTCGACCCCGAGAGTGTCGGCGCGCGTGCCGCTTCCAAGGCGACCCGTTCGCAGCGCCCGACGGAGCTCGATCCCGGAACCTACGTCGTCGTGCTCGAGCCGAGCGCGACGGTCACGCTCATCGGGTTCCTGATGGCCGTCGGTTTCGGAGGACGCGACTACCTGGAGGGACGCTCGTGCCTGAGCGGCAAGGCAGGCGAGCAGGTGGCGGCGGCTGGCGTGTCGATCAGCGACGACCCCATCGACCCCCGGACCGTGGGAGCCCCGTTCGATTTCGAAGGCGTCCCCCATCGACGCGTCGATCTGATCAAAGAGGGCGTGTTCCTCGATGCGGTCTACGACCGCCGCACCGGGCTCGAGGCGGGACGCGAATCAACCGGCAACGCGCTGCCCGCGCCCAACCCCGACGGTCCCTACCCGCTCCACCTCAGCATGGCGCCGGGTGACGCAACGCTCGAGGACATGATCGCGGCCACCGAGCGCGGCGTGCTCGTTACGCGCTTCCACTATTCGAACGTCGTCAATCCGGTGGAATCCTCGATCACCGGGATGACGCGCGACGGCACGTTCCTGATCGAGCACGGCGAGATCGCCCAGCCGGTGTTGAACTTCCGGTTCACGCAATCGATCCTCGGAGCGCTGTCGACCACGACCATGATCGGTAGCGAGCCCGAGCTGGCGAGCGAGTTCTTCTTCTCCTCCTCCAGGGTCCCCGCGATCAAGGTCGAGGAATTCCATTTCAGCGGCCGAAGCGACCACTAGTCCGGGTTGGACTAGAGGAGGTCTCGACGTGCGGATCGGTCGGCTCGAACCCGGCGACGAAGCCCTCGCGGCAGGAGCCGCCGATCTCTTCGACGACGCGCTCGACGCCGAGACGACCCGCAGGTTCCTCTCGGAGGAAGGGCATCACCTGATGATCGCGTTCGAAGGCGACACCGCGGTCGGATTCATCACCGGGATCGAGCTGCTGCACCCGGACAAACCCGGACCCGAGATGTTCCTGTACGAGCTCGCCGTCGGCGAGAGGTTCCGCCGGCGCGGGATCGGCAGAGCATTGATCGAGTCGCTCACGGACCTCGCGCACGAACGAGGGTGCTACGGGATGTTCGTGTTCACCGATGACCAGAACCCCGCGGGCAACGCCACGTACGCGGCGGCAGGGGGAACGCGAGAGCCCAACCAGGTGATGTTCTCCTGGGATTGGCGGTCGCCGCCGAACTCGGCGGGCAACGACCTCTCGCGGTAGGCTTCGGCTCCAACGAGCGCACCTCGAGGAGGCCCACGATGCAGGTCGGCGAGATCATGCACACTGACGTCAAGACCGCCGACGCCGGTGACACGTTCGCCGACGTCGCCAAGGTCATGCGCACGAACGGGATCTCCTCGGTCGTCGTGACCGACGGCAAGAAGCTGGCCGGCATCCTCACCGAGCGCGACATCGTGAACCTGGTGGCCTCGGGCGGCGATCCGCGCGCCGTGAAGGTCGCCGAGGGGATGACGACAACCGACATCGAGACCGTCACGCCGAAGACCGACATCACCGAGGCATGCGAGAACATGGTCACGCGGAACATCCGCCATCTGCCGGTGACCGACAGAGGCAACATCGTCGGCATCGTGTCGATCCGCGATCTCACGAAATGGGCGGCCGAGGAGCTCGCAGGCGGCCATGAGCTGCCCGACATCGCGAGCAGCCACCGAGCCTTGAAGGCCGCGAGCGAGCTTCAGAAAAAGCGCCAGAAGGGCTGAGGCGACGGCGAGCCGCTCACGCCCATCGCGCGAGGAGCGGCGGAACCTCCTTCAGGGACGATACGGAGGCGTTCGCTTCAGCGAGCTGCTCGGCGGTGGGCGAATCCGGAGCCTCGCCGCGCAGGACCCACACCGCCCGCATCCCCGCAGCACGTGCGGGCCGTACGTCGTAGTCGAGCCGGTCCCCGAGCATCACGGTTCGTGACGGTTCGACGCGGGCGATCTCCAGCACGTGCGTGAACAGCGCCGGGTCGGGCTTCTGCATGCCGAGGTCGTCGCTCACGCCCCAGACCTCGAAATATCCGACGAGCCCGTCGCGCTCCATGGCCGCGCGGATCGAGGTCGGCTGGTTCGCGATGATGCCGAGGCGGTAGACGCCCGACAGCTCCTCGAGACACGGCCGGACGTCGTCGTAGAGCGCCGTCGGCGGATACGACCAATACTTGGCGGCGCTCGTCTCCACGTCGACCAAACCGGCTTCCGCCCCGAGGAACCTGGTGGTCAGGCGCCGCCGGAACGAGCCCGATTGCTCGGCTCGCGCGACGGCGTATTCGCGATCGAACTCCTCATCGGAGAAGTCGGCCCCGTGCTCGCGCAGCGCGCGCATCCACGAGCGCGCGTAGACGGTGTCGTCATATAGCACCCCGCCGATATCGAAGAAGACCACCTCCACGGGCGGCGTGCTCACGCCTGCGTTCCCACGGAGCGATCCGGCTCGGTCGTCACCGGCGCATGCTATCCGGCCCGCGACGCGCCGGGCCGCAGCGCCAGTGCGAAGAATGCCACCGCGGCTGCCACGCCGACGTTCAACGAGTCGATCCCCGAGCGCATCGGGATCCGAAGCGTGAGATCGGCCGCCGCGATCCAACGCTCGGAGAGCCCAGGCCCTTCACTCCCCAACACCAGGGCCAGCCGGGGGTGGGCCGCCGGATCGACGTCGCTGACCGGGGTCGCGCCGGGCGCGGGCGTGATCGCGGCGAGCTCGAAACCCGCCGCATGGAGGAGGTCCGGCCCGTCGTTCCACGGCAGGCGGGTCCACGGAACGGCGAACACGGCACCCATCGACGTGCGGACGGCTCGTCGGTAGAGAGGGTCCGCACAGCGAGGCGTCAGCAGCACCGCGTCTGCTCCGAGCGCCGCCACGCTGCGGAAGACGATGCCGACGTTCGTGTGATCGGTCAGGTCCTCGAGCACCGCGACCCGAGCTGCGCCGGCCAGCACGTCGTCGAGCTCGGGCAGCGGTCGACGCCGCATCGACGCCAGCGCGCCCCGGTGCACGGGGAACCCGGTCGTCGCCCGCAACACCTCGTCCGGGACCGACAACACCGGCGCGTTCGTTCGCTCGAGCAGGTCGGTCGCCGAGGTCGTCCAACGACGAGCAACGCGTTCGGACAGCAGGAACGTCCGGGGCTCGTACCCGGCGTCGATCGCACGGCGGATCGTGGCCTCGCCCTCGGCGAGGAACAGTCCCTCGTCGACCTCACGCCGGGATCGGAGTTGAACGTCCCGAAGATCGGTGAAGTCGCGAAGGCGCTGGTCCGAGCTGTCGGCGACGTGCTCGATCCGCGCCACGACAGCGACGCTAGGGACCGGCCCGGCGCCGCCCGAGCTCGGCGACGAGCTCACCGTCGGTCGTGTCGCATCCCAGCCGGTAGTCGTATCTCGCGCCGTGGCAGTCGCTCGCCCCGGTCGGCACGAGGTCGAGCCGCTCGGCCAGCGCCCGATAGTACGAACGCTGCTCGTCGTCGTGATCGGGATGATCGACCTCGAGGCCTGCCATCCCGCCCTCGGCCATGCGCTCGATGAGGTCGTCGGGAACAGAGCCGTTGCCCTTCCACATCCCTGGATGAGCAAGGACGCACACCCCGCCCGTTGCTCGGATGAGCTCGAGCGAGTCGATGGGGTCGAGCGCGTGTTTGGGGACGTAGGCCGGTCCGTCGTCGCTGATGAACCGGTCGAAGGCTTCCTTCTCGGTGGCCACGATGCCGGCCTCAACCATCGCCTGGGCCACGTGGGGTCTGGCGATCAGATCGTCGCCGGCGATGCGTCGCACCTGCTCGAACGAGATGTCGTAGCCAGCTTCCTGCAGCTTCTCGATCATCATCTCGCCGCGCCGGAACCGCGTGTCGGTGAGTCGCTTGAGCTCGGCGCGAAGGTCCTCGTTCTCCGGATCGATCCAGTAGGCGAGCACGTGGAGACTGGCGCCTTCGTATTCGGCAGAGAACTCGAGGCCGGGCACGATCTCGAGGCTCGCGTCGCGCGCGACGTCGACCGCCTCCTCCAACCCTGCCGTCGTGTCGTGGTCGGTGATCGCGATCCCGTCGAGCCCGCGTTCGACGGCGAGCTTCACGTTCTCGGCGATCGACTGCGTGCCGTCGGAATGTGTGCTGTGCGTGTGAAGGTCGAACCTGCTCATCCGGCAAGGGTCGCAGACGCGCTCGAGGGCGTCACGCCGGCGGAGCGGGCGCCACCAGGTCCGCCCCGATCTCGGCCACCGTCCGGCATCCCGTCAGCCCCATCGCGTTCTCGAACTCCTCGCGAAGGATCCGCAGGACGTCGGCGACACCTTCCTCACCGTCGACGGCGAGGCCCCACACGGCCGGGCGACCGACCATCACCGCCGCGGCGCCGAGCGCGAGGGCCTTCAGCACGTCGGTGCCTCGGCGGACGCCGCCGTCCATGAGCACGGGGATCCGTCCGCCGACGGCAGCGACGACCTCGGGCAGCGCCGAGATGCCGGCCGGAGACCCGTCGAGCTGCCTCCCCCCGTGGTTGGACACGACGATGCCGTCGACGCCAGCCTCGGCTGCGAGCTGCGCGTCCTCCGCCGTCAAGATCCCCTTCAGCAGGAACGGCAACTCCGATGAGGCGTCTCGGATCCATCGGAGGTCGTCCCACGACAGGTTCCCCGCGTACATCAAGTTCGACGGGTTGACGGTGATCGGGATCTCGAATCCGCTCCGCGTGTCGCGATGCCGAAGGCCGAACTGCGGTACGTCGACCGTCAGGCAGATCGCTTCGAACCCCGCGTCGGCGACGCGACGGAGCATCTCGGTCGTCGCCTCTCGATCTTCGAAGACGTAGAGCTGCCACCACTTCGGCCCGCTGGAGGCCGAGGCGACCTCCTCGAGGAAGTTCACCGTCGTCGATGAGACGACCATGATCGTCCCGGCGCCCGCGGCGGCGCGGGCCGTGGCGACCTCTCCGTCCGGGTGCGCCATCCGCTGGTAGGCCCAGGGAGCCACGAGCACGGGGAACGAAGCGGGCGTCCCCAACACCGTCGTCGAGGGATCCGGGTTCCCGGACGCGCGGAGGAACCGCGGTCGCAGCGTCCATCGGTCGAACGCCCGCCGGTTCTCGGCAAGCGTCCATTCGTCGCCGGCACCCCCCGCATAGAAGTCGTACACGTCGCTCGGCAGGCGCTCGCGGGCGACCGGCTCGTAGTCGTCGACCGTGACGAACGCCGGTGGATCGATCATCGCGCGAGCGTACCGCGACGCGGTAGCGGCTGGGTGTTCTCCGCTTCCGTCGGGCGGATCGGCGTGCCGCGCCCGAGGCCCGGCCGTTATCGTGGCGGCGTGACACGGGTGACGGTGTTCGGGGCGGGCGCGATGGGCACGGCGTTCGCGATGCACGCGGCCCGGATGGGCCACGAGACCTCGTTGTGGGCGAACCAACACGATCTCCGGGCTTACGCGAGTCTGCGCGAGGAACGCAAGCACCCGCTGCTGCCCGAGCACCTGCCCGCGGGGGTCGCGATGCACGGGCCGAACGAGCTCGCGGAAGCGGCGGCGGACTGTGAGGTCGCTGTGATGGGTGCGAACTCCCACGGCGCACGATCGCTCGCGCAGATGGTCCGCGAGCACGTCCGTGATACGCGTTTCGTCCTGTCGGTGGCCAAAGGGCTCGAACCCTCGAGCGGCGCGCGGATGTCCGAGGTCTATCGAGGCGAGCTCAAGGGTCCCGACATCGTGGCCATCGGCGGTCCTTGCCTCGCCTCCGAGCTGGCGGGAGGACTCCCCACCGCCGGTGTCTGGGCCGCCGACACGGTGGACATCGCCCGCGAGGCCGGCACGCTCTTCGACGACCGCCGCTACCAGCTCGTATTCACCGACGACGTCATCGGTGTGGAGCTCTGTTCGATGATGAAGAACGTAGCCGCGATCGGTCTCGGGATCCTCGACGGCCTCGGCAAGCTCGATTCGGAGCCCTACAAGAACGCGAAAGCCGCTCTGTTCACCAAAGCCGCCAACGAGCTGATCGAGCTCGTGACGGCGCTCGGCGGACGCCCGGAGACGGTGTTCGGGCTCGCGGGGTTGGGTGATCAGCTCGTCACGTCGCTCGGCGGGCGCAACCGCCTCTACGGTGAGCTCGTCGGTGCCGGCGATCCCCCCGAATCCACCCTGGCCGAGCTCGAAGCGCGCGGCCTCACGATCGAGGGCGTCGATTCGACCCGCGACGTTCAGCGACTCGCAGGAATGGAAGCGCTTGACCTCCCCTATCACTTCGCCATCCACCGCGTGCTGTTCGAGGGCGCACAACCTCGCGACGTCCTGGAGGTGCTCCGATGATGTCCGCTGCGCCCGACCGTAACCTCGCGATGGAGCTCGTGCGCGTGACCGAGGCAGCCGCTCTCGGCGCGGGCCGCTGGATCGGCCGAGGAGACAAGAACCTCGCCGACGGGGCGGCCGTGGACGCGATGCGCCTGATGATCGACACGGTCTCGATGCACGGCACCGTCGTCATCGGCGAAGGAGAGAAGGACGAGGCCCCGATGCTCTTCAACGGTGAGGAGGTCGGTGACGGTACCGGCCCCGGGGTCGATGTGGCGGTCGACCCGATCGACGGAACGAGACTTACGAGCCTCGGACAACCGAACGCGCTGGCGGTGATAGCCCTCGCCGAACGGGGCACGATGTTCTTCCCCGGCGCGGCCGTGTACATGGAGAAGATCGCCTGCGGCCCTGAGGCCGCGGACGTGATCGACATCACCGCCTCTCCCGAAGACAACATCCAGGCCGTTGCGAAGGTGAAGGGTGTGAAGCCGGGCGAGATCACCGTGACGGTCCTCGACCGGCCTCGTCACGAAAAGCTGATCGGAGCCATCCGCGACGTCGGTGCCCGCGTCTTCTTGATCAGCGATGGGGACGTCGCCGGCGCGATCTCGGCGGCAACGCCACGCTCGGGGATCGACCTGCTGATAGGCATCGGAGGAACGCCCGAGGGCGTGATCTCCGCCGCGGCGCTGAAGGCCCTCGGCGGCGCGATCCAGGGCCGCCTCTACCCACGCGACGACGACGAGCGACAGAAGTTGATCGACGAAGGGCTGGACCCCGCTGCCGTGCTCACCACGAACGACCTCGTCAGCGGCGAAGATGTCTTCTTCGCCGCGACGGGGATCACCGATGGATCACTATTGCGCGGCGTGAAGTATTGGCCCGACGGCGCGACCACGCACTCGATGGTGATGCGTTCGAGGTCGGGAACGCTGCGGTACGTGGAAGCACACCACCAGTTCGAGAAGCTCGAGCAGTTCTCGCGGATCGAATACCGGAGCTAGCGCGATCGGGTCGCGTAGACCCCTTTGTCGACCCGATCCACCAGCTCCTGCTTGGCGAGCGCTGCGAGTGCCTGCAGGAGATGCTTGCGGACGTCGGGTTGGGTGAAGGGGTCGAGGTACCCGCGCTTCAATGCGAGGTCCTGGATCACGGTCCAGTGGAGCGGTCGTCCTTCCTCGCGCAACACGGTCAGCACCGCGTCCGAGAACTCCATCACGCGCTCAGGGTCGTGATCACCCGCTCGGCGAAGAGGTCGAGCATCTCCGGTTCGGGCACGGCGAACGGCAGGACCCACGGGGACACCACGATCTCCTCGACCCCGAGCGCTGTCAGCTCGCCCACGCGTTCGATCAGCTGCTCGGGAGAACCCGACAACGTGTCGGCGCGCCAGGACTCCCAGGTTTCGGCGTCCAACCCTCCGCCCGGAAAGACCGCACGCCCTCGCTCGAACGCGTCTCGCGCTGCGTTCTCGTCCTCGCCCGCGACCGAGTACAGCCCCACCGAAAAGCGAAACGTTACCGGATCGCGTCCTTGCGCCTCGCAGGCCGCTCGGGCCGCCGCGACCCGTACGGCGTGCGCCGCGGGCTCGACCCTCCACGCGGCATTCCAGCCGTCGGCGAGGCGGGCGGCAAGGCGAAGAAGCCTCGAGCCACCCTTCCCACCGACCCATACCGGCACACGGCCGTGCACGGGAGCTGGCAACAACCGAGCGTGGCGAAGGGAGACGTCGGGCCCGTCGTACGTCACGGGCTCCCCCGACTGGAGCGCCGCAACGACTTCCAGCGCCTGTTCGAAGGCCGCGAACCGCTCCCCGACGTCGCCGAAGCTGAATCCGAATGCGGCGAACTCGTCCTCGAGCCATCCCGCGCCCAGGCCGAGGTCGAACCGTCCGCCGGAGATCCCGTCGATCGTCGTCGACATCTTGGCCAGCATCGACGGATGCCGAAAGGGAGCACACAGGACGAGGCTCCCGATCCGTATGCGCGACGTCACCGCGGCGATCCCTGCCAGGGTCGTCATCGGTTCGAGCGCGGCGACCGGCTCCGGGCCCGCGCCGTAGCGGGAGAACGTGTAGAGCAGGTGATCCGACAGCCACACCGAGTCGAACCCGAGCTCTTCGGCCCGACGAGCCCACGCAGCGCAGGCCTCGAACGTGATCGGCTCGCCGGCCGGCAAGGAGTATCCGTACTGAGGCAGCGCAAGTCCGAACCGCATGTGCCCGAGGATACGTGCGAGCGACGTCTCCGCGCGCCTAGGACCGGGGCGGCGAGTCCACGGCCACGGTGTTCGCCGTGACCGAACCGCTCAACACCTCGTGACCTTGGGCATCGCGAACCACCACCCGGTCGTACGGACCGAGGTCGCGGTCGATCTGGCTCGATACCGTTGCGCCGCCGTCTGCATCGAGCCGCGAGATGCGACCGACCGTCAGCGGGCGTCGCCCCGTCGCCAGCAGCTGCACCGTGTAGGGGAGGCGCTCACGATCTGTCGGCGGAAGCCCGACCACGACGACGAATGCGATATCGCTGATGGTTGGTGACACGAGCGTCATGGCGGTCCCGCCGCCGGTTCCGGTGCCGTTGGGCAGCGTGAGGGTTCCCAAGAAGACTTGGTTCTTCTTGTTCGTGAACTCCGCCGTCCCGATCACGGCAGCGAACTTCTCCAGGGCGAGCTGCTTCTGGCTGTTCGCTTCGTGGACCTGATCCTGGAAACGCGCGGCCCGGCCCGCCATCACGGCGCCCCAGCCGAGGCCGGAAAGTGCCAGGGCCGCCGCGAGGAGGCCGACGACAGCCACGCGGCTGCGACGCGAGCCCGGACCCCGTCGGGATGCCGCCTCCCGCACGCTCTGCGTGATCCGGTCCTGGAGTCCTGCGGGCAGCTCTGCGGGTGCGACCGCGAAACCGAGGGTCGACGCTGCCTGTCGGAGGTCCCCGGCTTCCTTGCGGCACGCGGCGCACCACTGGAGGTGCCCGTCGACCGCGAGGGCGTCCCGCGCCTCGAGTCCGCCGACCGCGTGCTCCGCCAAGCCGTGACGGACCGCAACGCAGTTCACAGGGGCTCCTTCCCCTCGTTCGCGCGACGAACCTTGATCAACGCCGATCGCAGCCGCGTCTTGACCGTTCCGAGCGGGATCCCGTCTGCTTCGGAGATCTCGCGAACCGTGAGGCCACGGAAGTAGGTGCGCGCGAGCAGACGTCGCTCGCTGTCGGTGAGCGATGCGAGGGCCCGCATGGCTGCATCGCGTTCGATCACTGCGGACTCTTCATCGATCCCAGGCGCGTCCGGCACCTGGTCGACGAGGACCAAGGTGGGGCGGGACACTCCCCTTTCCCGGCGGAGCCGGTCGACGGCGAGGTTGTGGGCGATCGTCATGAGCCACGTCGACAATCGGCCACGTGCGGGGTCGAATCGGGCGCCTTTGCGCCATGCGGTGAGGAAGACATCCTGGGTCAGCTCCTCAGCGGCCTCGCGGGTTCCGAGTAGCCGGAGCCCGAGCGAGTACACGGGACGCCCGAAACGCGCGTACAGCGCCCGGATGGCGCGTTCATCTCCGGCAAGCAATCCCTCCATCAGCTGTTGCTCCTCTCGCGGGAGGAGCGTGTCGTGCCGAGCGTCCACTCGGTCCCTCCTATATACGGGACGAGATCGTGCCGGAGCTTTCGAACTTCCTGACTATGAATCATCCCACCCTGTTGACGTTCATGGGTGGTTCGTCGTCGTCCTTCGTTTCCGGAGGTCGTGGGCGAGCGCGCCGCAGAGTATCGTCGGCATCGGAGGCTCCTCATCCCTACGAGGAGCAGCGGGAGTGAACCGAGCACGCGCCGCCCGACCCGTCCGGATCGGCTTCGCGGTGCTCGCGCTCGTCATCGGACTCGGCGGCGTCGCGTCGGGGCAGCAGTCCTCCCCCACGGTCGTCCGCTTGACCCTCGACGGCGTCGTGGACCCGTTCATCGCGAACCACATCTCGAGCGTCATCGACGACGCGGCATCCAGTGGCGACATCGCGATCCTCCTCGATATCGACACGCCTGGCGGCCTCGATTCTTCGATGCGTCAGATCACCCAGGCGATCTTGAATGCCAGGGTCCCGGTGATCTGTTACGTGTCGCCCCAAGGCGCGCGAGCGGCCTCGGCAGGAGCCTTCGTCCTGATGTCGTGCCCGATCGCGGCGATGGCGCCGGGGACGAACGTCGGGGCCGCTTCGCCCGTTGGCCTTTCGGGGGCGGTCGAGTCCGAGAAGGCGATGAACGACGCGGCCGCCTACATCCGGAGCCTCGCCGAGCTCCGCGGGCGAAACGCGGACGTGGCCGAGACGTTCGTCCAGGATGCCACGAGCATCACAGCCGAGGATGCCGTGCACGACAAGGTGATCGACTTCATCGCACCGAGCGAACAGACGTTGCTCACGGCGGTTTCCGGGCACGAAGTGAAGCTGGCAGACGGGCGAACGGTCGTCTTGCAAACGGCCGGGGCGCCGATCGTGGGGCGGAACATGGGCGTCATCGCCTCGTTCCTGCACCAGCTGTTCGACCCCAACCTCGCCTTCCTGTTCTTCTGGCTGGGGCTCGTGTTGATCGTCACGGAGCTGCTGTTCCCCGGCCACATCGTCTCCGGTCTCATCGGCGTGTCGTTGCTCGTCGTCGCGATCGTGTCCTTCGGCCTGCTTCCCGTTCGGCTCGCGGGGATCGGGTTGCTGGCGCTCTCGGTTCTGTTCTTCCTGCTCGAAGCCCGACATCCGGGGTTGGGCGCGTGGGGCGTGCTGGGCCTGATCACGTTGGTGCTCGGCGGCCTCTTCCTGTTCAACGGCACGGGCGGCGTCCACGTCTCGCCGTTCGTGATCGCGCCCGTCGCTCTGGCCGCGCTGGCGTTCTTCGGCTACGCCACGACGAAGGCGATGGCGATCAGGCGCATGGCCCCGCCGCCGGGCCCTGAGCGGATCATCGGGCGAGAGGGCGTCGTCGTCGGTTCGGGACTCGACCCCGACGGCGTGGTCCGCGTGGACGCAGAGCAGTGGAAGGCGACGTCGACGGGCGGCAACATCCCCCCGGGAACGAAGATCACCGTCGTACGGATCGACGGGCTCGCGCTCACCGTCGAGCCGCTCCCAGATGAGCGTGAATCGTCCGCGCCGACCGACGTGGCGGCCGAAACAGAAAGGGGTAACGCGAGATGAGCGGCAGCAGTCCCGTCCTCATCGGCTTCATCGTGGTGGTCGTCCTGGCCGTCATGTTCCTCGTGAAGGCGATCAAGATCGTGCGCGAGTACCAGCGCCTGGTGGTGTTCCGGCTGGGTCGCGTGATCGGGACGAAGGGGCCGGGGCTCGTCATCCTCATCCCGTTCATCGACCGCGCCACGATGGTCGACCTGCGGGAGTTCTACCTGGAGATCCCGCACCAGACGGCGATCACCGAGGACAACGCGTCCATCTCGATCGACTTCATCGTCTTCAACAAGGTCCTCGACGCTCGGATGTCGGTCGTGACCGTCGGCAACTTCGCAGGCGCCGCCCAGAACATCGCATCGACCACCCTGCGCTCCGTCGTCGGCGACATGTCGCTCGACGACGTGCTCGCCAAGCGCGAGCAGATGAACGAGGTGCTGCGCGTGAAGCTCGACGAGGTGACCGAGCGATGGGGCGTGAAGGTCACGAACGTCGAGATCCGCGAGATCATCCCTCCGCCGATGGTCCAGGAGGCGATGACGCGCCAGATGTCGGCGGAGAGAACCCGTCGAGCCGTCGTGACCGAGGCCGAGGGATCGAAGCAGGCCGCGATCACTGTAGCCGAGGGCAGTCAGCAGGCAGCCGTGCTGAACGCCGAGGGCGGGCGGCAGGCGGCGATCCTGCGTGCCGAAGGAACCAGACAGGCCGCGATCCTCAACGCCGAAGGGTTCGCCCTGGCGTTGAAGACGATCAACGAGTCGGCCGCTGCGGTCGGCGACAACACGATGCGGCTCCAATACCTCGACGCCCTGAAGCAGATCGGCACCTCGACCTCGTCGAAGATCGTCGTGCCGATGGAGCTCGGTGCGCTCGCCGGAGGCGTCGCGGCGCTCGCGCGGATCGCCGGCGGAACCGACGATGCCGCAGATGGAGGAAATGACGATCAGACGGGCAATGCGAGCCCGGCCTGATGCATCGCGAGCTCGAAGTCGTGCTGGCTGGAGACCGCTTTCATCGCCGACTCGACGGTGATCGTCCCCTCTTTCAATAGCTCGAGGAGCGATTGGTCGAAGGTTTGCATCCCGTAGTACTGGCCGTCGCTGATCACGTCTTTGATCTCATGGGTCCGTTCGGGGTCCACGATCCGCTCGGCGATGCGACCGGTGTTGATGAGGATCTCCAGCCCGGGGGCACGGCCCCCGCTGATGGTCGGGACTAGGCGCTGACAGATGATCCCCCGAAGCGATCCTGCCAGCGACAGGCGCACCTGCTTCTGCTGATGCGGTGGGAAGAAGTCGATGACGCGGTTCACCGTCTCGGTCGCGTCCATCGTGTGCAGCGTCGACAACACCAGGTGCCCGGTGTCGGCTGCGGCAAGAGCAACGCGAACCGTATCGGTGTCGCGCATCTCGCCGATCAGGATCACGTCCGGGTCCTGCCGCAGGGCGGCACGCATCGCTGCGAGGAAGTCGTTCGTGTCGCTCCCAACCTCTCGTTGATCGATCGAGGCCATCTTGTCCTCGTGCAGCACCTCGATCGGGTCTTCGATCGTCACGATGTGAACCGGCTGATGCTCGTTGATGTATCCGATCATCGCCGCGAGCGTCGTCGTCTTCCCGCACCCGGTCGGGCCGGTGACGAGGATCAGGCCGCGGCTTTCATTGGTCATCTGGCGGATCGAGTCCGGCAGCCCGATCTCCTCGAAGGACGGCCCTCCGAATCGGAGCTTCCGCAGGACCATGCTGACCGACCCTCGCTGCTTGAACACGTTCGCCCGGAACCGGCCCACGCCCGGGATCGAGTACGCGAAGTCGACCTCTCCGTTGTCGTCGAACGTGTGCCGGCGATCGCTCGGGATGATGGCCTCGGCGATGCCTTGCGTATCGGACATCGACAGGGGTCGGTGGTCGAGCCGGTGAAGCCCCTTGGGCAACCGCAGCATCGGGGCCGAGCCGACCTTCACGTGCAGGTCGGAGCCTTCCCCACCCAGCAGCTCGACAAGCCACCCGTTGAAGTCATCGACGATCCCCGGTTGTTCCTCCACAGGCTCTCTACTCCTTCGCAGGCGGGCGCGCAGGACCATTCGGTCGCGCGAGCCCCGCTCACAGGTTGGCATCGGACGGGAAGGAGCAGGACTTCAGTCCGGGCTCCGTATTCCCTAGGGCCGGTGGGACTGATCGGTCCGGCCCGGCTTAGGCTCCCCGCGCCGTGAGCCGGCAAGGCTTTCCATGGCCTGCGGTGGGTTCGAACCGAGTGAGCGCCATGGCTGGCCGTGAGGAGGCGAGCATGCCCTCGAGGAGGCCCCGGTGGATCCCACACACCAGGTCGCGGTGCTCCTCGAGCAGATCGCGGAACGGGCAATCCCGCAGCGTGATGTCCACGGTCTTGGCGGATCGTCGCCGGAACCGAGGGTCGAAGCCGGCCTCGGCCAACGCCTCCTGGAGCACGGCCAGGTCGGGACCGCTGCGGCGGCGCGCACCCGGCTTGGGCGCCGCCTTGCCGACGAGGTAGCCACCCCACTCCTGGGCGCTCTCGCGGGCCCGCTCCTGCTGTCGCTTCCCGCCGAGCAGCCCGGTGAGGATGTCGGCGAGGAGCCGGTAGTCCCTGCCTTCGCGCTCTTCGCGGGCGAGGGCCACGTAGAGCGTCTGCGGACGCCCGGCCCGCTCACCCTTGCGTGACTCCGTCGCGACGAGCCCCGCGTCTTGGAGACGCCGGAGGTGTGGCCTGAGCGTGTTCGGGTGAAGCGACAGCCGCACCGACAGCTCGCGGACCGACACGGGCCGTCCCGAGAGCTGCAGGTACCGGTAGAGCCGGTGCCGGGTGTCGTCAGCGAGGGCTTTGTGAACTTCGATCGGTGCCGGCTCGGGCATGGACGGGACCTCGACGTATCATGGATTTGCACGCTCGAGGCCGTGCATACCTCACAACCTCGCTCTTCACTCGACAGCCTAAGACCGAAAGGGAGCCCCGTGCTCACTGAGGAACAGGTTCGCGAAGCGCTCCGGAACGTTCTGGACCCCGAGATCGGTCGCCCCATCGAGGACATCGGCATGCTCCAGGGGATCGCGATCGACGGCGGCGTCGTTCGCGTGAGCGTCCTGATCACGATCGAGGGCTGCCCCCTGAAAGACAGGATCACGAGCGACGTGACCGCTGCCGTGCAGCCGCTTTCGGGCGTGGAGCGGGTCGATGTGGCGCTGTCGCCGATGAGTCCGGAGCAGCGCGAGGCGCTCGTGCATCAGCTCCGCGGTGGAGCCGAAGGCGCCCCGGCGCCCCAGAAGAAGATCTCGTTCCCCGACTCCACCGCCGTGATCGCGGTTGCGTCGGGCAAGGGAGGCGTCGGGAAGTCGACCGTGACGGTGAACCTCGCGGTTGCGCTCGCGGCCGAGGGACATCGCGTCGGCGTCCTGGACGCAGACGTGTGGGGGTTCAGCGTTCCTCGGATGCTCGGTGTCACCGGCAAGCCGGTCGGCTTCAACGACATGATCCTGCCGCTCGAAGCCCACGGGGTGAAGGTGATCTCGATGGGGTTCTTCGTGCCCGAGGAGACGCCGGTGATCTGGCGCGGGCCGATGCTGCACAAGGCGATCGAACAGTTCCTCGGCGACGTGTTCTGGGGTGACATCGACTTCCTGCTGTGCGACCTCCCGCCGGGAACCGGCGACGTGAGTATCTCCCTCGCCTCGTTCTTGCCCGGCGCGTCGATGCTGGTGGTGACGACCCCTCAGGACGCGGCCCGAAAGGTCGCCGAGCGCGCCGGGAAGATGGCCGAGCGCACCAACCTGCGCCCCCTCGGCGTCATCGAAAACATGAGCGTCTACATCTGTCCTCACTGCGGCGAGCGCGAGGAGATCTTCGGCCATGGTGGCGGCCAGGAAGCCGCGGACACGCTCAGCGTGCCGCTCATGGCTCAGGTCCCGCTGATGCCCGCCCTCCGAGCCGGAGGCGACACCGGCACGCCGATCGTCCTGAGCGACCCCGACTCAGCGGCCGGAGTGGCCCTGCGCGAGGCAGCGCGCACCATCGCCCGTTCCACGAAGTCGAAGGTCGGCAAGCCGCTCACGCTCACGACAGCGGGTGGCGGCGCCGCGCACTCCCACGCGCACTGACGAAGGCTTCTAGCTCGTCGCGACGTCTGGCCCAACCGGTTCGGCAGACTCGCCGTTGGCCGGTTCGTCTGCAGGTTCTGGGGGTTCGGCCGGCTTGGGGTGGAAGGCCCACCAGATCAGGGTCAGCGCGCTGACGGTCGCAACGCTCAGCGCGGTCCATTGCGAGCCGGTGAGCGGACCGAATCGCTTGTCGATCCGGAGCGAGTCTTCGAGGAGCCGCGCCAACCCGTATCCGATGCCGAACGCAAGGGTGAGGACGCCTTCACGGCGCACCTTCTTGCTGAGGCGCCACAGGATCGCGAACAAGACCCCCGCGATGACCATGTCGTAGAGCGCTGTCTGATGAACGCCGGTCCCGGTCTTGATGATCGTGCCGTGAACGTCGTACAGGCAGGCGCTCGTGCGCGAGAGGACCTCCTTCTGCGTCCCCTGGAGCCAGTCCACCTGCCATGTTCCGGCTGCGGGCCCGCCGCACGTGCCCCCCGGCACCCAAGGTGGCGCCAAGGTGCCGTCGTGGTACTGCCACGCGAGGAGCCAGCTGGTCGGCTTTCCGAGGTGATCCCCGATCGCGAGGTCGCCGATCCGCCCGATCGAGATCCCGAGGGCGAGGCAGATCGCGGTCGGGTCCGCCACCTGGAAGAACCGATAGCCCTGCTTTCGGACGAAGGGAAGGTTGATGAACACCGCGCCGGCGATCCCACCCAGCAGCGAGATGCCGCCGCGCCAGACGGCCAGCATCTCGCCGAGGTTGCGGAACTCCGAGTAGTGCGCGATCACGTAGAAGACACGCGCCCCGATGATCGCACCGATCAACGACCCGAAGATGATCGAGTTCACATGCTCCAGCGTGATGCCGCGGCGCGGGCCGAGCTTGCCCAACAACCACGCCCCGATGAGGAACCCGATCGCGATCCCCAACCCGTGCGGCGAGAACCCGAGCGGGCCGACCCGGATCCGGTCGAGCACGGGCCAACCGATCGCGGCGATCATCTCGACGGAGTGTAGTTGCAGCGACGAGGAGAACTCGCAGCTACCGACCTTTCGCGCCCGGCCACAGACGCGCGACGGCGCGGCCCATCAGTAGCCCGCTCACGACGTCGGACGGGTAGTGCACGCCGAGGTAGACACGTGAGGTCGCGACCGATGCGTCGAGGGCAGAGAGCGCGCTGCGCGAGATGACTCCCAGCCCGAGATCCCGCGCTGCCACCCGGGTGAACGTGGTCAACACCGCAGGATGGCTGGACGGCCACGATGTTCCCGCCGGCTCTGCGATCATCCTGCGCGTCCCGTCGGGATCTGCTTGAAACGGCCGAGATCGAACGACGAGCTTCTTCGCGGCTTGACCCAGCAACCACGTGAACCCCGCCGCCGACAACGCTCTGATCGCGGTCCGGCGTTCGCCGGTGAGAGCCAGCGCGCCCGCGGCGGCTCCGGCGGCGTAAAGGGAGCCGAGCTCCGTCACACCCCCGAAGAACCGATCGGCACCGGGGCCGTGCCCGCGGTTCACCATCGAGAACAACTCGGCATCGACCTGCGGTCCCTCGCTGGTGCGGAGCGCGGCGCGTCCGACGATCGCTGCCCCGCCGGCGAGCGTGAGACCCCACAGGATCGTTCGAGCTTTCATCGGGCGGTTCGTTCCTCGATCTCGCGCTTCTGGGCGAGGACGCCGTGGCGGAGGGCCATCCCAGCTCCGCCGACCGCGTTCAGGCTCGCGGCCCCGATGCCGCCGAGCGGACCCCGGAACCGATAGTCGATCTCGTGACGAAGGACGCTCCGATCGAAGGGAAGTGCCGCGATCGACGTCGTGACCGTCGCCTCGAGCAGGCCGGAGAGGTGGATCTTCGCCCGCCACGGCGCTTCCCACTCGAGGACCGTCGCCTGGATCGTCGTTCGAACCGCCATGAACCGCATCTCGACCTCGTAGTGGGTTCCAGCCCGCAATCCGTCCGGGGGAACCCGCACCGTGACGATGTGCCGATCCCAGTGCGGCAGGTTCTCGGGCCTGCTCGTCACCTCCCACACGGCTTGGGGCGGGGCTTCCACCTCGACCGAGAACTCGACCGTCGTCATGTGAGGATCGTGTTCCCGCTGGTCCAGCCCTTCCACCAGACGATCCGTCGAGCATCGATCCGTACGAGCGCGCCGGGCGACGGATGCACCGAGGCTGCGATCGAGCGTGCGGTCTTCGCGCCGGAACCGAGCTGATCGAGGAGGAACGACGAGGCCGTGCCCTGGATCATCGTGCCGAGCATCTCTCGGGCTCGCCATGCCGACGCGCGGTCGATCGTGAGAGCGGCCGGGGCATCGGCAGGGGCGTCGGCCAGCCCGAGCGTCTCGGCCGGCAACGCCACGTACAGCGACGTGCCGTCGTCGCGCCAGCGCACCGGCAGCACGACCGGCCCTCGGGAGCCGGCGATCGCGAGCGACCCTTCCCCGGCGATCCCCAAACCGTCACGGATGTTCCCCGGAAGCGCGGCGAGCGGCGAGGCTTCGGCCTTCACCCGCCGGAACGTTGCGTGCGACGACGCCTCGCCTCCCCATCGGCCCTTGCCCTCCTGCACCCCGTCGTCGTCCAAGAGGGCCGTGCGCTCGAGGTCGATCCCGACGAACACCCGTCCCGGCGGTGTCCACGCGAGCGGCAGCTGCCGTGCGTCGATGGCGTACCCGGCGAAGAAGCGCGCGTTCTTCTTGCTGAACCGCCCGGTGGCGCGCGCGATCGATGTCGCTCCCGCGACCGCCGCACCCCACGTATTCCGGTCGAGCGCGTCGTAGGTCTTCACCGTGCCGACGAAGGCGACCGACAACACTCCGTGTCGGATCAAGCCGGCGACACTCTGATCAGCCTTCCACGCACGCGCCTTCACGGAGCCACGAGAGGTCGTGAGCCAGAGACGACCGCCGGAGTAGGCGAACACGAGGGGTGTGCAGTGGGGCCCGGCCGGCGTCGACGTCGCGACCGCGCAGAACGGGCCGTCTTCCAAGACCTGTTGCACTGCTGTCGACAGGAAGCTCATATCGATCCCCCGGCCGCACGCCCCGCTCCCGGTGGGATCGCGAGCATCAGACCCGTCCAGAGGATATGGCTCGCGAGGCTCGCCAGCATGCCGCCCGACCACCAGGCGAGCGCGACCCACAGGCCGCCGCCGACGACCGCGCCCGCGATGAGCGACAAGGAACGACTCGTAGAGTTGCCACTGACGTAGGCGAGCCAGGTGACGACAGCCGCCGTCCCTACCCCCCACGCGGACGTGAGGTGCGATTGGAACAATCCGCGCCAGAAGAGCTCCTCGGCCGGCACCATCACGCCGAGCGACGTCGTCCACCTGACCGCGCGTGATGCTTCATCGGCGTACCCATACTGCCGGACGACGTCGACGCGGAACGGTTCCCACCAGGTCGCGACCCACACGAACGTCCGGGTGGCCACGTAGAGGACGAGCCCGGCGCCGACGCCGAGACCGATCGCGGCCGCCGCCCCGACCTGGCCCGCCCACACCGGACGACGAGCCAGAACGCCTGCAACGCCCATCGCGCCGAGGACGATCGGCATCACTTGCCAGACGCTCGCGCGCCGGGAGGCGACCGTCCACCAGCCGGCCATCTCTGTGACCAGGCCGGCGAGCATGACCGCGACCTGCACGGTCTACACCGCGAGGTAACGCGTCTTGACGGCGAGCTCGGCGGTGAGCGCCGTTACCACGGCGAGGTAGTAGAAGCCCGTCGCCGACTGGACCGCGGAGGCTCGTTCCCCCTTCAGCGTTGCCCGTGTGAACGCAGCGATCAGCCCCGTAGTCCCGGCCATCCCGAGCGCGATCCACGGCGCCAGCGCTCCGGCCGTGAGTATCGGGTTGAATCCCTGATTGGAGCCCGTGCCGCTGAACCCGCTGCTGATCACGGCGACCGCCTCGATGGCCACACTCACGAGCATCACCGTGGTGTATCGGTTGATCGGCCCCCGGGGCAACCCACGATCCGTCAAGTACCAGTGCCCCAGCATCAGCCCGTCCAGCACCGAGCCCAGGAAGGCCGCCCCAACCACGAGCTGGAAGAGCGAGAGCGCGAACGACTGCCGGCCCATCCCGGCCATCGCGACGAGCGTCCCGACCGAGACGATCGCGCCTCCGATCCCGACGATCCGAGCCGCCGCCGGCTGCCTGAGGAACAGGAAGACCGTGGCGAGAGCGATGACAGCAACCGTCGCGAGCGCGAGGCGCACCGACCAGGATCCGGACGCGTTCCCCACGATCGCGCTCGACGACGCAGAGAACCAGGTGAGCGATGCGAGGACGAGCAACAGCACGCCCATCAGCTTGAAGAACCCACGCTTCACTTCGTTCCACAGCGGCGTGCACCACAGGAGGACGGCGGAACCGGCGACGGTTTCGGCGAGGACGAGGGCCATGACGCCAGCCGAGCCCTTCACGCTGTGCCCCTTCGCATGTGGGCGAGAAGCCTACCTGGCGCCGTAGCAGCCCGGTTTAGTGTCCGGCCCGCGCGACTTCCGCACGGCCCCTGCCCCCCCACGTATGCAGCGAGGCTAGTTGTGCTATTCCGTCAACGTGTACCCGTTACGCATGAGTAAGGTCACCGGATGCGAGCCGTACCCCTGCTCTTCGCCACGGTGATCATCTCGGTCGGCTGCACGTCGAGTCCTCGTTCTACGGTTTCAGTGTTGTACGGTTTCAGTGTCGGCGCGCAACCAACCCTCCGGGCAGGGACAGAGGCCGACCTCCTCGGTTACCTCTTCGCCATCGATCGCTCCGCTGCCTTTCGATCAGGGGACGGTTGCAGACCTCCCCGACATCGGGAGCTTCTCGTGGCGATGCGACAGCAAGCCCGGTTCGCTGGACTTCAGGTACTCGACGACCTTCACGCAAGCAGCGCGCGCCACGGAGACGGTCAGCTACTCCTTGGACGGCGGCTCTTCGGTGTCCAAGGTTCTCCAACCCGGCTCAGGGATGGCCGTCTCAACACCTTTCGTTTCGGCCACCGTTCATAGGTGGCGCATCATCCAAGCCGTTGAGCCGTACACGACCAAAGCGATCATCGTCGCTACGTTCCGAGGCAACCCCTATGGTCAGTGTCTATATCCAAGGCTGGACGTGTCCCTGGTGCGGGTTAGCCACATGGCACCCTGACGACCAGGTCGGTCAAGAACGTCGCGACGATCCCTCAGTTTCGGAGTGGAAGAACGAACCAGCGCCGTAACGATCCCTGCTCCGCCTGACCCACGCCGCCCGGTACCCTTCACCCGTGAACGACTGGCGCACCTACGACCTTGTGGCTGACACCTACGAGCGCGTCCACGCACCGCGGTTCATCGAGGTGGCGCGAGACCTCGTCGCGCTCGCTGAGGTCCAACCCGGCACGAGGGTGCTCGACGTCGGGACGGGAACCGGCGTGACGGCCGAGGCTGTCCTCGACGCCGGATCTGCCGCCGTCGGCGTCGACGAGTCGATCGAGATGCTCGCGGTGGGCAGGCGCGCCCGGCCGCTGGTGCGAACCGCGGCAGCGACTGCCATCGACCTCCCGTTCCGCGACGCGACGTTCGACGCAGCGCTCGGAAACTTCGTACTCGCGCACTTCGCCAACGTCCATACAGGGTTGGCCGACGTGATCCGGGTGGTGAAGACCGGAGGCAGGATCGCCTTCTCGACCTGGGCCGACAAGACCGACGCCTACCAAGAAGCATGGCGCGGCCTGATCGAGTCGGTCGTGCCGAGCGAGATGCTCGCTCCCGCCTACGCAGAAGCAGCCCCCGGCCACGAGCGCTTCCGCCACCGCCAAGCGCTCGAGGAGGTCTTGATCGACGCAGGCCTCCGACGCGTCCGCACCGAGACGAGCAAGTACCGGTGGACCTACGGCCGCGAAGAATATCTCGAGGGTCTCAGCGTGTGGGCGACCGGCCGATTCGTGAAGGAGATGCTCGGCGAGAACGGCTGGGCCGATCTCATGGAACGAGCCAAGGCGTTGTTCGCGGACCGCTTCCCCGACCCCCTCAACGACTTCCGAGACGTGATCCTCGCCATCGGCACCAAGCAGTAAGCAGCAGGCGTCGTTCGACTCAACGCAGGTCGAGCACGCGGAACTCTTCGGCATGGGTCGGCGCATCCCACACCCAGATCGGGACGCTCGCCAGTCGTGAAAGGTCTCAGCCGAGGTCCACACGGATGAGCTTCCCTTCGTATGCAATGAGGAGCCACACTGCCGTGGGCGAGAGCACGATCGCGCTCGGGCCGGTAGGGAGGTCCACCGACACGTCCACCGTCCCGGTGTCCGGGTTGAAGCGGTGGATCGCAGCACGCTGCGATGGGTCGAGGAACCAAACGCCGCCGTCGCCGACTGCCATGGTGTCACCGGTGTTCTCCAGGGCGAACGTGCGGATCACGGTCCCGTCCCGAGGATCAAGCTGAGTGAGGCCGGTGACGGTCTCCGCCCACAACTGTCCATCCCCGGTGTCTGGAAGTACATAACTCGTGATTTGCTTCGTCGCCGTTACGGTGTTGGTCTCGGGGTCGATGAAGTTGAGATAGATCCCGCCATTTATCCCGCCGTTGTGGGTTTCGTACGTTTGCGCGACGACGGACCCACCGACCGCAACCAGGAAGTGGCCGTACCCGAAATGCAGCGGGATCGTCGCGACGATCTGGTCCGTCGTAGGGTCGATGCGATCGACCCGCATGCGGTCGTCGTCGGTCCCGGGACTGCCACCGGGTCCGACGCTCATCACCCACACGCCGCTCTCGGCCACAGCCACGTCGGCGCCGAACCCCGGACCGAGATCGATGTCGGCGATCACCTGGTTCGTAGACGGATCGAGGCGGAGGAGATGCGAGCGGGGCGACGATCCCGTGATCCACACGCTGCCATCGCCGAACGTCAGTCCACCGCCCCCGTTCTCCCACGTCGGGAACACCTCTATCGGGATGTCGGCGACGGTCTCGCCAGTAGCAGGGTCGAGGCGGACGAGGTGCCCCCCTGTGTCGTCGTAGTACGTGACCCAGACACTTCCCTCGCCGTAGGCGACAGCGTTCGTCTGGTAGTTCGGTCCGACGTCGATCCTGTCCGTCACGCGCGCCACGATCGTCCGCTCCGAAGGTATCGGGGAAGCGGTCACCGCCGGAATCGCTGCGTGCGGTCGGAACGCTGACACTGCGAAGTAGGTCCCAGCCACAGCGACCACGGCGGCGAGCAGTCCGGCGGAAATCCGACGGCGACGCTCATGCCTCTGGCGCGCCCGATCGAGCCGATCCCACGCGTCGGGCGTGGGGGCCACCCGTTCGCCTAGCCGTTCCAGTCGTTCACGGAGATCAGTCACCGTTCTCCTCCAGGGTCTTCCGCAGACTCGCGCGCGCCTGCGAGGCAAGCGAGCGGACGGTTACGTCCTTTACGCCAAGGATCCGAGCAGCGCTCGCCGCGTCGAATCCGAGCAGCTCCACCAGCACGATCGCCGCGCGTTGCCGAGCGGGAAGGAGCGCGAGTGCCCGTGCCACCGCGTCGCGCTCATCGGCCGCCGCGAAGGCGTCAACCTCCGCACCGGGCGCCACGGCCCTGCGTGCTAGGCGCGCGGCTCGGCGCAGGCCACTTCGGTAGCGGTTCAGCGCCGTCCGGTACAGGTAACCGGTCGGATCTTCCATCGCGCCGACCCGATCCCAGCGCTCCCAGACAGCGATGAAGGACTCTTGCATCAGCTCCTCGGCCTCCCCGGTGTTGCCGTTCAGCAGGAAGAGCGCCCGCTGCAAGCGCATGTGCTCGGCCGTGAAGAAGGCCTCGAACGAGCGTGGCTCCGTTCCCGAGGCCGGCTCCGTTACCGCACCGGCGGGGTCACCCATCCGCTCCATGAACGCCGCCATCATGCGCAGCGTTCAGAGCGAAGGGCGAGTGGGTGGCAGCAATGCCATTGGCAGCGCCCGGCGAAAGGTCCGTGACTCGGATACCTGGGGAAGAATGGAGAGTCTAGAAGAGCAGTTGCGGGGCTGCGGACGAACCTTGGGTCCGCCAGTTAGCTCAGCTCAGGTCGAGGACGCGGAACTCTTCGGCGTGGGTCGTTCCGATCTTCTCGCCAGCTTCGACCGCGTCCTTCTCCAGGAATTCTTCGAAGTGGGCGATGCCTTCGGTGAGTTGGCTCGCGTGTTTCGCGAGGGCCGCAACCTTCGTGTCGAGATAGCCCGTGATGTCTTCGACGTGGTTGGGCTCGTTCGTCCAGCCGAGCCAGAGGTCGTGAACGTCCTGGGTGTCGAGCCCCTCTCCTAGATGTTCCGCGAAGAAGTGCGGGTTGCCGGCTCCGGGGAACGCCGAATCCAAGGCGATGATTCCCGCCGTTCGGTGATCGCTGTGGTTGTAGTAGCGGTTCTCGAAGAACATCGCGGTGGGGTCACACGTAAGCACGGTCTCCGCGCGTACCTCCCGGATCCGCCGGACGACGGTCTCGCGCACGATCGCGGTGTTCTCCAGCTCGCCGTCGTGGATCGATAGCACTTGGACATCGGCGAGGCCCAGGAGGGCGGCCGCGTCCTCCGTTTCCTTGCGCCGCGTTCTCGCGAGCTCGCCGCGGTCGCGCTTCGCGTCGCTCGAACCTCGGTCGCCGTTCGTCAATACGAGGAGATGCACCGAGCGACCTGCAGCCGCCCAGCGGGCGAGCGTTCCGCCAGCGCAGATCTCTGCATCATCGGGGTGAGCGAAGATCGCCAGGACCGGACCGGTTCGGACTTTCTGCTCGGGTTCGTCAGTCATCGGCCTGCGCCTCCCCCGGAACGCGTGGCTTTCGCTGCGGGCTTGGCGGCCCTGTCGAGCAGGAATCGCACCAGCGTGCGGACCGGGACACCGGTGGCTCCTTTTGGACCGAGATCGGTGTCGCGTTCGGAGAACGCGGGTCCCGCGACGTCGAGATGCACCCACGGGGTATCGCCGACGAACTCGGCCAGGAACAGCGCGGCGGTGATCGCGCTCCCGTAGCGATCGCCGGAGTTCTTCACATCCGCCACGGCAGAGTCGATCATCGGGCGGTAGTCGCGGTACAGGGGCAGCTGCCACATCGGCTCGCCGACCGCCTCGCCGGCATCCGTCAGCTCGTGTACCAGCGCGTCGTCGTTCCCGAACGCGCCGGTCACCTCCGGGCCCAACGCCACGACGCACCCGCCGGTCAGCGTTGCTGCATCGATGATGAGCTCCGGCTTCTGTTGGGCGAGAAAAGCGAGTGAGTCGGCCAGGATCAGACGGCCCTCGGCATCCGTGTTCAGGACTTCGGAGGTGATGCCGCCGTAGTGGTGGATGACGTCGCCGGGTTTCTGTGCACTGCCGCTCGGGAGGTTCTCGCTGCACGGGATCGCAGCGATCACGTTGATCTTGGGCTTCTGGCGTGCGATGACCTGCATGGTCGCAAGGACCGCGGCCGCGCCGCCCATGTCGTCCTTCATCCTCTCCATGCTCTTGGCGTCTTTGATCGACAACCCACCGGAGTCGAACGAGATGCCCTTGCCGGTCAGTGCGATGGGTGTCCGGTTGCCGGCGCCGGAATAGCGGAGCTCGATCATCGTCGGAGGGTTCACGCTGCCGCGGCCGACGCCCAGGATCCCGCCGAAGCCGCCCTTCTCGAGGGCGTTCTCGGTCCAGATCTTGCATTGGAGATCGCCGGTCTTCTTGGCCATCTGGCGCGCCGCGTCGGCGATCTTCGCCGGCGGGAGATCCCCTGCGGGCGTGTTGACCAGATCACGCGCCCAGCAGACTGCCTCAGTCACGATCGTTGCCTGTTTCACCGAGGATCGCATGACCTTGGCGTCCCATTTCGCGGCGCCGAGCACGATGACCGATGTCAATTTGCCGTCGTCGTCCGGCTTCGAGCGATACCGGTCGAACCGGTACGTTCCGAGCGCGAACGCTTCGACGACGGCAGCCACCGCGTCGGCGGAATGTCGGGCGCTTACCGCCTGGGGGAAGGTCGTCGCCACTTTCCCGAACCGGCGGACGGAGGGCGCGGCGCGCGCGAGCACGCGGCGCATCTTCGTGACCGTGAAGTCTGCCTTCGCCCCCGCGCCGACCAGCAACACCGCTTCGGCAGCGAAATCGTCGCCATCGCGGCGCACCACCAGCAGGTTCTGCCCCCTCTTGCCCGTGAGCTTCGCGGCCTTATAGGCACCCTGGAGGCCGGTCGCACTCACTCCCGGGCCCGGCTCTGGGCCTTCGAAGACGGGCAGAACGAGCGCTCCGACGCCGACGTTGGCGGGCGGATCGCTCGAATAGGAGAACGTTGTCACGGCGGCTCCTTCGCTGGGCGATTGGTCGGAAGTCTAGTGGCGCGCGTTGGAGGCGGTCCCCGGAGGCGTGGGCCGGTACCCTTCGTCGGAGATGAAGACGCGCGACATCCGCGACCTCGTTCGCTTCACCGATGACGACGCCCATCGCGGGGTGTTGTACGAGACCCCACAGCTCTGGTCCGAGGTGATCTGTCTCCAGGGAACGCAAGCGGTGGGCCCGATGACCGACGCCTCGGCGGACGGGGTCGTGACCGTCCTTGCGGGCGAGGTCGCCGCGCAGATAGGAAAAGGCCGCGCACGCATGCACCAGTGGGAGTCGGTGGTGGTGCCAGCCGGCGACGAGCTCACGCTCCGCAACGCCTCGTCGGAACCCTCGGTCGTGTTGCTCGTGCTGGCGCCGCCGCCCGCCACAGAGACCGACACTTCCTAATCCGCTCGCGCGGACCTTGGCAACACTACTAGCGCGATCACGAACGCGACGGCGAAGCTCGGCGCGCTCGCACCGAACGGCGAGGACGCGACCAACGGGAATGGCAAGTGCAGGAACGAGAACCCGCGTCCGACAGCGTCGATCCACCAGCTCGGACCGAGCGGCGCGCACCACTGGTACGTGACGAACCCCGCCGCCCACGGCACCACCGCGCGCCAGCGGATCCCTTGCGGGGCGCCGTCGAACAAGGCAGCCTCGCCATATCTCCTGCCGCGCAGCACTCCCCAGTCGGCCAGGAACACGGCGAAGAGCGGCACGAAGATGGAGCCGATCAACAGCAGGAAGCCTTGGAATGTTGCCGCCGCGCTGTCGCGCAGTAGCGCCGCGATCGCGAAACCGATGGCGCCGACACCGATCATGAGCCCTCGCTGCGACAGTCGGGGCACGACGTTCTGCACGGAGACGGCGCTCGAGTAGATGTTCGCCATCGCCTGATCGCTCTCGCCGACGAGCAGGGCGAGGAGCACGACGGCCCCGCCCGCCGCCGCCGCGATCGTCGTTCCGATGTCGAACACGTCCGCTGTCGATCCCGCGGCCAGCACGAGCAACGCGCCCAGGGCATAGAACCAGGTGTTGCCCGCTGCGTACGCCCAGAACGTCCCCGTCGCTGAACGCCTGGGATCGCGCGCGAATCGGTTGTAGTCGGCGACGAGCGGCAGCCACGACACGGGCATCGCGATAACGAGATCGACCCCGAGCCAGAACGGCAATCCGCCCTGCCCCGGCCGGGACCACAACGGGCCGAGCGCCCCGATCCGCAGCACGCGGAACGTGATCCACACGGAGACGGCGGCCACCACCCACACGCCGAACCGCTCGAGCCAGCGCCGCACGGTGAAGATCGGGCCAGCGAGCGCGAGCGCGGTGCAGACGACCGCGACGATCGCGAGCCACAACAGGTATGCATCCAGCCGGAAGAGGTCGCGCGAGACGGCGTTCGCCACCCGAGCCATCGCCCACATCTCGAACGCGGTCCATCCGACGAGCTGGACGAGGTTGGCCGCGGAAGGAAGGTAGGAACCGCGCCGGCCGAGCACCGGCCGGAACAGGACCATCCCCGGAACGCCTTCGCGCGCCCCGGCGGCGCCAACGAGCGCGAGCGGGATGCACCCGACGACGCTGCCAATCACGATCGCCAGCAGCGCACGCGGAAGGGACAGAGCGGGAACGAGCAGCGCTCCTGATACGAGCACGAGGAGGCCGATCGACAGGTCTGCCCACAGAACGGCGAGATCGAAGGTGCCGAGCTTCCGCATCGTCGACGGCACAGGGCGGATACCCCATTGCGGCGCCTCACGCTGCAGCACTTCCTCGAGGCGTTCGGTGACCGATGCCATCTCGCTCCCTCCGCCGGCATGATCCGGTTCAGGTTCGAAGGGTCGCCGACTCGCAGTCGGCCTCTCAGCCCGGTCAAGCCGGGCTCCCCCGCTGAACGTCACTGTAGCGCGGACGCCGTCACTTACTGTTCGGGCCCGCGGAAACCAGCGTGTTGCGCAGTCCCGCCATCGAGCGCCGCATCAGCCGGCGCATGAACGGCTTGTACGCGACGAGTGCGAGCTCACTGATCCGCCCGCCGGGCAACGAGACCTCCTCGGTCCACGCGAACCGTGCGCCCTTGCCGTTGGAGTCGATGCGCCACGTTCCTTCGCCTCGGATGAACCGCCGGTGGGCGATCCGCATGAGGCTGGGCGGCTCCCAGGCGACGACCTCGAGTCGGTCCGTGAATGTTGGAACACCCAACACGCGAGTCTTTACGGCCAACGTCGTTCCAACGCCTTCGCGAGCCTCGGAGAGAACGTCCACCCGAGCGGCGTCCTGCATCCAGCCTGGTTGCGACTCCCAGTCGACGAGCGCCGCCCAGGCTAGATCCACGGGAACCGGAAGGAATATCTCGCATTCGACCCGCACGGCATTAAGAGTATGGCCACCCGCGCTTCCGCGGCCGATAGGCTTGCCGACACATGAGCGGGAAACGCGGGGCGGCGGTCGCGGCAGCATTGGCGACAGCGAATGGGTCACTGCCGGCGCGCGGAGAGCAGCTCGCGGCGACGGTGATCACGCAGGCAGGGATCGCATGGGAGGACGGTTTACTGGCCTACGTCGGTCCCGCAGGCGGCCTACCGTGGGAACCCACCGTTGGTGACGTGGACCAGGGCTCCATCGTTCCTGGGTTCGTCGATTGCCATACGCACCTGCCGTTCATCGGGTGGCGCGCCGACGAGTTCGAAGCCCGCCTTCAGGGCGTCTCCTACGCGGAGTTGCACGGGCGCGAAGGGGGGATCTTCCGTTCGAGTCGGATGCTCCGCGAAGCTTCCGACGACGAGGTGCTCGACTTCTGCCGTCCGCTCGTCGGCGAGATGGCGATACACGGAACGACGGCACTGGAGCTGAAGACCGGCTACGGGCTCAGCGTGGAGGAAGAGTTGCGACAGGCGCGACTCGCGCGCTCGCTCGCCGAGGTTGCGCCGCAGACCTGCACGGTGACGCTGCTTGCTTGTCACGCCGTACCGAAGGGGATGACGCGCGAAGACTGGGTGCGCGCCGCGTGCGACGAGCTGATTCCCGCTGCGGCTGCGGAGGGTCTCGCTGATGCCGTCGACATCTACGTGGAAGACATCGCGTTCTCGCTCGATGATCTTTCGGCGGTCGCCGAGGCGGCGTCACGAACTGGACTGCCGCTTCGCGTTCACGCCGACCAGCTCGGCCCGAGCGGTGCCGCGGAGGCGGCGGTCGCGCTCGACGCGCGGAGCACCGACCACCTCAACAACGTGAGTCCCACCGGCGTCGAGGCGTTAGGAAGCGCTGCCGCGACAACAGCGGTGCTGTTGCCTGCGTCGACGTTCTTCCTCGGGATCGAAGCGGCGCCCGCACGCGCCTTACGCGACGCCGGCGCCGCGATAGCCATCGCCACCGACTTCAATCCAGGAACGTCACCCATCCTGTCGATGCCCGAAGCGATCGCGATGACATGCACGGTCTACGGCATGGAACCGCTCGTTGCGTTGACGGCGGCAACCGCAAACCCCGCATGGGTGCTGGGGCTCGACACAAAGCTCGGAACCCTCGAAGTCGGCAAACGAGCAGACTTCCTGTTGCTCGAGGAGCCCGACTTCGAACAGGTCCCGTACCGACCCGGCCATGACCCGGTCGTCGAAACGTTCATCGCAGGCGAGCGTTCGATCGCTTAGTCGATCGGGCCGATGCTCGATTCGGCAGCATCGACCAACGCGCCTTTGCGGACCAACGACACGGCTGCCGCGATGTCGGGGCCGAATTCGCGGTCGGCCTCGAAGAACGGTACGGCCGCTCGGATCGCGTCGTGCACTGCGCGCGTCGCTTCGCCTGGTTGTAATGGCGCGCGGAGGTCGAGGGCTTGGGCGGCTGCTAGCGCCTCCAGGGCGATGACGGTCTCGGCGTTCGTGATGATCTCGCGGGCGTGCCGGGCGGCGATCATGCCCATACTGACGTGATCCTCCTGGCCCGCGCTCGAGGGGATCGAATCCACCGAGGCGGGATGCGCGAGCGACTTCGACTCGCTCACGAGTGAGGCAGCCGTGTACTGCACGAGCATGAACCCGCTGTTGAGTCCGCTGCCATGGACGAGAAACGCCGGGAGCCCGTTCGACTCCTTCACGTCGAGCAGCCGGTAGAGGCGACGTTCGCTGATCGACGCGAGCGGGACGGTGGCCGCGCCCATCGCGTCGCACGCGAGCGCCACCGGCATCCCGTGGAAGTTCCCGCCACTTCGGATCCCACCGGTTCCCGGCAGAACGATCGGGTTGTCCGAGACGCTGCCGGCTTCGATCGTCAACACCCCTCGGACGAAGGCGAGGACGTCGCGAGTCGCGCCGTGGACCTGAGGAGCGCATCGGAGCGAGTACGCGTCCTGCACCAGGTGCAAGCTGTCGCGGTGCGAGTCTCGGATCGGCGAACCGGCCAGCAGCCGCCTGAGGTTCGAAGCGCTCGCAGCTTGGCCTGGGTGCGGCCGCAGCGCCTGCAATCGCTCGTCGAAGGGCGCGTCCGTTCCCAGGGCCGCCTCGATCGTCATCGCGGCCACGACGTCTGCAGTCCGGGCGAGGCGTCCGAGTCGGTCGGCGGCGAGGATCCCGATCGCGAGCATCCCCTGCGTGCCGTTGACGAGTGCGAGACCCTCCTTCGCCTCTAACGTCAGCGTCGGCAGGCCGGCGCGCGAGAACGCGGCTTGGGCAGGCTCTGTTCCCCCCTCGGGTGAGAGCACTTCGCCGTGGCCGATCAGGGGAAGCGCGAGGTTCGCGAGCGGCGCCAGATCCCCTGACGCGCCGAGCGACCCCTGCTCGGGCACCACCGGAATGACGTCCTGGTTCAGCATCCGGACCATCAGGTCGACGACCTCGGGACGAACCCCGCTGTAGCCGAGCGCGAGCACGTGGGCGCGGAGCAGCAGCATCGCGCGGGCCTCCAGACGACTCAGCGGAGATCCCACGGCGGTCGCGTGGGAGAGCACGATTCCGCGTTGCAATTCTGAGGCCTGCGCCGGATCGATCCGAGTGTCGGCCAGGGCGCCGAACCCGGTCGTAACGCCGTAGACCGTGTCGCCGGAGGCGACCGCGCGCTCGACCACCTCGCGCGCAGCCACGACACGTTCGCGAGCGGTCGCCGGGAACGACACGGGGGCGCCGCTGGCCACGGCGACCACGTCTTCGAGCGAAAGCGCCTCCCCGACCGCGACCGTCACGGGCCTCAGGCTACTCCGAGATGCGGCCGGGTCTCACACGAGCACACGCGCAGGGATCGGTTCCTCCACCGCTATGCCGTCGTTCGCCGTGACGCGGAACGCGCGCGATGTGGCGTTCGAGGCGACGACCTCCTCATCTCCGTCCCGAGGAAGTGAACGGCCGCGAGGTCGTCACAGGCGATGCCGGGCGGAAATCCATCAGCGATCAGCTCGAGGAACAGCGGACGTCGTCCGGCTTCGGCGTCGTTATGCGGGGAGAAGCTCCCTTGAAGCAGCCCGAGGCCGTCCTCGAATGATGCGAGTGGCCCGAAGGAGTCTGTCGTGCTCGCCTGGAACCAGCAGTTCGCGCCCGCGCTCGCACCCGCGAGCACGACTCCCGCCTCCCACGCCTCCCGCAGGATCGCGTCGAGCCCATGCACACGCCAGATCGCGAGCAGATTCGCCGTGTTGCCGCCGCCGACGAAGATCGCGTCCTGCGAAAGCAGGAAGCCGCGGAGATCGCGATCGTCACGGTCGAACAGATCGAGGAACGTCGGCTCGAACCCGTGTGGGAAACGCCCGCAGGAAGGACAGGATCGAGATCGGAACCGCGCTCGTGGCAGTTGGGAGAAGACAGACTTTCGGTCTTGAGGTGTTCAGAAGCCCGGCGATGTAAGAGAACGCAAGATCGTCGGGTTCCTGCCCCCGCCCATCGCGACGAGGTGGCGATCGGTCAACCCTCCTCCATCGGGATGCGAACGCCGCGTTCGTTCGCGACCTCGATCGCTCGGTCGTAGCCCGCGTCTGCGTGACGCACCACGCCCATGCCGGGGTCGCTCGTAAGGACCCGTTCGAGGCGGTCGTGCGCGTTCTCTGTTCCATCGGCAACGACGACCATGCCGGCGTGGATCGAGTACCCGATCCCCACGCCGCCGCCGTGGTGCACGCTCACCCAGTGCGCGCCAGCCGACGTGTTGATCAGCGCGTTGAGGATCGGCCAGTCCGCGATCGCGTCGGAGCCGTCGAGCATGCCCTCGGTTTCGCGATAAGGGGAGGCGACGCTTCCGCTGTCGAGGTGATCGCGCCCGATCACGATCGGCGCGGACAGCTCTCCGCTCGCCACCATCTCGTTGAACCGCAGCCCCGCCTTCGCGCGCTCGCCGTACCCGAGCCAGCAGATCCGAGCTGGCAACCCCTGGTACGCGACGCGCTCCTCGGCCAGCTCGAGCCACCGGTGCAGCCGTTCGTCGCCGGGGAACAGCTCCGCAACCGCGCGGTCGGTCTTCAGGATGTCCTCGGGATCGCCGGACAGCGCGGCCCATCGGAACGGACCTTTCCCTTCGCAGAACAGGGGGCGCACGAACGCCGGAACGAACCCCGGGTACGAGTACGCGCGATCGTGCTCGAGCCCGCCGAGCTCCGCCCCCGCCCGCAGGTTGTTCCCGTAATCGAACGTCACCGCGCCGCGTTCGAGGAACCCGACCATCGCGTCGACGTGCTCCGCCATCGACGCGTTCGAAAGCCGAACGTATTCGTCCGGATCGCTCTCGCGCAGCGCCGCCGCTTCATCAAGCGTCATGGCCGCCGGCACGTACCCGCCGAGGGGATCGTGGGCGCTGGTCTGGTCGGTGACGATGTCGGGACGCCACCCCCGCTCGTACAGCGCGGGTTCGACCTCTGCGCAGTTGCCGAGCAACCCGATCGAAACGGCCTCACGAGCGGCTTTCGCCTCCTCGGCCCATGAAAGCGCCTCGTCGATCGAGCCGGTCTCGCGATCGAGGTATCGGGTCTTGATGCGACGTTCGATCCTGGCGGGATCGACTTCGATGCAGAGAGCCACGCCTCCGTTCATCGTCACGGCGAGCGGCTGCGCGCCGCCCATCCCACCGAGTCCTCCGGTAAGTGTGATCGTCCCAGCGAGCGTGTCGCCGAAATGCTGGTGGGCGCATTCAGCGAGCGTCTCGAACGTTCCCTGCAGGATCCCCTGGGTCCCGATGTAGATCCACGAGCCCGCGGTCATCTGCCCGTACATCGTCAGGCCCGCGCGTTCGAGCTCCCGGAACGTCCCCCAATCGGCCCATTTCGGCACGAGCATCGAATTGGAGATCAGCACACGCGGCGCCATCTCATGCGTGCGGAAGACCGCCACCGGCTTGCCCGATTGCACGAGGAGCGTCTCGTCGTCGGCCAGGTCGCGAAGCGTTCGCACGATCGCGTCGTAGGCCTCCCACGAGCGGGCCGCCTTGCCCGTGCCGCCGTAAACGACCAGGTCCTCGGGCCGTTCGGCCACGTCGGGATCGAGGTTGTTCATCAGCATCCGCATCGCTGCTTCCTGCGGCCACGAGCGACAGGTCAGCGTGTTTCCCCGTGGTGCGCGGATCTCTCGGGCACCCATCGTTCGACCTCCGTCCGGCACGTGGACCCGGCCCGATGCTACTCCGGGTATTTGCAGCGGCCCACCCGGGC
The DNA here is from genome assembly GCA_030774035.1 of Actinomycetota bacterium. Lineage (GTDB taxonomy): Bacteria > Actinomycetota > UBA4738 > UBA4738 > HRBIN12 > JALYLM01. Next base: position 63,697 of record JALYLV010000014.1, read on the forward strand.
AGGTACGGTCGCCGACGTGTCGTCCCTCGGGTTTCCCGTGACCGTCGGCCACGGAGCGCTTGTGGGTCCCATCCGGGTGCTCATCGCCGACGACGAACCGCAGCTCCGCGAGAACCTCGTCGAGCTGCTCGCCCATGAGGACACCGTGTTGATCGTCGGCACCGCCGCCGACGCCGACGAGGCGATCGAGCTGGCCACCCAGGCCCGGCCCGACATCGCCCTGGTCGACGTCAAGATGCCGGCCGGGGGTGGCGCGCGGGCCGCCCGCGAGATCATCCGCGTCTCCCCCAGGACCCGTGTGATCGCGCTCAGCGCCTTCGAGGATCGACCCACGGTGCTCGACATGCTTCGTGCCGGCGCGGTCGGCTACCTGGTGAAGGGCACGGCCTCCGACGAGATCGTCGGATCGATCACCAAGGTGATGAGAGGCGGCACGAGCCTGTCCACAGAGGTGGTAGGAGGCATCGTCCAGGAGCTCACCTCACATCTGCGTCGCGACGAGATCGAAGAGGAACAGCTCGAGCGGAGCCGGATGGAGGTCACGCGGTTCATCAGGGGCGAGGGCTTCACGATGGCGTTCCAGCCGATCGTCGACCTGCGCTCGCGCAAGACGGTCGGCATGGAAGCGCTCTCGCGGTTCCACTCGTTGCCCATGCGCTCTCCGAAGGAGTGGTTCGCCGAAGCCGCACGGCTCGAGCTCGGCGAGGAACTCGAGCTCGCGGCGATCCGCAAAGCGATGCTCGGCGTGCCGCGCATGCCGTTGGACACGTACCTGTCAGTGAACGCTTCGCACCGAACCGCGATGTCGACCGAGCTCATCAAGGTCTTGGGGGAACATGCACCCCGGATCGTGGTCGAGATCACAGAGCATGAAGAGGTCGCGGACTACGTGGAGCTGTTGCGTGCGCTCACCGAGCTTCGAACCCACGGCATCAAGATCGCGATCGATGACGCCGGCGCTGGGTTCAGCCTTCGGCACACGCTCGAGATCGCGCCGAACATCGTGAAGGTCGACATCAGCATCACCCGCGACATCGACAAGGAACGTGCGCGCCGCGCGCTCGCGTCGGCCCTGATCTCGTTCGCCGAAGAGATGGGGATCACGATCGTCGCGGAAGGGATCGAGACCCAGGCCGAGCTCGAGACGCTGGAAGGGCTGGGGGTTCGCTACGGTCAGGGCTATCACCTGGCCGAGCCCGCACCGCTGTAGCTACTCGACCCTTCGATCCATCGCCCACGATGAGCCCGTCGAGCCCTTCGTGTGTCGCTTCATCTCTGTGGCGACCGTGACCGCTTCCGCGTAGTGCTTGAATCCACGCTTGTCCGTTGAGGCGATCCCGATCGAGATCGTGAGCACCGGGTACCGCTGCAGCTCGCCGCGCCTGTCGGTGACTTCGATGTAGCCGCGCTCGCGATCGTGCGCGTCATAGAACGAGAGAGCGTCACGATCGAACCTCTCGACGATCGCCTGCGACACCACCGCCGCCATCGAGGGCGGCACGACGGCGACGAAATCGTCGCCGCCGACGTGACCGACGAACGACTCCCCGCCGGTGACCTCGTCGGCAACTTCCTCGATGATGCGCGCGGTCGCCTGGAGCGTCTGGTCGCCTCGGATGAACCCGTAATGATCGTTGAACGCTTTGAAGTGGTCGAGGTCCGCATACAGGATCGCGAAGGGCGTGGCGTCTTCCACGCGCTGGTCGATCTCTTCTTCGATGCGGCTGTTGCCGGGCAGCCCCGTCAGCGGCGACTGTGCGCGCATGTCGCGCGAGCGACGGATAACCCCGCGGATCCGCGCCAACAGTTCGGGGGTGTCGAACGGCTTGACGATGTAGTCGTCGGCCCCGATTGCGAACCCTTCGAGCTTGTCCGCGGATAGACCTCGTGCTGTCAGCATGATGATGGAAACGGCCGCCGTGCGGGGGTCCTCGCGGAGCCGGCGGGTCAGCTCGAACCCGTCCATGTTAGGCATCATCACGTCGGCCAGGATGAGAGCAGGGCACCGCTCCTGGGCTGCCATCAGCGCGAGCTGGCCGTCGCTCGCGACCCGAACGTCGTAACCCGCGGCCTTCAGCTCGATCTCGAGGAGGCGCGCGATGAAGGGGTCGTCGTCCACGACCAGCAGGCTTTCGCCCCCGCCGCCCAGCTCGAACGGCGGCTCCTGGTCAGCCACGCCTTCGCCGATACCCTCGGTCATCCCCATCCGCCTCTGAAATCGGCACTTTACCCCCGTAGGTGTAGCCCGTTCCGTATCCCGGGCATCGGGGCGTGGGATCGCCCAGGAACTGCCGGACGTCGCCCGCCCAGCGTGACACCATAGGTAGCGTCCTCGGCCGGCAGGAGGCTCCAGGGTTGCAAGTGCTCGACACGTTCCTCGACGCCATGGGCAACACACCGCTCGTGCGTCTTCACTCGGTGACCCGGGGCGTCCTGCCCACCGTCCTGGCGAAGCTCGAGATGCTGAACCCCGGCGGCAGCGTGAAGGACCGGATCGGCATCCGGATGATCGAGGACGGCGAGCGGCGTGGACTGCTGAAGCCCGGCGGCACGATCGTGGAGCCGACTTCTGGTAACACCGGCCACGGCCTCGCGATCGCCGCGGCGCTCCGGGGCTACAAGTGCATCTTCGTGATGCCCGACAAGATGAGCCAAGAGAAGATCTCGCTCCTGCGCGCGTACGGAGCCGAGGTCGTCATCACCCCGACCGCGGTGCCCCCCGAGTCCCCCGAGAGCTACTACCGCGTCGCCGAGCGACTCGCCGCGGAGATCCCCGGCGCGTACCAACCGAACCAGTACTTCAACCAAGAGAACCCGAAGACGCATTACGAGACGACCGGCCCAGAGATCTGGGAACAGACCGACGGGACGATCGACGTGTTCGTCGCCGGCGTCGGGACCGGCGGCACGATCACCGGCGTCGGCAGGTATCTCAAGGAGCGCAACCCGAACGTGATGGTCGTCGGCGCCGACCCGGAAGGGTCCGTCTACTCCGGCGACGAGCCACGTCCGTACCTGGTCGAGGGGATCGGAGAGGATTTCTGGCCCGACACGTTCGATCCGAGCGTCGTCGATCGATTCGTGCGCGTGAGCGATCGTGATTCGTTCCGTACCGCGCGGGCGATCACGCGACAGGAGGGGATCCTGGCCGGGGGTTCATGCGGCACGGCCGTTTTCGCCGCCCTCGAGGTCGCGCAAGACCTCGATGCCTCGAAGACCGTGGTCGTCCTGCTGCCCGACACCGGGCGCCAGTACCTGTCGAAGGTCTACTCCGATTCGTGGATGCTGCAGCACGGCATGCTCGACAGGCTCGAGGTGATCCACGTCGACGAGGTGCTCGCCGCCAAGGCGGGGGGTCTCCCACCGCTGATCACGGTCGACGCGCACGCGAAGGTCCGACAGGCGGTCGATATCCTGCAGGAGCACGGGATCTCGCAAGCGCCGGTCGTACGCGAAAACAGCACCGACGTCGCCCAGTTCGTCGGTTCGATCCGCGACCGCCAACTTCTCGATCGCATCTTCCGGGACCCCGACGCCTTGCAAGCCGATGTGGCGGAGGTCATGGCTGCGCCGATCTCGCTCATCGAGTGGGACGACCCGATCGAATCGGCGTTCTCCGAGCTCGAGCACGGCCCCGCGGTGCTTGTGGCGAAGGCAGGCCAGGTCCTCGGTGTCCTCACCCGGTCCGACCTGCTCGATTTCCTGGCCCACCGACGGAGGACGCCCTAACGCGTGCGTTCCCTCGGCATCGACGTAGGCGTCGGAAAGGGGCTCGACATCGTCTTGATGGACGAACGACGCACGCCGTCGGTCGTCCTCTCGCGGGCCGGTCTCGACGACGTCGAACGGTTGGTCCGCGAATACGCGCCGTCGATCGTTGCGATCGACTCGCCACCGACATGGGCGCGCGGCGGCAAGTCTCGGGCCACGGAGAACGAGCTCGCGCGCCTGAACATCCACGCCTTCCGAACGCCATCGGTCGAGCACGCCGAGCATCCGCGGTTCGACTGGATGCGCAAGGGGATGGAGGTGTTCGCACTCGTCGGCAAACTCGGATATCCGGTCGCCGCCGGCAAGCCCTACCGCGGCCGAGCGATCGAGGTCTTCCCCCACGCGACGGCGGCGGTCCTCGCCGGATGCCTTCCGCCCCGGGGCGAACGTAAGCGGCAGTGGCGAGAGCGGGTGCTCCGGCTCCAGAAGGTGCGCACCGAGGAGCTCTCGACGATCGACCGACTCGACGCCGCGTTGGCGGCGCTCACCGGGTTGCTCGTGCTCGACGGCCACGAGTCGCACCTCGGCGATCCGGCCGAGGGCGTCATCGTGATCCCGAGCTCTGCGCCGGCGCCGACGTACCGTCCTGGCACCATCGCACGTGACGATCCCGCGACGCTGTTCGCCTGGTGCGCGTGCGGGGAACCGGGGTGCAATCGGCAAGTTCCGGCGGGCAGCGAGTTCGCCCCCGGCCATGACGCGAAGCGCAAGTACCGGCTGTGGCGGAACGTTCGTGACGGCGACAGTGCCCGAGACGAGCTGAGGAGGCGCGGATGGGAACTCCCTCCGGAGACGGCGACGTGACCGAGGAGCAGCGGTTCGAGACGAGGGCGATCCACGCCGGGCAGGACCCGGAGGCGTTGTACGGATCGGTCAACGTGCCGATCTATCAGACATCCACGTACCGGCAGGAAGAGGTCGGCAAACCGAAGCGCTGGGACTACGCGCGCGGCGGGAACCCGACCCGTGAGGCCCTCGAGGTGGCGCTCGCCGCCCTTGAGGGCGG
>JALYLV010000015.1:0-24692 GCA_030774035.1 Actinomycetota bacterium
CCCCTCTCACCCGGTCGAATCTCGACGGGGTCGCTCTAGTCGAGCGACCACATGACGTGCTTGATCTGCGTGTAGTCCTCGAGCGAGTACATCGACATGTCTTTCCCGTACCCGCTCTGCTTGTAACCGCCGTGGGGCATCTCCGGCGTGATCATGAAGTGCGTGTTCACCCATACCGCGCCGTACTGCAGACGGCGGGCGACGCGGGCCGCGCGGGACGCGTCCTTCGTCCACACCGACGACGCCAACCCGTACACGACATCGTTCGCCCACGTGACGGCCTGATCTTCGTCGCTGAACCGCTGCACGGTGACGACCGGGCCGAAGACCTCCTGCTGAACGATCTCGGACTTCTGATCCGGGTCGGCCACGACCGTTGGGCGGTAGTACGCGCCGGGGCCCTCGATCGGCTCTCCGCCGGTGAGCACCTTCGCGCCGTTCTCCTGCGCCCGCTCGACGAACCCGACAACACTCTGCCGCTGGCGGTCTGAGACCAATGGGCCCATCTCGACCGACTCGTCGGTGATCGCGCCGACCTTGATGGACTCGACCGCGGGTACGAGCTCCGCGAGCAGATCCTCGTAGATCTCTGAACCGGCGACGACTCGGCACGATGCCGTGCAGTCCTGGCCGGTGTTCGTATACCCGGCGAACTTGAGTGTCTCGACCACCTTGCTGATGTCGGCGTCGTCGAACACGACTACCGGCGCCTTGCCACCGAGCTCCAGATGGACGCGCTTCACGGTCTCGGCTGCGGCCGCCTGGATGAGCTTGCCGGTCGACGTGTCGCCGGTGACGGATACCAAGCGGACGTCTGGGTTGCGCACGAGCTGGTCGCCGATCTCCGATCCATGCCCCGTGATCACGTTGACCACGCCGGGCGGGAAGATGTCGGCGGACAGCTCGGCCAAACGCAAGGCCGTGCGCGGCGTGAGCTCCGCCGGCTTGATGACCGAGGTGTTCCCCGCGGCCAATGCGGGACCGAGCTTCCACGCGACCATCATCAGCGGGTAGTTCCAGGGGCAGATCCCGACCGTGACGCCGAGCGGCTCACGCCGGATCATGCTCGTGAACCCACGCTCGTACTCGCCGGTGGATTTGCCTTCCTGCACGCGCGCCGCTCCGCCGAAGAACCGCAGGTTGTCAGAGATGAAGGGGATGTCCGCCGCTGACACCGAGATGGGTTTGCCGACGTCTTCGGATTCGAGCTTGGCCAGATTGTCCGCGTCGGCGTCGATCGCGTCGGCGAGCTTCAAGATCATCGCGGAGCGTTCCTTCGGAGGCGTGTCGAACCAGACCTCGTCGAACGCCTTCTGTGCTGCGGCGACGGCTTTGTCTGCATCCTCGCGGGTCCCGACCTGGACCGTTGCGACCGACGAATCGTCAGCGGGGTTGATGTCTGATTCGGTCTCGCCCCTCGACGAATCCACCCACTCGCCGCCGATGAACATCTGCCACGTCTTGCTCTCACCCATGTTCCCCTCCTCGCGAGACGGATCGTTGAACCCTCGACCAGGGTCGAGGACTGCAAGTATGCGATGTTCGGGGCGCATCGGACCACCCGGCCCTGTCCTTCCATCTCAACCGGCGTAGGGTCGTAGGGAGCGCTCGTGGCGCCCAAGGGGGTGGCTCATGCATCGCTACCTGGTCATCGCGAACCGGACGCTGGCTGGCGGGCATCTCGTCGACAAGCTCCTGGATCTTCAGCGAGCGGGACCGTGCACCTTCTACGTGCTGGTTCCAGCGACGCCGCCTCGGGACCACAATTGGACCGAGGCCGAAGCCCGCATGATCGCGAACGAGCGATTGGATGGAGCGCTCGCACGGTTCCGTGCCGCCGGACTGGAGGCAGAGGGCGAGGTCGGCGACGCGCACCCGACCGAGGCGGTCGGAGACCTGCTCCGGCGAGGCGAGGCCTTCGACGCGATCGTGCTCTCGACACTGCCGCCGGGGATCTCGAAGTGGCTCCGGCTCGACCTTCCCCACCGCATGGAAGCGCTCCTCGAGCTCCCCGTGATCCACGTCACCGGTCACGCAGAACCGCAGTTCCGCAGCGCGTAAGCAGCTGGTCGAGCGACGCTATCGGCTGGCAAGATATGCACCATGGACATCACACAGGAACGCAAGCTCGTCACGGAGATCCCCGGACCGAAGTCTGCCGCGTGGTTCGAACGCCGGGCCAACGCCGTGCCCAACGGGGTCGGCGCGATCCACCCGATCGTGACCGCGCGCGCATCCGGCGCGATCATCGAGGACGTCGACGGGAACCGTCTGATCGACTTCGCGACCGGGATATCGGTCCTGAACGTCGGTCACACCGCGCCCGAAGTCGTGGCCGCGATCCAGCGGCAGGCCGAGCTGGATACGCACTCATGCTTCCACGTGACCGCGAACGAGCCGTACATCGAGCTGGCGGAGCGCCTCAACGCCCTCACGCCCGGCGATCACCCGAAGAAGACGATGTTCGCGAACTCGGGGGCCGAGGCCGTCGAGAACGCGGTGAAGATCGCTCGCAAGGCGACCGGGCGGAACGCCGTCGTCGTGTTCGATCACGCGTTCCACGGGCGCACCCTGCTCACGATGTCGATGACCGCGAAGGTCATGCCGTACAAGCAAGGATTCGGGCCGTTCGCGCCTGAGGTCTACCGGCTGCCCTTCGCGTACCCGTATCGCAGTCCATGTGGCGGCGACACCCCCGAGTCGTGTGGGCAAGCATGCCTTGCGTACGCAACCGACGAGATGAACAAGCACATCGGCTCCGAGAACATCGCCGCAGTCGTGATGGAACCGATCCTTGGTGAAGGCGGGTTCATCGTGCCGGCGCCCGGGTTCGTGAAAGGGATCGCCGACTACTGCGCGGCCAACGGCATCGTGTTCGTCGCCGACGAGATCCAGACGGGGATGGGACGCGCCGGCCGCTGGTACGCGATCGAGGACGAGGGCGTCGTGCCCGATGTCGTCTTGACCGCGAAGTCGGTCGGGGGCGGCCTGCCGATCAGCGCCGTAACGGGACGCGCCGAGATCATGGACGCGACCCACCCCGGCGGTCTCGGAGGCACCTACGGCGGGAATCCGGTCGCGGCCGCCGCTGCACTCGCCGTGCTGGAGAAGATCGAGCGCGAGAACCTCCTCGCGTCCGCACGCCGCGTCGGCGACACCGTGCTCGCGCGGTTCGCTTCGTTCGCGACTCGCTACTCGATCGTCGGCGACGTTCGGGGCAGGGGCGCGATGTGCGCGATCGAGCTGGTCGGAGATCGCAAAACGAAGGAGCCGCTCGCTGCCGAGGCCATGAGCGGGATCGCGCGCCGGTGCCTGGAGAAGGGCGTCATCGTCTTGACCGCCGGAACCTACGGCAACGTCCTGAGGCTGTTGCCGCCGATCAACATCGACGAAGCGCTGCTCGATGATGGGCTCGACGTGGTCGACGAGGGTCTGGGAGCCGCAGCCACCGGGTAGCCGCCCTCCGTTGCTACCGTTCCCCGCGTGACACCCGCGGACGGACCGAGCCAGCGCCGCTTCGCGCGCTTGCGCATCGGCCGGATCGCGCTCGACATCACGCCGCTGCGGACGTCGCGAGATTTCAGGGTGCTCTGGATCGGGTTGTTCGTTTCGGATCTCGGATATCAGTTCGCGCTCGTCGCGATGTTCGTGCAGGTCTACCGCTTGACCGGTTCGGCGGGGAAGGTAGGGCTGATCGGGCTCTTCTCCCTCGTCGCCCTGATCGCCGGTTCGATCGTCAGCGGCGCGGTCGTCGACGCCTACGACAGGCGCAAGCTGCTGATGCTCTCCCAAGTCGGTCTCGCGATCGGGGCCACGATGCTGCTCGCAGGCGCGCTCGCCGGTCGCCCCTCGGTATGGCTCGTCTACGCTGCCGCTTCGATCACCGCCGGCGTGTCGGCGGTCGACAACCCCACCCGCTCGGCGATGACACCCAGGCTGGTCGGGACCGCGCTCGTGCCCTCAGCCATGGCCTTGAACCAGGTCGTCTGGAACGCTGTGGGGCTGCTGGGCCCGGCGGTCGGAGGCGTGCTCATCGCGCACCTGGGACTTTCGTGGGCGTACGGGTTCGATCTCGTGACGTACGGAGCCGCATTCCTGACGGCGATCCTGGTCGCGCCGATGCCTCCCGTTCCCCTCGGAGTCGGAGAGGAAGCGACCGCAACCGGCTGGGCCGCCGTGAAGGAAGGCTTCGCCTTCGTCCGCGACAGCAGGCTCTTGCAGTCGACGTTCGCGATCGACCTGATCGCCATGATCTTCGGGCTCCCGCGGGCATTGTTCGTCGTCCTCGCCGCCACGCAGTTCCATCGAGGTCCCCAGGTCGTCGGCCTGCTGTTCTCGGCGCCGGCGTTGGGTGCGCTGCTGGGCGCCCTCACGGGCGGCTGGGTCAAACACGTGAGCCGGCAGGGCATGGCGGTCGTGTGGGCCGTCATCGGATGGGGCGCGTCGATCGCAGCGTTCGGGTTGGTCGGACGTCACTTGGCGCTGGCACTCGTCTTCCTTGCGATGGGGGGCTGGGCCGACGTGATCAGCGCGATCTTCCGCTCGACGATCCTGCAGCTCTCCGTTCCCGAGCGCCTGCGAGGGCGCCTGTCGGCGATCCACATCCTGGTCGTGACCGGCGGCCCGCGCCTAGGCGACTTCGAAGCCGGTGTCGTCGCGCAAGTGTTCAGCCCGGCGCTCTCTGTGGTGTCGGGCGGCCTCGCCTGCATCGTGGGGGCAGGGCTCGTGGCCGCCGTCTACTCCGAGCTCCGTCGGTATCGCGCGCGCACGGCGACCTGAGTAGGCTTCGAAACATGGCGAAGCTCGAGGACGACCAGGTCCGTTCCGCGCTCGCGGCGGGCGACCTTCCTAGCTGGTCGTTCTCGGATGGCGCGATCCACAAGGAATACGTCTTCCGCGGCTTCCGCGCGGCGATCTCGTTCATCGACCGGCTGGCCGAGCGAGCGATCGAAGCGAAACACCATCCCGACCTGGAGAACCACTACAACCGCGTGCTGGTCTCGCTCTCGACCCACGACCAAGGCGGAGTGAGCGAGGCGGACCTCGCGCTCGCGCGAGCGATCGAGTCGGTCGCGGAGCCACCGGAGGCATGACGGCACCCGACACGGTTCGGGACATCGAGATCCGCGTCCTCGAGGGCCCGAACCTCTACTTCGCCCGTCCGGCGATGAAGATCGTTCTCGATGTAGCTGGGTGGCTCGGAGCCTCGGACAACCGCGTTGTCGACGTTGCGACACGCTTGGGGGTGCCGGGCGGGGCGAAGCCGGGCGCGAAAGGCAGTAGCCACCGGCTTCGCCTGGTCTCGCGGATCGCCGCCGAGCTCACCCGGCGCATCGCGGCCGCTGAGGGATCGCCTCGGATCGCGGTCCGCTCGCGCCTCGGCCCAGATCCAGGACAGGTGACGGTCGTATTCCCGTGGCGGCGCCGGGGCACGGCGGAGGCACTCGCCGGCGAGGTCGCCCTCGGCATGGGGAAGCTGCTTCGTCGCTCGCCGGATCGCGTCACCGCCGAGGCCGGGCGCAGGCTGCGTGCGACCGATCCCGGGCCCGTGCCAACCGTGCCCGATCCGGACATCCCCGTCATCCAGGTCACAGGAACGAACGGGAAGACCACCACGGTCCGCCTTCTCGCGACCCTCGTGCGAAGTGCTGGTCTGCACGTGGCTTACTCATCCACGGATGGTGTGTACCGGGACGACGGTGAGCTGGTCGAGAAGGGCGACTACAGCGGGTTCGGCGGCGCAGCTAGAGCGCTGTCGCAACATCCCGACATCGCCGTCCTCGAGACCGCGCGCGGCGGGATCCTGCTTCGCGGTATCGGTGTGCAACACAACGACGTTGCCGTCGTGACCAACGTCAGCGAAGACCATCTGGGGCTCCACGGCGTTCGAACCGTCGATCAGCTGGCCGAGGTGAAGGCCGCGATCACGAGGATCACGCGCGCCGATGGCTGGGTCGTGCTGAACGCCGACGATCCGCGCGTGCTCGACATGCGACGCAGTGCCACGGGCCGGCCGTGGGTCTTCTCGCTCGACCCCGACCACCCCGCGATCCGGGAGACGCTCGCACGCGGCGGCAGAGCGATGACCGTGCTCGACGGAAAGCTGACGTGGCTCGAGCATCACCACGTGCACCCCTTGGTCGCCGTGATCGACGTGCCGGTGACCCTCGCCGGGGTATCGCGGATCAACATCCAGAACGCGATGGCCGCCGCGTCGGCAGCGATCGCGGTCGGGCTGCCTGATCGCGCGGTCGTACGTGGGCTCAAGACGTTCGTGCTCGATCCCGAACGCAACCCCGGCCGGGCGAACCTGTTCGGCGTGGACAAACGGGTCGTGGTGATCGACTACGCGCACAACGAAGCCGGCATGCAGGGGCTGACCGAGGTCCTGGATGGGGTACGACGCAAGGGACATGAGGTGTGGCTCGCGATCTGCACGGCCGGCGACCGGACCGACTCGATCCTTCACGCGTTCGCGTTCCGCGCGGCAGTGGGAAGCGACCACCTCGCGATCGCCGAGCTGCTGCCGTACCTGCGAGGACGCTCACGGGAGAACATCATCGAAGAGCTTCGCGCCGGAGCCCGCGAAGCCGGCGTCGACGACGTCCCGGAGTACGAGGACGAGCTGCACGGGTTGCGTGCGATGCTTCGCGAGTCGAAACCGGGAGATGTCGTCTGCATAACCGCCCTCAGCATGCGGCCGGAGATCTTCGCGTGGCTGGATGCGCAGGGCGCGCGTCGACTCGGTCCCGCCGACGTGAAACGGGTGGTTCGCGCGGCTGCCGCGTCCAAGCGGTGAGGGCTATCGCTTGGCGCTGCACGAGACGCAGAGCACCGACCACGGACGAGCTTCGAGCCTGGCTTCCGATATCGGCTCGCCGCAGTTGTCGCACACCCCGTACGTTCCGTCGTCGAGCTTCTCGAGAGCCCGCTCGACGTCGCCCAGCATCGCCGCGATCACGTTCGCCGCGCCGGTCTGGTTGATGCGCTCGACGGCCTCCGTGGTACCGTCCCCGATCCGTTTGCCGAATGAGACGGCGGCCATCGGGTCGCGCGGCACCGCGGTTAGCGCCGCGAGCTCCGTGGCGAGCTCCTGGCGCTTCTTCTCGAGCGCACGACGGACGGTCGCGGTTTCCACGTCAACGTGGTGTGAGCCCGATCAGGTCGGGGTCGCCGCCCACGGCCTCCATCGTGGCGTCGTCTCTGGATCGAAGGACGTCGGGTGCGGCCACACCGCTCCGTTCCTCGAGCTCGTGATACACGTCGGTCGCGTAGTCGACGCAAAGAACGACGAGGTCCCCCTTCCGCGCACGGTCGAGCGCCTTGCGCGCGGCATCCATCTCATCGAGCACGATCTCGGTGTGGCCCGCACGGGCCCTGCCTGATGCCTGCGCTCGCTCGACGCCTTCGAGGATCAGCGACGCCGTCTCGCCGCGCGGCCGACCTCTCGTGTTGCGATCCTCGCGGATGATCACCTCGTCGAAGTACCTCGCGGCGATCACGCCGAGCTCACGCATGTCCTCGTCGCGGCGGTCACCGGCCGTCGCGACGACGGCGACACGGACGTTCGCCGCCCACGATGCCTCCCCCGGCCGCTCGCCCGTGGGAACGTCGTTCGTCAACCGCTCGACGAAATCGCCCAGGGTCTCGAGCCCGGCCGCGTTGTGGGCGTAGTCGATGATCACCTTGACGCCGTTCAGGTCGAAGACGTTGAGCCGCCCCGGCGCCTGATAGATCGACGTCGTGAACGAGCGCAGGCCTTGACGGATGTCGTGCAGGTGCGCGCCCGCGGCGTGGGCGGCGGCCGCGGCGGCCATCGCGTTCTGGACCATCATCCGCGCCTTGCCCTCGAACGTGGAGGGGAGCGTGTGGACCCACGCGATCGGCATCGTTCGTCGCCCCTCTTTGATGACGATCATCTCGCCACGAGGGCCCTTCTCCAGGACGACGGCCTTTCGTCCGCGCCGGATCCATCGGTCGATGAAGTCGTCGCCTTCGCGCATCGTGAACAGGATCACGTTGCCGCTGCAGTGACGGCGCATCTCGAGCACGAGGGGGTCGTCCGCGTTGAGCACCGCATATCCGTTGCGGGGCACGGCTTCCACCGGAACCTGCTTGACGGCGGCGAGCTGCTCCAGCGTATCGATCTCTTTCAAGCCGAGATGGTCCCCGGTCACGTTCAGCACGACGGCGACATCGTTGCGGCCGTACCCGAGACCTTCGCGCAAGATCCCGCCTCGCGCGACCTCGAAAACAGCCGTGTCGATCCTCGGGTTCTGCAGGACCATCTGCGCGCTGCGCGGACCGCTCGCGTCGGCGCGGCGCACGAGGCGCTCATCGATATAGACACCGTCGGTCGTCGTGAAGCCAACGTCGCGGCTCATGCCCCGGAAGATGTGGGCGATCATCCGTACAGTCGTCGTCTTCCCGTTGGAACCCGTGACCGCGACGATGGGGATGCGCGACGGCGTGCCCGGCGGGAACAGCAGATCGACGACGTGTTTGGCGACGTATTGCGGTTCCCCCTCGGTGGGGTGGGTGTGCATGCGGAATCCGGGCGCAGCGTTTACTTCGACGATCGCTCCCCCGGTCTCGCGCACCGGGTGCGAGATGTCGGGCGCGAGGAAGTCGATCCCGGCGACGTCCAAGCCGACGACTCGTGCAGCTTCCTCGGCGATCTCGACGTTGTCCTCGTGCGCCTCCCAGGTCCGGTCGATCGAGATACCTCCCGTCGACATGTTCCCGGTCGCCGCGAGCAACACCCTGGTTCCCTCGGGTGGCACGTCGTCGATGTCGAAGCCTTGTTTCTTCACCAACGCCAGAGCGCTCTCATCGATCCGGATCCGGGTGAGCACCTTCTCGTGGCCGATACCGCGACGAGAGTCTCCGTTCTCCAGGTCCACGAGCTGACGAACCGAGTGCTTCCCGTCGCCGGAGACGTGGGCCGGAACACGCTCGGCGATCGCGACCATCCGGCCTCCGATCACGAGTACGCGGTAGTCGTTGCCGGTCACGAACGATTCCACGACGACCTGGCCGCGACGAGCCTCACGCACGGCGCGCTTGAAGCCGGCGCGAACCGCACGCTCGGTGCGAAGCTCGAGTCCGACCCCACGGCCGTGGTTGCCGTCGAGCGGTTTCGTCACGACCGGGAACCCGATCCGTTTCGCCGCGGCGACCGCGTCGTCGTCGGTGCGCACGACCTCGCTGCGAGGCACCGGTAGACCTGCGGAACCCAGGAGCTGGTTCGTCATCTTCTTGTCGCCCGCGATGTCGACGGCGAGCGCGCTGGTCTTCGATGTCATCGTGGCGCGGATCCGTTGTTGGTACTTCCCCTGGCCGAGCTGCACGAGGGACTGCTCGTCCAGCCTGATGAATGGGATGTCACGGCTCACCGCCTCGTCGATGATCGCCTGGGTCGAAGGACCGAACTGTCGCCGTTCGGCAAGGACGATCAGCCCTTCGAGCTCCGCACGGAAGTCGAACCCCGGCTCCGCCCGCACGAGGTGATTCACGAGGCGAACGGCGAGCTTGCCGGCGGCGACGCCGACCTGCTCCTCCGCGTAGCCGTAGATCACGTTGTAGCGCCCGGGTGCGCCTGCACCCCGGGTCTTACCGCGCGAGATGTGCGCGCCGGACTCGCGTTGCAGCTCCAGCGCGATGTGCTCGGCGATGTGCCCGACCCACGTTCCCTCCTCGAGCCGCTCCCGGAAGCCGCCTCGTTTGCCCAAGGAGCATGAATGCTCCCCGACCCCCGGGAGCAGCGTCAGAAGGGCGGTGGCGAACCCGGGGATCGTGTTCGAGGGCCACTGCTCGAGCGAACCGAGGTCGACGAGCAGACGCACGCAGGGCTCGTAGGACCAATAGTTGGGTCCACGGAATACCTGCGCTTGGATGATCGTCAGGTCCGGCGAGAGCTTCGGCTTCTTCTCGGCCGGCTCACGCTTGGCGCGTTGTCGAGCCTGGCTGGAGGCGGTCCGTTCCGCCGTCACTCAGAGGCCTCCCGCTCCGCCTCGTGGGCGTGCGGGCCGGCCAACAGGTGCCGCCCCCGCAGGTCGAACCAGTAGCCACTGGGCAGCGAGTGGAGGATCGCGCCCGACACCATGAGCGGACGATACCCCTTCCCGCGGTAGGCGTCGGTCTTGACGTGGGCGCCGTCGACGATCGTCACCGCCCCGCGCCCGATCATCTGCATCGACCTGTCCGAGTGAACGATCGCGCACGTGTCCTCGTCGATGCCGATCCCGAGCAGCGACGGCGACTGAGCAACCAGGGCGAGCAATCGTCCGACGCGTCCGCGCTCTTCGAAATGCTGGTCGATCGCCATCCCCTCGAGGATGCCGAGGCCGGCCGAGAGTTGCACCATGCGATTCTTCGGGGTCGGTCCGGTCTGGCCGTAGGCGACCATGTGGCTCGCCAGGGCGCTCGCGCCCGCCGAGGTCCCGGCGAGCACGGCCCCGCGATCGTGCGCCATGAGCAGCGCGCCTCCCAGTTTCGTCCCGGCGACGACCTGGGTGAGCCGCGACTGGTTCCCTCCCGTGAGGAACACCCCCGTGGCTTCCTTCACGGCTGCAGCGCCATCGGGGGCATTCGCCTCCTCGCGCTCTTCGGGACGCAGCCCGGTGACCGTGCCGATCCCGAGTCCGAGGAAGAGCTCGCAGTACATCGCCGTCGCCTGGTCACCCAGCGAGGAGGCCGTCGAGATCACGACGACGTGACCGTCCGCCCCCCCGGCGAACTTCGCGAATCGGGCCAGGATGACCTTGTCCCGGAACTTGTCCTCCGCGCCGCCGATGACCATGACGGGGCCGGCGCCGCCGACACCGGCAACAGAAGACAGGGGACGCTTCGGTTCGGCCATCTCGGGCAGTGTAACGGCAGGTCGGAGCCGATCCTGCAGCGTGCGACGCTTGCGGAGGCTGGAGTTAGGCGCGCACGTGTCGAACCACATCCCTCGGCTTCGCGGATGCGCTCGACAACCCCGCCAGCCTGGCACCAACGACGACGAGACGCCGGCCGACGGCCACGCGCAACCTCGAAGGGGTGTTGCTCTGCCGGAACTGGGACTGCAGCTTCCGACGCCGGTCGGCGTCCAGGACCCGCAAGAGGTCCTCGCCCAGGAGTCCGTAGGGCACCATCTCGTCCACCTTCCCTTCCTCTTGGCCTTCCGATAGCTAACCGATGAATGGAAGGATACCGGTTACTGTTGTAACCAGTCAAGTGGATTTTCTCGGTTTTCGCAGGTACACTCGAGATCGTGATGGCTGAACCAACCGGCTTCCGGCAGAACGAGTCCCCGCACCGGCACGCGACGGCTCCGCGGGAGATCGACGACACTCCCCCGGCCCCGCGCGAGCTCGAGGTCTTGCGGAGCTTCCTCTCCCTACACGATCACAACCCTGGGGATCCACGGAGTCTTCCGCCATCGCTCGAGAGCATCGAGTGGTGGCTCCGAGCGAACGGTCTGCTCGCCGACGACGCCGAAGCCCACGTCGACGAGTTGGGTCTCGCTGCCGAGGTGCTCGGGGCGCTCAGAAGCAGGGTCGGCGACGCCGACGACGCCGACGACGCGGAGCGCGAGCGAGACCACGACGCCATCTCACAGGTGTTGAACGCTGCAGCGCGTTCGGCCGGGTTGCAGGCTCGGTTCGATCTTGGAACCCTCGAGTCACACGCCGGCGGGGTGTCCGGTGCCGTCGGCAAGATCCTCGGACTCGCCTTCCTCTCGCAGCTCGATGGCACGTGGAAGAACTTCAAGGACTGTGGCAGCGCCACCTGCCGCAGCGTGTTCTACGACCGTTCCAAGAACCACTCAGGGAAGTGGTGTTCTATGCAGACGTGCGGGAACCGCGCCAAGGTCCGAGCCTTCCGCGAGCGCAGGACCGCGGCGAACCCGTGAAGCTCGAGCTCGAACTGCGCGGACCCGGTGGGGAGCCTGTCGACCTGGCGAGAACGCTCAACTCGCACGGGTTCGCGGGGCTCCCTCCGACACGCCTCGATGAGGTGAACGGGACGCTCGAGGTCACGCTTCCCGTGAAGGGCGGACGTCCTCGTCGCGTGCGGATCCAACCGGGACGGAAACGGTTCGTCGCGATCGAGGTCTTGGGACCCGCTCCGGGCGCACGCGTTCGAAGCGAGGTCTTGGCGGGAGCGCGTCGCGTGCTCCGTTTGGACCAAGACCTCTCGGGCTTCTACGCGCTCGTTGGCGAAGACGCCGATCTCGCGTGGGCCGCGACGGGAGCCGGTCGCATGCTGCAGAGTCCAACGGTCTTCGAAGACGTCGTGAAGACGATCTGCACGACGAACTGCTCGTGGGCGCTCACGACGCGCATGGTTCACGCGCTCGTCGCCGAGCTCGGGGAACCGGCGATCGGAGGAGACGGTCCCCTCACCAATGCGTTCCCCACCCCAGCGGCGATGGCCGCGCGACCGGAGCGCTTCTACCGGGAGGTGGTGCGGGCCGGCTACCGCGCGCCGTACTTCCTGGCACTCGCACGGTCGGTGCACGCGGGCGACGTCGACCTCGAGAGCCTTGCCGACCCGTCCTCGAACGAGATGCCCGAACCCGAGATCGAGAGCCGCCTGCTGGGGCTGCCCGGCGTCGGGCCGTACGCGGCCACTCACATCATGATGACGCTCGGGCGGACCTCGAAGCTGATCCTCGACTCGTGGACGCGCCCGAAATACGCGAGGTTGCTCGGCAAGCGCTCGGTCTCCGACGCAACGATCGCGCGCCGGTTCCGCTCCTACGGCGATCGCGCCGGGCTCGCGTTCTGGCTGTTCCTGACCCGGGACTGGGTCGAGTGACGCTCAGCGACCGCTGAGCCCCAGGAGGGTTGCCCCGCTTGGCAGCCGGGCGCATACTGCCCCGGGCGCATACTGCCCCGGGCCCTGGCCCACACAACGACGAGAACAGCGAGCGATGAGATGACGGTGCCCTTATGTCCGCGCCTCGCCGGGCCATCCAGCGACGCGCGAAGCGTCTGTTCGGCTACTGGCGTTCTGAGCGGCGCACGCTCCGCCAGGGCTTGGTCGCGCTCGCCCTCAGCACGGTCGCGGGCTTCGTCGCCGGACTAACCCTCCAGGGGATCGGCGCCACCCTCCAGCAGCTCCCCGGTCTCCTCATCCTCGTTCCGGCCGCCGTCGGGATGCGAGGAACGATCTTCGGCGCGATCGGCGCACGCCTGGGCACGACCAACGCCGCAGGCACCTTCGAGGTCACGCAACGCCGCGACGGTGTCCTCTATCAGAACGTCTACGTCGCGGTGGTCACGACGTTCTCGTCGTCGCTGTGGTTGGCGCTCCTCGCGAAGCTCACCGCTGCGGCGTTCGGGAAGCCCTCGATCTCCGTTTGGGCGTTCATCACGATCTCGGTGGTCGGCGGCGCGCTCGGCTCGGTGTTCATCTTGGCTGTCACCATCGCGCTGTCGGTCCTTTCCTACCGCCGGGGATGGGACCTCGATTCGGTCTCCACGCCCATGGTCACGGCACTGGGCGACATGGCCACGCTTCCCACCCTGTTCCTCGCAACGTTCCTCGTGCGCTCGCCAGTGATCAACGGCGTGGTGTCCAGCGTGTGCTTGGTGGCTGCCGTGTATGCCATCGTTCGCGCGTATACGGCCGACATCGCGGTCGTTCGAAGGATCGTGTTGGAGATGACCGGCGTGATCTTGCTCACGCCGATCCTCGACATCGTCTCGGGCGCGTTGCAGGAAGCTCGCCTCCCCGAGTTGATCGCGGTGCCGGTGCTGCTCTTGCTGATCCCCCCGTTCGTCTCGCAGGCCGGTGCGCTCGGGGGCATCTTCGCGTCCCGGGTCTCCTCGAAGCTCCAGATCGGTGTGATCACTCCGAGCGGGATCCCGGAGGTGCCCGCGCTCATCGACGCTTTCATCGTCTTCGTGCTCGGCTTGGCCGTCTTCACGCTGATCGGCGCGGTTGCGGTTGGGCTGTCGTCGGTGACCGGTCACCTGCCGGCCGATCCCGGGCGCGTGGTGACCGCCACCCTGCTGGCGGGGCTCCTCGCCACGCCGATCACGATCGTGGTCAGCTACTACCTCGCCGTCGTCACCTATCGGTTCGGGCTCGACCCCGACAACCAGACGGTTCCGATCATCACGAGCTTCATGGACCTGGCCGGGGTCGCCTGCGTCCTCTTCTTCATGACAGTATTGGGAGTTACCGGGCATGGATGACCAACCGAAGAACGTCAAGGAGCTCCTCGTCGAGCTGAAGGACGAGTCCGAGCTCATGGTCGATCTGGCGTACGCCGCCGTGTTCTTCAACGAGGAGAAGCTCGCGAACGAGGTCGAGCGCCTCGACGCACGGATGAACGACCAGCTCAGACGCCTGCGGATCATGGCGATGCTCGCGGCCCGAAGCCCCGAGGACGCCGAGGGGATGGCGGGGGTCCTGTGGATCGCCGGCGCGATCGAGAGCATCGGGGATGCGGCGTCCGACATCGCGAGGGTCGTGTCGGCCAGCCTCGGTATCCCCGATGCGCTGCGTCCCGATCTGCGGCACGCGGATGAGATGACGGCTCGCGTCCGCGTGCGCGACGACGCGGAAGCAGCAGGCCAAACGCTTCGGGAGCTATCGCTGCCGACCGAAACCGGCATGTGGGTGATGGCGATCCGCAGCGGGATCGAGTGGGAATTCGATCCTGGTCCCGACGATGTCATCTCGGTCGGGGACGTCCTGCTCGTGCGCGGTCCGGAGGAGGGAGTGAACCTGGTCCGCGCGCTCGCCGGCGCACCCGAGCTCCCGACGGTGCCCACGGACGACGTTCCCGCGCTCTCCGAGCTGGACCGCGCGGTCGACATCCTCGTCGAACTGAAGGACCTGGCGGAGGCTGCGGTCGGGCTCGCCTACTCCTCGCTCTTGTTCAACAACCGCGCGCTGGCAGCCGAGGTCGGCGCCCTCGAGGCGCGAAGCGACATCCTCCTCGACGAGCTCGAGTCCTGGGTGCTGCGCGCCGCCCCCGAAGCCCGCAACCCCGACGAGCTCCGAGGTCTGCTCCGACTGGGAAGCGCGTCCGAGTACGTCTGCGACGCCGCGCGGGACATGACCTGGTACGTCGAGCACGGCGAGCCACTGCACCCGGTCGTTCAGATGGCGCTGGAGGAGACGGAGGAAACGAGCGCCGAGACGGTCGTTCAGCCCGGCGCTCCGGCGGCGGGGCGAACGCTCAAGGAGCTTCGGCTCGAGACCGACACGGGCATGTTCGTCCTGGCCGTGCAGCGCGGGGCGCGCTGGATCTACCGGCCGCGGTCGGGATTCACGTTGCGCGAGGGCGATCGGCTGATCTCGATCGGCCCGGAGGAGGGCGAGGAGGAGTTGCTCGCGCTCTGCGGCGTGCCCGCGACCGTCGACAGCTGACCTCGCTTCGCGAACGCTCCTTGTGCTCCCCCGGTTCGTGACCTAGCCTGCCGAGACATGGAGGCCTACGTTTACCTCAGCATCGATCCGGGGTCGATGGCTCCGGTCCTCACGAACCTTGCCGCGAAGCACGGCGTTCGCGAAGCGGTTGCCGTCGTCGGCGAGTGGGACGTGCTGGCCCACGTCGAAGGGCCGGACCTCGCCACGGTCGCCTCGACGGTCCTTGCCGAGATCCACAGCGTCGAGGGCGTGACACGATCGGTGACCGCCCCGGTCGTGCCGCCGGATCGGATCGGCGTGGGGGGCCTCGCTTCCCCGCAAGCGCCGCAGGTCGTGCCCGACGCCTGCTACGTCCACATCAGGGCCGAGGGAGGCGCGGCCGCCGGACTGGCCGAGCGATTGGCCGGCCTGCCCGACGTCTCGGGCGTCGCGGTGCTCGGTGGCGAGTACGACCTGATGGTCTGCGTGACGCAGCCCTGGGAGATCGGGAGCGGCGTGATCTTGGAGCAGATCCACAGCCTTCCCGGCATCCTGTCGACGAACACACTGGTGTCGATCGACTACGAGGAGCCTGACGAGGACCGCGACCAGTTCTCGACCTGGATCTGACCCCATTCAGCCCGCGAGCGCGGGCCCGCGCACGCCCGCAGGAAGGGAGAACCGCACCCGCTCTTCCGTGAGCGTGACCTCTTCGACCTCGCCGAAGCCCCGCTCCGCGAGCCATTCCAGCATCCGGCGCACGAGCCACTCGGGCGCCGAGGCCCCGGATGTGAGCCCCACAGTCGACGCTCCTTCGAGCCACGCGGGATCGACGGCCGTCTCGTCGTCGACGAGATACGCCGGAGTGCCGAGTTCGACCGACAGCTCCGCGAGCCGGTTCGAGTTCGAAGAGTTCTTCGAACCGATCACGAGCACGACGTCCGACCTCGGTGCGATGACCTTGACCGCGTCCTGCCGGTTCTGCGTCGCGTAACAAATGTCGTCCCGGGGCGGCCCCGTGATCGCTGGGAAACGCTCCCGCAGGATCCGCACGATCTCATCGGTCTCGTCAACCGACAACGTGGTCTGGGTGAGGTAGCTCAGGTTGCCAGGGTCGGGAACATCGACCGTGCGCGCTTCGTCCGCAGACTGCACGAGGATCGTGCGCTCCGGCGCCTGACCGGTCGTGCCGACCACCTCCTCGTGTCCCGCGTGCCCGATCAGGACGATCGTTCGGTCCTGCGACGCGAACCGGCGGGCCTCCACGTGGACCTTCGTCACGAGCGGGCAGGTGGCGTCGATCACCTCGAGCCGGCGAGAGGCGGCGTGTTCGTACACCCCGGGTGCGACCCCGTGGGCCGAGAGCACCACGACCGCCCCCTCCGGCACGTCGGTCTCCTCATCGACGAAGACGGCCCCTCGCGCTTCGAGGTCCTTCACGACGTGCAGGTTGTGGACGATCTGCTTGCGGACGTACACGGGGGCACCGTGTTTGACGAGCGCGCGCTCGACGGCTTCGACGGCGCGGTCGACGCCGGCGCAATACCCCCGCGGTGACGCGAGGATGACGGTTCCGCTCACGGGTCCACCTTCGCAGCCGGGGTCGCGGACGGGGTCACCGGGCCGGCCGGGCGAGGGCCGCCCTTGACGGATCCTCGGACCTGTTCGAGCGAGCCGACGACGGCATCCGCATCGGGTATGTCCCGGTCGACGACGACCCGCATGCCGGGGAACCGTTCCCGCACGAGCGAGACGAGTCGTTCGTAGGGTCCGAACGCCACCAGCACGTGCGGTCGCTCCACGTCGATCACGTTCAAGGCCTCGGCCTCGCTCGTGGCACCCGCAACAAGCTCCCACTCGGCGCTCACCGAAGCCGCCCGCAACGAGGTAAGCGATCCCGCATCCGTGGCCACGCAGAGCACTTTCAACGCCCGACACATGGCTACACTCTCGCATCCATGCCCGTCCCCGACCACGTCCATCGGTTCTGGCGCGAGTTTGACCTGCTGTTCGAACGTTTCGAGCCGACGTGGTGGGGCGCCGTCGTGACGGACTCGCGGTTCCCCTCGGTCTGGGACGTCAACTACGCGCGCGTGGACACGGCAGGGGGCGGTCTCAGCGCCGCGGACATCGAGGGCGACCTGCTCCCCGCACTCGATAAGGCGGGCGTCGAGGTGATGCACGTCGTGAGCTTCGTCACGGAAGAGACGACAGGTCTCATGAACGAGCTTTCGACCCGGGGGCATCTGATCGGGTGGGACCTCGTCATGGATCTCGTCCGCGACCCGACGCAGGAAGACCGCGGCATCGAGGTCGAGGAGCTGAGCCCGGGAGACGAACTGTGGGACCGGCTCGGCGCCTCGCTCCGTTCGTTCGGCATCGAGGAACCTGGCGCGGTCGCTCAACTGTCCCGGCTCGAGCGCGAGGTGCTCACACCAGCGGGGAAGCGGTGGTTCGGGGTGCGTGATGAGGGCGCCGTGGTTTCGCTCGCCGCCGTGGTCGTGATCGGCGACGTCGGATACCTCGACAACGTGGCGACGTTCCCCGAAGCCCGTGGTCGCGGATACGCGAGCGCCCTCACCTCGCGGTTGTGCGCCGAGGCGAAGACCGCGGGTGCCCAACACGTGTCGCTGTTCGCCGATCCCGGCGCGAAGGATGTCGTCTCGATGTACGAGCGGATCGGGTTCCGCGGCGTCGCAACGATCGGTTCGACCAGGGGGCCGGTCCCGGTGCCCGGCACGACTCGTCAGGCGGGGTCGTCTGGCACAATAGCCCCCGTGCGCCCAGACCGAGAGGCTCGCTGATGAAGCTCAAGGTGTCCCAACGTCCCGAAGTGTTCTTCGACCTGTTCATCGAGTCAGCGGTGAACCTGCGAGCGGGAGCGGATCAGCTCCGGGCTCTCATGCACGAGTACACCGAGGTCGAAGTGAAGGCGCGAAGGCTGCAGGAGCGCGAGCACGAGGGCGACGAGGTGACACACGCGATCATCCGACGCCTCAACACGACCTTCATCACCCCGATGGATCGCGAGGACATCTACCAGTTGGCGACGGCCCTGGACGACGTCATGGACGCGATCGAGGCCGTCGGCGACCTGTTCGTGCTGCACAACATCGATGCGCCCTTACCCGAGATGAAGGCGCAGGTCGAGGTTCTCTGCCAGGCGGCCGAGCAAACGGAAGCCGCCCTTCGCTCCTTCAAGAACATGAAGCGGAGCGAGCTCGAGCCGTACTGGGTCGAGATCAACAGCCTCGAGAACGAGGGCGACAAGATCTACCGGCGCGCTGTCGCGGACCTGTTCGGAGGGGACTACCGGGCGATGGACGTCCTGCGGTGGAAGGAAGTCATCGAGACCCTGGAAGAGGCGCTCGACGGGCTCGAGAACGTCGCGAACGTGATCGAGTCGGTGGTCTTGAAGCACGCCTGAGACCTGCCACGCGTTAGTACTCGGGTTTGCGGCGACCCTTCTCAGAGGGCGGCGCGAAGCGAAGAACCGACCGCTCCTCGAGGAACAGCAACACGCCCCAGAAGAGGGCGAGTCCCCCCGCGAACAGGTTCACCCAGCGATAAGCAGCCGGGGTCGGTAAGTACATCAGCAGGCAGAGCAGCGCGAGCGCTGCGAAGAACGTCGGCCGCCGACCGATCCTCATGACCCCACCCTGAACGGCAAGAAGACGAAGTAGCTGATCGCGAACGCTCCCGGGATCGTCAGCACCCAGGCCCAGACGACCCGCTCCGCCACGCCCCAGCGAACGGCAGACAGTCGTTGCGTCGTTCCCACCCCGACGATCGCCCCCGTGATCGTGTGCGTCGTGGACACCGGGATCCCGGCGAGCGTGTTGGCCATGAGCGTCACGGCCGCGGCGGTCTCGGCCGCCATCCCCTGCGCCGGCTGGAGCTTCGTGATCTTCGAACCCATGGTGTGCACGATGCGCCATCCTCCGAAGAGCGTGCCCAACGCGATCGCAGTGTGCGCCGAGAGCACGACCCATAGCGGTACCCCTTGCGCTGCGGTCCGAAGACCGTTCGCGATCAGCAGGGCGAAGATCACGCCCATCGTCTTCTGCGCGTCGTTCCCCCCGTGTCCGAGGCTGAAGGCGGCCGCGGAGAACAGCTGGCCCACACGGAATCCGTGGTTCAGCCGGTCGACCCTCCTCCTACGGTGGAACAGCCAATAGATGACGACCATGAACGTGAAGCCGAGCAGCAGCCCGACGACCGGCGACAGGATCACGAAGACCGCGATCTTCTGGAACTCGGATGAGACCAGCGCCGCCCACCCGGCTTTGGCGACGGCGGCACCCGCCATCGCCCCCACCAGCGCGTGCGACGAGGACGTGGGCAGGCCGAAGAACCACGTGATGATGTCCCACGCGATGGCTCCGACCAGACCGGCGAAGATGACTTTGTTGTCGAACACACCGGGCTTGACGGTCTTGGCGATCGTCGCCGCGACCTTCGTCCCGAACACCAGGAACGCAACGAAGTTGAAGAAGGCGGCCCACACGACGGCCTGCCGGGGCGAAAGGACCCTCGTTGACACGATGGTTGCTATGGAGTTTGCCGCGTCGTGGAACCCATTGAAGAAGTCGAACGCCAGAGCAACGGCGACGATGAGCAGGATCGTGAGGGTCATGCGTGCTTCAGCGCCACGGACTCGATCGTGTTCGCGATGTCTTCGCACCGGTCGACAGCCGCCTCGGCCTGATGCAGGAGGTCCTTCCACATCAAGACCTCCATCGCGCGGTAATCGCCCGAGTACAACTCGGCGACGCCACGACGGTAGACCCAGTCGCCCTCCCGCTCGGCACGCCGCACCTCGGCGCAGGCCGCTTCCACGTGGTTGTAGGTGCGGAGGTCGTGAACGGCAAGCGCCACCGCCGTCGTCGCCCGTTGCAGCACGTCGATCTGCTGACGGAACTGCGCAAGCGGCGCCGTGATGCGGAGCAACACCAGCATGTCGGCGATGCCCTCTTCCGCATCCAGGACGTCGTCGATCGACGAAGCCAGGGTGTGGATGTCCTTGCGGTCGAACGGCACGACGAAGGTCGTGCTCAGCAGGTTCATGATCTGGTGGGTGAGCTCGTCGCCTCGGTGCTCCTCATCGCGGATCCGTTCAGCGATCCGCTCCGCGTCCCCGAGGTCTGCCAGCAGCGCCCCCAGTTCGACCGCCCCGCGCACGATCCCCTCGGCCGCGTGATCGAACAGGTCGAAGAAGGCGAGCTCCCTCGGGATCACTTGGAACGGCACCCAGCTACCTCTCGACGACGGGCCATAGCCGAGCGGAAGGTACAGGGTGGTGGGCAAGGTGTCCAGCCGGTGAACGCTGGGTGAACTGCGCCGCGAAGCCGCAGCTGGCAGGGTCAGTCGACGAACTTGTAACCCAGGCCGCGGACGGTCACGAGGTGCGCCGGCTCGTGGGGATCGTCCTCGATCTTCTGACGGATACGCTTCACGTGGACATCCAGCGTCTTGGTGTCTCCGACGTAGTCGGCTCCCCACACCTCTTCGATCAGATAGAGCCTCGTGAGCAGCCGTCCTTTGCGTCGGAGCAACACTTCGAGCAGTTCGAACTCCTTGGGGGGCAACGAGATAGGCGTCCCGTTGACGCGCACCTCGTGACGCTCCACATCCATCAACACGGGCCCGCCGTTCAGCGGCTCATCGGGGGCCCTATCCGCCCGCATCGCGGTTCGCCGCAGGTGCGCGCGAACACGAGAGACCAGTTCCCGTACGGAGAACGGCTTCGTCACGTAGTCGTCGGCCCCGAGCTCGAGTCCCGTCACCTTGTCCGCCTCCGAGTCCTTCGCCGTGACGACGATGATCGGGACGTCTGACTCCGCACGGATCGCGCGACACACGTCGAGGCCCGACATCTCCGGCAGCATCAGGTCAAGGATCACGAGGGCAGGCCGTTCTGAGCGGAACCGCTCAAGCGCGCGACGTCCGTTGGTTGCGACGCTCACGACGAACCCCTCGCGCTCGAGGTTGTAGCGCACCGACTCGGCGAGCGATTCCTCGTCCTCGACCAAGAGGATCCTCGTGCTCTCGTCGCTCATCCGTGCCTCATCCCTCCACGGGGTGCGACGCGTCGGTGAACTCACGGAACTCTCCGGTGATCAGGAATCCGACCTGCTCCGCGATGTCCACGGCGTGATCCCCGACGCGCTCGAGCTGGCGAGCGACCACGTTCATCCGCAGCCCCCATTCCAACAGCTGCGGCTCGGAGGCGAGAGCCAGCACCTCCCGAAACATGCCGAGGTTCAGACGATCGACGGGATCGTCCATCTCGGGAAGTCGTAGGCAGAGCTCGAGATCACGCGACCGGAACGCCTCGAGGGAGGTGCGGATCATCGGCCGGACAACGTCGTCCATCTCCTGGATCTGGCCCAGGATCGCGGGAGAGGAGGGCAGATCCTTCACCGACAGGAAGATCTTCGCGATGTTCACACCCATGTCGCCGATCCGCTCCAGGTGCACGTTGATGTGCAAGATGGCGGACAACAGCCGCAGGTCCTTCGCGACGGGGGTCTGCAGCGCGAAAGACTGCAAGGTCCGCTGCTCGATATCGAGGTAGCGTTCGTCCACCTCGTCGTCGGCGTCGATGACCGCGGCTGCCAGGTCGGGCTCTCTTTGCACCAGGGCCTCCACGCCGCGAGCGATCGCCCGCTCCGCCAGCTCGCCCATCGAGAGCACCTCGAGCTCCAGCGCCGCGAGCTCCTCGTGGAACCGCCGCCTGGTTTCCCGCATCAGCCGAACCGTCCCGTCACGTAGTCCTCCGTCCGCTTGTCGTCCGGGTTGGTGAATACCTTCTCCGTCGGTGCGAACTCGACCACCTCACCGTAGAGCATGAAGAGGGTCCAGTCCGAGACGCGCGAGGCCTGCTGCATGTTGTGGGTGACGATCACGACCGTGTAGCGCTCCTTCAGCTCGCTAACGAGCTCTTCGATGCGCATCGTGGACGCAGGATCGAGCGCCGACGCCGGCTCGTCCATCAACAGGACCTCAGGCTCGACCGCCAGGGCTCGTGCGATGCAGAGACGTTGCTGCTGCCCACCGGACAACCGTCCGCCCGGCTCGTCCAAACGGTCCTTCACCTCGTCCCACAAGCCGGCGGAGCGCAGCGCCAGCTCCGCGCGCTCACGGAGCTCTTGCTTCGGCCGGCGTCCGGCGAGTCGGAGCCCCGCGACGGCGTTGTTGAAGATGCTCATCGTCGGGAACGGGTTGGGTCGCTGGAAGACCATCCCGATGCGACGTCGAACCTCGGCCGGATCGACGTCGGAGCTGTACACATCGTGCCCGTCGAAGAGGACCTTGCCACGAGCGCGTGCCCCGGGAACCTCCTCGTGCATGCGGTTCATGCACCGGATCAAGGTGGACTTCCCGCAGCCCGAGGGACCGATGATCGCCGTCACGGCCTGTGGCTGAGCGACCAGGTTGATCCCATGCAGCACCTGCTTCTGGCCGAACCAGGCCTCCAGATCGACCGTTTCGATCCGCCTCATGTGCGTTTCCGTTGCTGGCGGTGCGAGACGATCCTCGCGGAGATCGAGAGCAGGAGGACGGCAACGAGCAGCGTGATCGCGCCCCCCCAGGCGATCGCGTGCAGCGCCTCGACCGGCGTTCGC
Source organism: Actinomycetota bacterium (assembly GCA_030774035.1). Lineage (GTDB taxonomy): Bacteria > Actinomycetota > UBA4738 > UBA4738 > HRBIN12 > JALYLM01. Next base: position 22,983 of record JALYLV010000015.1, read on the forward strand.
GCGTACGAGTAGATGCGTAACGGCACGGCGTCGGTCGGCTTCAACGGGTCGACGTTGACGTACTGGTTCCCCAGGGCCGTCAGCAGGATCGGGGCGGTCTCGCCAAGGCCTCGCGCGACCGCAAGCATCACTGCGGTGATGATGCCGGACGCTGCCGTTGGCAGCACGACCTTCACTATCGCCCGCCACCGGGGAAGGCCGAGCGCCAACGCGCCTTCCCGCAGCTCGTCCGGCACGAGACGCAGCACCTCTTCGGTCGCTCGGGCGATGATCGGCCACATCAAGAACGTCAAGGCGAGTGCTCCCGCCAGCGCAGAGAACGATCGCATCGCGGTGACGACCAGCGCCCAGATGAACGCGCCGGCGATGATGGACGGCGTGGAGAGCAGCACTTCGGCGACGAAGCGGATGGAGTCGCCCAGCCGGCCCCGCGCGTATTCGGACAGGTAGATCGCGGTGAGCACTCCGAGGGGAACGGCGATCACCGTCGCCATCCCGACCATGAGCCCGGTACCGATGAATGCCTGTTTGATCCCCCCGGCCGCAGCGTGAAGTGGACTCGCGGGCACCTTCGTGAAGAGGCTGACCGACAAGGCCGACCAGCCGCGCACGACCACGTAGCTGACGATCATCGCGAGCGGCACAATCGCGCATGCGGCGCAAGTCATCATGAACACGAGGAACGCTCGGTCCTTGAAGCGCCGGCCTCGGCCAACCCGACCAGAAAGGAAGGCGGATGCGCCAGGGGCCGCCAAGGAGGTGCTCACCGGTTCCCTCCAAGGGCACGCGATCGGGACCCACTCACCAGCAGTCGGGAGGCCGCCGCGAGCGCGAAGGTGACGGCGACGAGAACCAACGCGAGCCCCAGCAGTGCCGAGCGGTGGAGCCCGATGCTCGTCGCCTCGCGGAAGCTGCTGGCGATCCACGACGGGATCGTTGCCCCCGGCGCGAACAGCGAAGCGCGGATCACAGGCGAATTGCCGACGACGAGCGAGACGGCGATCGTCTCGCCCATCGCGCGACCGAGCCCGATCATCGATGCACCGATGATCCCGGCCCTCGCGGGGGGGAGCACCGCCAGGCGGATCGTCTCATAGCGCGTGGCGCCGATCGCTTTCGCCGCCTCCCGCAGATCCCGGGGAACGGTCGCGATCACCTCGCGGCTGAGCGCGGTCACGATCGGCAGGATCATGATCGACAGGATCACACCTGCGGTGAACATGTCGGGTCCGTTCGGGTTCCCGCTGAAGAGACGGCCCACCAGCGGGACCTTGCCCACCGTTGCCGCCAGGAACGGCTCCACATCCCGGTCGAGAAACGGCTTCAGCACGAAGAGCCCCCACAACCCGTAGACGATGCTGGGAATCGCGGCGAGGATGTCGACGAACGAGGCCAGGGGGTTCCTCACCCAACCGGATCGCACCTCGTTCATCAGCAGCGCGAGACCGACCGAAACCGGGATCGCGATCGCCATCGCGATCGCGGAGGTGACGAGCGTGCCGAAGATGAACGGCAACGCCCCGAAGACCTCTCGGCCCTGGACGGGGTTCCATCTCGTACCGGTGATGAACCCGATCCCGAAATGGGCCCATACGCGGGCGCTACCGGAGACGAGCACCGCGATGAGGCCGACGAGCGTCGCGATGAGACCGAGCCCAACGACGAGAGTGACACCCTTCAGGGTCTGGTCGGCAGCGCGAGAGCGCCGCC
>JALYLV010000015.1:24702-61016 GCA_030774035.1 Actinomycetota bacterium
GGAACGGCGGCGCTCTCTCGGTCGTGAAGGCTACGGGCTGAGCCAACTCAGGTCTTCACCGTCGAGGACGGCTGGATCGGCGTTCCGTTCGACGTGATCGTTGCGAGCGTCTCCAGCGCTTTCGTCGCGATCGACTTCGGTAGTGGTGCGTAGTTCAGTTGCGGCACCTCTTCCTGGCCCTTCGTGAGGGCCCAGTAGACGAAGTCGACGAGCGTCTGCCCTTTGCTCGCGTCCGTTTGGTCCTTGTAGATAAGGAGGTACGTCGTCGTCGAGATCGGATACGCGCCCGATGCGGTCGAGTTGAGGATGCTGGTGTCTTCCGTGATCGGGAGCTTCAAAGCGGCGGCGGCCTTGCTGATCGAGTCGACCGACGGCGACACGTACGCCCCGTCGGCTCGCTTGATCGCCGCGGAACCGAAGCCGCTGGTCACCGCGAAGTCATACGAGAGATACCCGATCGATCCTTCGGTCTGGGACATCCCGGCTGCGACGCCGTCGTTGCCGTCCCCGCCGGTGCCGACCGGCCACTCGACCGCCTTGTCAGCCCCGACCTGGCTCTTCCACTCAGAGCTCTGCGATGACAACCAGGACGTGAACACTTTCGTCGTGCCCGACTCGTCGGACCGATGCACGACTGCGATATCGGCGTTCGGAAGGTCAACACCCGGGTTCTGATCGGTGATCGCTGGGTCGTTCCACTTCGTGATGGTTCCGAGGAAGATCTTCGCTGTGGTCGCGCCGTCGAGCTTCAGCCCGTCCTCGACGCCCGACACGTTGTAGGCGACCGCGACGCCACCGACGACCGTCGGGATCTCAACCGCCCCGGCGGGGAGCGCGGCGACCTCGTCGCCGGTCAAGGGCGCATCAGAGGCGCCGAAGTCAACGGTTTGGCCGGTGAACTGCTCGACGCCGCCGCCTGAGCCGATCGCCTGATAGTTGATCTGCTCACCCGTCAGCGTGTCGAAATCCGAGAACCACTGCGTGTAGATGGGCTCTGGGAACGTCGCTCCCGCACCGGTGAGCGCCGCACCGCCCCCACCGTCGCCGCTGTTGCTACTCCCGTTGTCCTTGCTACACGCGGCGGTGACCAACGATACCGCTAGCGCAACTGCGATCAAAACGAGCGCCGTGCTTCGCTTCCGCATTCCCTCTTCCTCCATGAGTAGGTTCCGGGGCGAATCGTGCCAGCCAGGCGTGGCGAAGTCGTGGCGACAAGATGAACGCAGGGTGAACGCGGCCTCCAACGATGAACGGCAGGCAAACCCCCAGGTGAAGACCTCATGGAGGGGGATCAGATGGACGTTGGGAGACAGGTGGGTGAACCGGTGATGAAGCACGTCGACCCGCCTCTACAATCCGAGCATGAGAGTCGCGCTGCTCGTCGTCGTCGCAGCTGCGCTGACCGGGGTCGTCGTTGGGGGACTCCTGCGGAGGGCGCTGACCGAGCGACTCCGATCCGAATCGCAACGAGCGGACCGAGCCGAGGGGGAACTTCGCCTACGCGAACGAAGCTCCCGAGAGGACCAGGCCGTCCAGGAACTGATCCTCTCGTCGATGGAGGAAGGCGTTTTGCTGCTGGATCGAGATGGTCGGTCAGTCTTCGCGAACGCGGCGCTGGCCCGGCATCTGGGAGCGAGTCCCGCGGATCTCGATGGATTGCTGCCGCTGGAGCTGCAGAAAGCCGCCAGGCGTACCGGCTACTCGGGCGCGACCACCCGGGTCGTGGTCGAGGTCGGTGCGCCCGCACGGTATCTCCGCGCGTCGTGCATGCCGCTCGGCGACGACGGAGCCATCCTCGTTGTCGTGGGCGATGTGACCGAGGCCCGGCATCTCGATGCCGTCCGGCGTGACTTCGTGGCGAACGCGTCCCACGAGCTGAAGACGCCGGCTGCCTCGATCCAAGCGGCCGCAGAAACCCTCTTGCACGTCGCCGACGAGAACCCCAGCGCGGTGCCGCGGTTCGCCACGCAGCTGGACCGGGAGGCACGACGGCTTTCGAGGCTCGTCGCCGATCTCCTCGACCTTTCGCGATTGGAATCCGGCAGCTCCCTCGGAGAGAGTGTCCGATTGGATGTGATCGTCAGAGAAGAGGCCGAGCGGTTCGAGGAACACGCTGCGGCTGCCGAGGTCAAGCTCGGGGTCGACGCTCCCGAGGGACCAGCCGTGCGTGGATCGGCCAGGGACCTCTCGCTCCTGGTTCGGAACCTCCTCGATAACGCAGTGACGTACTCGAAACCAGGCGGGCGCGTGACCGCGACAGTCGTCCACGATGAACACCGACTCGAGCTGCGGGTCGCCGATACGGGCATCGGGATCCCCTCGCGTGAGCTGCCGCGCGTCTTCGAGCGCTTCTACCGAGTCGATCGAGCGCGCTCGCGCGAAACCGGTGGAACCGGGCTCGGTCTCGCGATCGTGAAACACGTCGTCGAGAACCACGGCGGCGAGGTGCACGTCGAGAGCGAGCTCGGTCGCGGCACGACGTTCATCGTTCAGCTGCCGCGAAGCGACGTTCCCGGCTGAGGACCTATGCTCCGCCGATGGCCACGATCTTCCTGATCCGTCACGGGCTCACGGCGGTCACCGGCTCGAAGCTCTACGGACGAACGCCTGGCTTCCACCTGGACGAACGTGGCCGGGCTCAGGCCGAGCGACTCGTGGCGCGGTTCGGGGCGGTGCGCCTGACCGCGATCTACTCGAGCCCGTTGGAGCGCTGCTTGGAGACGGTGGAGCCGCTCGCCGCGGCGACGCGTCTCCCGATCATGACGCGGGAAGCGCTGATCGAGATGGACGCCGGAACGTGGACCGGCCGGTCGCTCGCATCCCTGCGCCGGACGAAGCTTTGGCGCGAGCTCCAGCTCAGCCCGTCGACCTTCCGTTTCCCCGGTGGCGAGGCGTTCAGCGATGCGCGGGACCGGGTCGTCATCGAGGTCGAGCGGATCGCGCGGCGACACGGGCGGGGACGGGTGGCCATCGCTACCCACGGCGACCTGGCGCGGATCGCGCTCGCTCATTTCTCCGGCATACCGTTCGACGCCTTCCAGCGGACGGTGGTCGACACGGCCTCCGTGTCGGTCGTCCAGCTCTCGAGCGGACGCCCAAGGGTGCTGCTCGTGAACGACACCGGCGACGGGCTGGAGCGGTTCGGCACCGGCGGCCCAACACATCCATGGGAGGCTTCGGCGCACGTCGACGGCCGATCGCGTACACACGGGAACCTGCGAGGATAGTTCCATGGATCTCGGCCCCGTCGACCGGATCACGACCGACGCGATCGGAGAGCCCGGTTTCCGCACGTTCTACATCCAGGCGCGAGGCGGCGGGGAGCTCGTCACGATCGTCGTGGAGAAACAGCAGGTGCAACTCCTCGCGGCGTCGATCTTGGAGATCATGGCGACCCTCGACCTCGAGACCGGCACGGGCCCCGACGACTCCGAGATGGACCTGGAGCAACCCTTCGAACCTCGGTTCCGTGCGGGCAAGCTCTCCATCGGCTACGACGAGGAGCGGGACCTCTTCTTGCTGGAAGCGGAGGAACTGCGACCGCAACAGGAGGAGGAGCTGCCGGACGAGCCCGACGGCGGGTTCGATGACGACCCGCTCGCCGCTATCGAGGGGGAGGGGGAGACCGTGCGGATGTGGGCCCGTCGTGAGCAGATGTTCGCGCTCTCTCGTCACGGTGCCGCCGTGTCGGAGCGCGGCCGGCCGACGTGCCAGTTCTGCGGCAACCCCATGGACCCGGAGGGCCACGCATGTCCGGCGATGAACGGGCACTCGAAACGGACCTGAGCGCCGGGCGGCCCGATCTCCCCATCCCCGAGGCGCTCCTCAGCGGTGAGTTGGAGATCCTGGGCCTCATGCCCAACTCGTCCAACTACACGTTCCTGGCGCGCGCCTCGAACGGCGAGGAACCCGATGTGCTCGCGATCTACAAGCCGCAGCGTGGGGAGACGCCGTTGTGGGACTTCCCGGAGGGCACGCTCTGTCGCCGCGAGGTCGCGGCGTACGAGGTGTCGCGAGCGCTCGGGTGGCCGAACGTGCCGCCGACGGTGCTCCGAGAAGGGCCGGAGGGGATCGGCTCCGTCCAGCTCTTCGTCGATTTCGATCCCGACCACCACTACTTCACGCTCGAGGATGCCCACCCCGACGAGTTCCGCCGGATCGCGCTGTTCGACCTCGTCGTGAACAACGCCGACCGAAAGGGTGGCCATTGTCTTCTGGGACGCGACGGTCGGATCTGGGTGATCGATCACGGCGTGTGCTTCAGCGACGAGCCGAAGCTCCGCACCGTGATCTGGGGATTCGTCGGCGAACCGATCCCGGCGGCGGAGCTCGAAGGCCTCCGGGAGGCGGCGATCTCGCTGGAGGAAGGTGGGGCATTGCAGCTCGTCCTCGCTGCGTTGCTCGCACCTGAGGAGACCGAGGCGCTGCGCGAGCGGCTCGACACTTTGGTCGAGGCCGGAGCCTTCCCCGAACCTGGCCCTGGCCGGCCCTACCCCTGGCCGCCGATCTGATGGACCAACTCGATGCCGTGACGGTGGGCACGCCGTTGGGCGACATCACTGTCGTTGCGGCCGACCGCGGGGTCGTTGCGACCTTCTTCGAGGACGAGGAGCCGGGCGCTTCGCTCGAGCGGCTCGAGCGGTGGTTCGGGGCGCCCATCCGAACCGGTCCGCGGAGGCTCACCGCTGTCCGCCGCGAGGTCCACGGGTACTTCCGCGGGCGTCTGCGCACGTTCGCGACGCCGGTCGACCTGCGGCTGGCGAGCGAAGGCTTCACCCGTCGCGTGCTCAAAGCCACGATGGGGATCGGCTTCGGAGAGCTCTGGACCTATGGGGATGTGTCCGCAGCCGCGGGGAGTCCGCGCGGGGGGCGGGCCGCCGGCAACGCCCTGAGCAGGTGCCCGATCGAGCTGTTCGTCCCCTGCCACCGCGTCGTCCATGCGAGCGGCACGATCGGTGGCTACGGCCGTCACGAGGAGCGGAAGCGGTGGCTCATCGATCACGAGAGCCTCCGTGCGAGATGATGGCCGCCATGTCTTCTCGTCGCGGATCGATCATCGGCGCCGTGGTCGCTCTCGCACTGGTCGGCACCGCCTGTGGGAAGGGGTCATCCGGCGATAACCGCTCACCCTCCGGGGCAGGCTCGTTCGCTGCGGAGGTCGGGAGCACCGACCTCTATGTCGGTGCTCCCCAACGATTCGAGATCGGGATCTACCAGAGCACTTCGTCGGCCGGTGTGAAGTTGGTGACGTTCGGGCAAGTGGGGCTCTCGTTCGCCTACCTCGGCGCGGACGGCAAGCAGCCGGCCACGCCCGGAGCACAGGTCACCGGTACGTACCTGGGGGCGCCGACCACAGCCACCAGCCAAGGTGGCCCGACTCTCTCGGATCCGTCGACGGCGCGCGGCGTCTACCAAGCCGAGAACGTCATATTCGACCAACCGGGCTTCTGGCAGGTCACCGTGACGGCAGATGTGGCGGGTGCTGGGAGGCAAGAGCTCACCACAACTTTTCCGGTCGCCGCGAAGCCCACCTATCCGGCACCCGGTGAACCCGCGCTGAAGACCGACAACCTGACGCTCGCGACGAAGGACGTTCCCGCGTCGGCGATCGACTCCCGGGCGACCGACACCGAGCCCGTCCCCGACCCGGAGCTGCACCGCTGGACGATCGCGCGCGCCCTCGCCGAGCACCGTCCGATCCTCGTGATCTTCGCGACGCCGACGTACTGTCAGAGTCAGTTCTGCGGCCCGACCACCGACGGCGTCGCAGCCCTCGCTGGACGGTACGGCGATCGCGCGGTCTTCATCCACGTCGAGATCTGGCGCAACTACCAGAAGAGCGTGATCAACCAGGGTGCAGCGGACTGGCTCTATCACAACGGCGACCTCACGGAACCGTGGCTGTATCTGATCGGCTCTGATGGGATCATCAAGGATCGCTGGGGACCCTTGTTCGACCCGGCCGAGGTCGCGAACGATCTCGCCGCATTGCCGCCGATGAAGGGCTGATCCCGGTCGCTCCCGGTCGGTGATCGACCCCGGCGTATCATCGCCTCCCAGATGGATGCCCACGACCACGGGCCACGCTCCCCCGATATCACCGCCGGCGCCGGTGGGGGCCACGACCACCCGCACGAGCACTTCGGGCCGGCCGATCCGTCGTTCCTCGCGACCCGGCAAGGGGTTCGAACCACGTGGATCTCGCTCGGCGCGCTCGCCATCACCGCCATCATTCAGCTAGCGGTCGTCCTCGCGAGCGGATCGGTCGCGCTGCTCGCCGACACGATCCACAACTTCGCCGACGGACTCACCGCGATCCCTCTGCTGATCGCCTTTCGGCTCGCCCGACGCCCGCCGAGTCGTCGGTATCCCTATGGCTATCACCGCGCCGAAGACCTCGCCGGCGTGTTCATCGTCGGCATGATCCTGGCCTCCGCCGTCGTGGCGGCCTTCGAAGCAGCCCAGCGACTCGTTCATCCACGACCGATGACGCATGCCTGGCTCGTTCTCGCCGCCGGGATCGTTGGCGCCGTCGGGAACGAGCTCGTCTCGGTGTATCGGATCCGCGTCGGCCGCAGGATCGGCTCCGCCGCCTTGGTGGCCGATGGACTCCACGCGCGAACCGACGGCCTTACCTCGCTAGCAGTCGTCGCGTCCGCGATCGGGGCACTCGCGGGGTTCCCTCGTGCCGACGCCGTGCTCAGCCTGCTGATCACGTTGGTCATCTTTTCGACCCTGGTCCAGGCGGCGCGCTCGGTCCTGCATCGCATCCTCGACGGCACCGAGGAGACGACGATCACGTTGATCGAAACGGTTGCGGCCTCGATTCCCGGTGTTGAACACGTGACCGGAGCGAGAGCGCGCTGGACCGGGCACCAGCTCCGCGCCGAGCTCAGCATCGACGTCGAACCGCTCCTGTCGGTCGAGGGCGGGCACGGGATCACCGAGGAGGTTCGCGAAGCGCTCCTGCGCGACGTTCCGCGCCTGACGGAAGCCGCCGTCCACGTCGATCCGCACGAACACCGCTCCCACGCAGGAGACCGAACGCCCAGCTAGCCGGCGGCGCCCGTACCATAGCTTCCGATGGAAGCGCATCCGAACCTGCCGCCCCCGCCGCTCGAGGTCGAGCACTGCTACCGCCACCCGACTGTCGCAACGGCCGTGCATTGCACGCGCTGCGGGAAGCCGATCTGTCCCGATTGCATGATCCCGGCCCCGGTGGGGCATCACTGCCCCACGTGCATCGCGGAGGCTCGAGCCGAGTACCGGCACGGCCCCGGCAGGCGGGTCGCGATCGCGAACGCCAAAGCGCTCTCTGTCACTCGCGCGCTGATCGCGATCATCGTCGGCGTCTACCTGCTCGAGGTGATCCGCGGCGGAGCCGACGCCGTCGTGAGCGGCCCTTCCTTGGAACGGCTCGTGAGCCTGGGTGCGTCGATCGGAGTCTTCGGCAACGGACACACCCTGGAGGGCGGGATCGCTGCGGGCCAATACTGGCGCTTGCTCACGGCGATGTTCCTGCACGCGAACCTGATCCACATCGGGCTGAACGCATACGCGTTGTGGATCTTCGGTTCGATGCTCGAACCCGAGATCGGGCGTGAACGCTTCCTGCTCGTCTACCTGGTGACGGGACTCGCGGCGAGTGCCGCGTCGTATGCGTTCTTGTCCCCGTTCATCGTGGGAGTCGGAGCCTCGGGCGCGATCTTCGGCGTGTTCGGGATATTCCTCGTCTACAACTATCGACGACGGCATACGGCGCTCGGCGCGGCCAGGCTGCGCACAGGGATCGTGCTGCTGGTGATCAACCTCGTGTTCGGTTTCTCGGTCCCAGGCATCGATTGGCGTGCGCACATCGGGGGCTTGATCGCAGGCATCGTCGCTGGCTTCGCGGTCGATGCCCGGGGCAGGGAGTCGACGCGGAACCTCGCCTTCGCTTTGGGGATGCTCGCGATCGTCGCCGTGACGATCGCGCTGGTGGTCTGGCGAACGGCCGAGCTTCGAACCCAGCTCGGGCTATAGGCCCCGCGCTCAGACCGAGCGCGCGCTCCGCGAGCCTCAGCCGGGACGGAACGCAGGCAGCCCGTCACGAACATCCGAGATGACCACCGGGTCGAGACCGAGGAGTCCCGCCAGCGTCGTCGACGCCCGGTTGTATCCCTCCCGGTCCCACGACTCCACGACGTCGGCAACACGCCCTGCGTCGTCGACCACGACCATCGTCGGGACGTTTTCGATGCGGTACGCGCTCGACGCGTGGTAGGGCTCAGCGTCAGAAACGGACGGGAACGTCGCCCCGAATTCCACCGCGAATGCCGCGAGCTTGGCTGTCGGGTCCTGCCCCACGCCGCGCATCCTTCCGGGGTAGGCCTCCTCGAACTTGCTCAGGATCGGAGCCGCGATCTGGCACGTCGGACACGTGACCTTGTAGAAGAGCAGCGCGTGGGGTCCTTCTCGCGACGCGCCCGGTACCGAGGGAGCTGGGGTCCCGACCGCGATCACCATGTCGGTAGCCTACGTCGCGCTGCGGTCGGCGAGCCCGTACAGGTACCCCTGCCGGGTGCCGACGTAGATCCACCCGTTCCACACGGCCGGTGTCGATTCGATGCACCCGTTGAAATGCCGCCGCCACAGGAGCAGCGGCGCGATCATGGGGTCCGAGACGTCCCAGGCGGAGAGGTTGCCGCTGCAATCACCCTGCAGCAGCACGCCGTCGACGACCACCGGCGATCCGATCGAGGGCGCCGAAACGTGGAGCTCCCAGACGATATGGCCGGTGTGGCGATCGACCTCGAGCACTCGTCCCGCCGCCGTCGTGAAGTAGACGTAGTTCCCGTAGAGCGCCGGCGTTGACCAGCTCCCGCCCGCGCCCTCGAACCCGATCTCACGGGCGTCGATGCCCCACAGCAACGGCCGCGCCGGGTTGCCCGGGTCGAGTTTCAACAGCTGACCGACGTCTTGCGATCGAGCGTTGAACCGCTGGAACTCGCTCGCGACGTACAGCATCCCCTGGTCGTCGATCACGATCGATGCGTCGGTATCGTCGCCCGTCCAGTACCGCAATACCTCCCGATACGCGGTGCCGCCGAGCAGGAGATCCGAGATGTCCCACCCCTGCACCAGGCCTCCCGAGTTCGCGAAGTAGACGACGCCGTCCCTGAACGCAACCGAGTTCTCGATCGAGACCTGGTCATCCCCGACATCCATCAGCTCCTCGGCGTCCCATCCCTGGATCCTCGCGACGATCTCTGGTTGAACCTGAACCAGGTGCCCCGCGTCGTACGCACGGTTCAGGCGAACGATGTACAGGTAGCCGTTCTCGCCACCCTCGAGGAGATATCCGTCGACCACCAGGGCCGCGCCGTCCCAGTCGTTGTTCCAGGTCGGGTGCGGCGCGGTGATGTCGGCGTTGATCGACCACAGAACTTTGGGCTGCTGCCGATCCAGCGCGATGATCCGGAAGACGTCGTCGCGCGACCCGCCGTAGTACAAGGGGAACCCATTCGGATCTGAGGTCGCCGATCCTTTCGCGAGATCCCGCGTCTGAAGGGGCGCTCGAGTATCTTCGCCCGTGCTGCCGTCGAGGAAGTGATACGCACCGTCGTAGGCGCCCTCTCGGACCTCGACCGACCCGTCGCTGCCGACGACGACGTTCGGCTGACCCGTCCACCCAGTTCCGCACCACTTCTTCGCGATCGTTCCCACGAACGACACGGAGCACATCGGAAGACCGGATGGCTTCCGCCAACGGATCACGGGGTCGTTCGGAACCGGACCTTGCCCGTAGTAGCTCCGCGTGAGGTTGCCACGGAAGGTCGTCAGGCCGTCGAACGAGGTGTTCACCGGGCCCGGGGTTGCGATCGGCGGCGGACTCGGGAAGGCGTGCGAGGTTGTCGTGCCCTTCTCGCCTCCGCTTCCACGGAGTGCGGCGAACGCCGTCACTCCCCCCGCGATCGCGAGCACCGCGACCGCGAGGATCAGGAGGGGCCAAGGGAAGCGTCGACGCGCGCGCGGCGGCCCGGGGTCGGAGGCCATGGGCTCAGATGCTATCGGAGCCAACACCGTTCAGCGGGACCGCGATCGGATCAGATGGCTTCGGCTGCGGCCCGGTATGAGCCGAGAACCCGTAGCAGCGAGGTGTGCCTCGCCACTTCCTCGAGCGCCGCCTCGACCTCCGGATCGTCGGCAGCTGCCATGACGTCCACGTAGAAGAGGTATTCGAACGCCTTCCCGCGGCGAGGGCGGGACTCCAGCTTGTGGAGGTTGATCCCCCGCGAGGCGAACGGCTGCAACGAGGCGAGCAATGAGCCCGGCTGGTCGAGCACGGCCATCACGAGTGACGTCTTGTCGGGAGTCCCCAACCCTGGATCGCGCGTTCCGATCACCGCGAACTTCGTGAAGTTCTCCTTCTCGGTCTGGATACGTTCGGCGAGTACCGCGAGACCGGCTCGCCTCCCGGCGTCGACGCTCGCGATCGCGGCGTCTTCCTTGCTGCCGCGCTCGGCGATCATCCTGGCCGCCCCCGCTGTGTCGTGCACGGGCACGGGTTCGATGTGCATCGCTGCGAGGAACTCCTCGCACTGCGCCAGCGCCTGCCAATGAGAATGCGCCCGGCGGACCTCTTCCATCCGAGCGCCGGGTACTCCGAGCAACGCGTGGTCGATCCGGACCAACGCCTCACCCACGATCCCCAACAGGGTGGTGTGTTGCATGAGCTCGTAGGTCTCGTTGACCGAACCCGCCTGCGAGTTCTCGAGGGGAACCACGCCGAACTCCGCCTCACTGCTGGTCACACGGGAGAACACGAGCCGGACCGTCTGGCAGGGAAGGGGCTCCGCCACGGGGAATATCGAGCGGACCGCCCGCTCGCTGTATGCGCCAGGTTCCCCCTGGTAGGCGACGTTCATGGCCGCTGAGCCTAGCAGCGGAACGTTTCGCGCCCGGGGCCCGCCGACGGTGCGCTCAGGCGATGCGCGCGAACGCTCAGTGGCCGCCGTTCAGGTGGACGAAGCTGTTCAAGATCCTGATGGCTCCTGGTCCCACGATGACGACGAACAGCGAGGGCAAGATGAACAGCACGAGCGGGAAGACGATCTTCACGGGCGTCTGCTGCGCCTTCGCCTCGGCCCGCTGACGCCGCTTGATCCGGAGCTGGAGGGCTTGCGTGCGAAGCACGCTGGCGATGCTGACACCGAAGATCTCCGCCTGGATCATCGCCAGCGCGAACGCGTTCAGCTCTGCGACATCCGTGCGCTCCGCGAGGTGACGGAACGCGTCGGAGCGGGAGACACCGAGTTGGATCTCCTGCAGCATGCGAGCGAACTCCATCGACAGCACGCCCGGCACGTTCTGAACCACCTGCGCGATCGCAGCATTCAGCGAAAGGCCCGCCTCCACGCTGATCGTCAGGAGGTCGAGCGTGTCCGAGAGGGTGCGCAGGATCTCCTGCTGACGCTCTTCAACCTTCCTGTTCAACACCGAATCGGGGAGCACGAACCCCGCGAAGGCCAGCAACACGACGCCCACGAGCTCGGCGAACGCCCCGATGTGCAGGAGCGATAGGAAGACCAAGCCGCCGACGATCCCCGCGACGCAGCCGATCACCTTGAACGACAGCACCCGCTCCGCATCCCAACCGGCGGGGCTACCCGCGAGCAGGAGCTTGCGAGAGAGCCGCTCGCGCGAGTCCATCGGTGTGACCCGCCGGGCGATGCGCCCGGCTCGGGCGACGACGGGCACCATCACGCGTGTGCCGAAGTTCTCCGAGAGCTCTTGCTCTCGCAGGTTCACGCGCTCGCTGGAGCCGGTCGCGACCTGCGTCTCGAGCAGACGGATAGCCCGCCGCTTCTCGGACGCCGTCTGGTCCAAAGCGACACCGACGAGGACGATAGCGAAGAAGACGCTTGCTATGGCGATAACGAACCAGATGTCAGACATCGATATCCACGATCTTCCTCATCCAGATGATGCCCAGCGTCAGGAGGACTCCCGCGACACCGACCATCACGAGTCCGACGTGCGTCGTATAGAGCAGCGAGATGTACTCGCGGTTCACGGCAAGCATGTATAACGCGAGACCGAACGGCATGAACCCGAGCACCCAAGCCGAGAGGCGACCCTCGGATGTGAGCACGCGGATCTGCCGACGCAACATGGCCCGCTCACGCAGAGTGTCGGCGACGTTGTCCAAGATCTCAGCCAGGTTGCCACCCACTTCCCGCTGGATGTTGACGGCGAGGACCGCCCATTTGAAGTCGCCGCTCCCGACACGCTCGGCGAGCGACGACAAGGCTTCTTCGGTGGGACGGCCGAGGCGGACCTCGGCCACGACTCGCTGGAACTCGACTGCGGCCGGAGGGGAGATCTCCCTGGCAACGGTGTCGAGCGCTTGCATGAAACTGTGTCCGGCTCGTAGCGAGCTCGCCAGGATGGTGAGCACGTCGGGCAGCTGCTCGCGCAGTTTGTCGGCCCGCCGGCCCAACGACGCCTTCAGCGCCACCCTCGGTGAGGCGGCGCAGAGGGCCCCGATCACGAGTGCGATCACAGCGCTCTTGAACAATGCCAGACCGAGCACCACACCAACGATCGCCGCTCCGGCGGTGACGATGACGAATTCGCCGGATCGCAGGCTGAGTCCCGCGGCCTCGAGCTGGGCGTCGAGTCGTTCGCTGAAGCCTTGGCGATCCGCGAATCGCTGACCGAACGACGTCACACTCACGGGCACCCATCCGCCGAGCGCACGCTCCTGTGCGGGCTGATCCTGCGCCTTCACCCGCTTGCCCATCGACCGCATCCGTGCGGCGATCACCTTGTCCTGTTTCGCCCGGGCGGCCGTGCCGAGCAGGAACCACACGACCAGGAAGAAGGTGAGCCCGACGAGGACCGCCGCAACGAGCTGGAACGTCGCCGTGCTCCAGAACGTCGTGTCGGCGAGCATCAGTACGTCACCTTCGATTCCAGAGCGAACAGGTCGGCCTCGACGTGAACACCCAGCTCGGCGAGGTGCTCGACGAACTTCGGACGCAGCCCGGTCGACTTCAGTCGGCCACGGAACTTCCCGTCATCGTCGAGGCCGGCCGCGAAGTCGAAGAGGAAGATGTCCTGCAGGGTGATGACTTCCCCTTCCATCCCGGCGATCTCCGTGACGTGCGTGAATCTTCGGGTTCCGTCCTTCAGGCGCTGCTGATGGACGATCAGCTGGATCGCGGAAGAGATCTGCTCACGGATCGACCGGGCCGACAGTTCCATCCCAGCCATCATCGTGATCGTCTCGAGTCGCGAGATCGAGTCGCGCGGTGAGTTCGAGTGGATCGTGGAGATCGATCCGTCGTGGCCGGTGTTCATGGCCTGGAGCATGTCCAGCGCCTCGGCACCACGGACCTCTCCGACGACGATCCGGTCGGGACGCATGCGCAAGGAGTTTCGGACGAGATCGCGGATCGTGACTTGGCCCTTGCCCTCGATGTTCGGCGGACGCGACTCCAGGCGGATGACGTGCGGCTGCTGCAGTTTGAGCTCGGCCGCGTCCTCGATCGTCAGGATCCGCTCGTCGTCGGGGATGAACGATGACAGCACGTTCAAGGTCGTCGTCTTCCCGGCGCCGGTGCCTCCCGAGACCATGATGTTGATACGACCTCGGACACATGCCTCGAGGAACTGTGCGACCTTCGACGTCATCGTCCCGAAGTCGATGAGGTCGTCGGCGCCGTACGGGTCAGCCGAGAACTTACGGATCGTCAGCGCGGGGCCATCGATCGCGAGAGGCGGGATCACCGCGTTCACGCGGGACCCGTCGGGAAGACGCGCGTCGACGTATGGGGAGGCCTCGTCGACGCGACGGCCCACCTTGCCCACGATCTTGTCGATCGTTCGGCGCAGCTGCTGCTCGTCGTGGAACTTCGTTCCCGTCCAATACAGGCGGCCCGCCCGCTCCACGTAGATCGTGTCCCAGGTGTTCACCATGATCTCGGTGACTTCGGGGTCACGCACGTAGGGCTCCAGCGGCCCGAGGCCGAGAACGCTGTCGCCGATCTGGCGAACGATGAGGAGCTTCTCCTGTGCGGAAAGCGGTGAGTCTTCTTCGTCGAGGAGCTCGCGCAGACGCTGGTGCACGAGACCCTCGAGCTCATGGTCGGAGAGCGTCGAGTCGTAGAGGCGCGGACCGAGGACCTCCACCAGGCGCTCTTGCACCCGCGTCCGAACCTCGGCGATCCGGTCCTTCTGCTGGGCTTTCGCGAGCCTGTCTGACAGGGACATCCGTGTCTCCTCCTGCTTACGCGCTACGAGAGAACAGCTTCCGCTGTTGCTTGGGGTTCGGATCGGGCTCCTTCGGTTTCCGCTGCTTCTTCATCCTCTTCTTGTCCGCAGCGGCCTCGGTCACAGCGCTGCCGCCCTCGGCCAGCAGGCCGGTCAGCTTCTGAGCGACGAAACGGACCGCCGTCGAGACCTCCGACGTGGGCTCCTCGAGCACGATCGGTCGACCCTTGTTCAGCGAGCTTGGGACGAGGCGGCTCGAGGGGATCATCGCGTCGACCTGGATCTTCATGACCCGCTCGACGTCGCTCGGATCGAGACCGACCTTCGAGTCGGCTCGGTTCAATACGACGCGGAACCGATCGCGCGGAAGGCCGATCGAAAGCAGCGTGTCGAGGGACTTCGACAGGTGTCTCACGCCCACGACGTCGAGGCTGGTCACGAGACAGATCGTGTCCGACAGGTCGAAACAGACGAGCGCGGAGTCCGAGTAGTCCACCGACGCATCGACCACGACGTACGCGAAGTCGTTCCGGATCGACCGGAGGAACTTCCCGATGGCTTCACCCGAGGGCGTCTCGGTCGATGGATCCGAGGGTGCGCCGAAGCCCCACAGGTGTTCCCCGAGGTGGACTCCAACTTCACGGATCCGATCGTGATTCGTTCCCTCTCCGAGCTCCATCAGATCCTGGACGGAGGCGGTTGGCTCACGACCGAAGTAGGCGAACACGTCGCCCATGTCGACGTCGAGGTCGACGACGGCGGTGTCCTCCTCGGTGATGTCGGCGATCGCGGCAGACAGGTTGGTCGTCAGGAAGGTCTTGCCCGACCCCCCTTTCGAGGAGAAGACGGAGATGATCTTCCCTCGCGTCACCTTCGCGGTGTCGGACCCCGGACCGGAGCCGACGGACCGCAGGTTCATCGCCCAGCCGATCGCACGTTCGACGGCGTCGCGCAGCTCCTCGGTGCCCTGTGTCATGTCGACCACGTCGCGGATGCCCGCCCGCATCGCTGCGGGAAGCAAGCCGTTCCAGGTGTGGTCACGCACCAACACGATCGCCGTGCCCGGTGCCTGTCGACCGACGAACTCGGCCAGACCTAACGCGTCCGGCTCCTTCACCTCGGGTGACAGCACGAGCACATCGACCGGGCGGTCGGCCGAGATGAGCAGCTCCTCGGCAGCCGTCGCCGACTGAACCCACGCCACTTCTTCGGGACCGACCTCGAGGGTTCGGGCGAGCTGCTGCCGGAACGACTGCGGCGTCCCAACCGCAACGACGCTGGCTTCCGTCATGCGGCTGCCTTTCCGAGAACGCGGTTGATCGGCACGACGGAGAAGGGGATCGAGTTGCCCTTCGTGTCGCCCGGAGGCAAGAGGCCGATGTAGATGCTGCCGCTGGACTGGCCGAACACGAGGTTCTGCGCGTCCGTGGGCGTGAGGTCCAGCGTCAGCGTCACGCTGCCACCGGTCGAGTTGTTCGAGGCGTCCAGCGCCGGGTTAACGACGCGGAGGACCTTGACCGCGGGGATCAGCGTGATCGTCATCGGAGGAAGCTCCCCCGCCGTCGGAGCGGTTGTCGACGCCGGCCTCGTTGCCGCTGCGATCATCTGGGCGGGTGAGCCCTTCAACACCTTGAGGCCCTCGACCGTCGTGTAGATCGTGATGTAGGAACCGGCGGTGATCGCTCCGTTGACGGCGGCCGGCCCGTCGACCTTCAGCGACACCCCCACGTGGCCTTCGTCGATCCCGAGCGTGCCGCCAGCCACCGCCGTGCCGCTGGACAGCCGGCTCGACGAGATCTGCTCGTTCGCGAGGATCGGCTGCGTCGTTGTCTGATCACGAAGCTGCTCGGGATCGGTGACGGCGCCTTGCACCAGCGAGTCGCTCGGAACCTTGATCACCTTGAACGCCGACTGGTCGATCAGGGTATTCAGGTTGGTGTTCGCCGCGATGTCTTGCGTCGAAACGACGACGTCTGTCCCTCCGCTGACGGCGTTCGTCTTCACCGAGTTCGTATAGAGGATCACCGCTGCTCCCGCCACGATGGCGAGCACCACGGCAACTACAACGACCAGACCGCGTGACCTCATCTTCCTATCTCCTTCCAGTTATTGCCCTGGGCAGGTCTTCAACGTTCGATCACAGAGCAGGATGTTCGTGAGACCGAAGCTCGGACAGGTGACGCAGATGCGACCCGTTCCTGTCGTGAATCCTTTCCATTGCGTGATGAGGCAGACGGGGTTGCCGCCCGCACCTGGGTGGTAGCCGCACGGTCCCGTTCCGTTGAACGACCAGTCGTATGAGACCTGGGCACCTAACAGGGGGGCGCCGGTCCACGTGATCGTGTTCTGGGTCGTGTCGAAGAAGTACATGCAGCCGAGCGGCGCTGGCACCGGCGTCAGCGTGGTGCACGGCTGCTGCACCGCTCCGTTCCTCCCGCCTGCTGCGATCTGGAGGTTCGTGATGGAATCCGGCTTCGATGCGGGGCACTTGGCGTTGGTCCCGTACGAGTCCGAAAGCTGCGTGGTCGATGCCGAGAGGAAGTTGTGCGTCCAGGTGCACGAACCGTACAAGCCCGCGGTGCCCGCCGCGGCCCCGCCCACGATGACGTCTTGGATGTACAGCCTCGTGAACCCGATGATGTCGTACTTATCCGGGGCCGACGGGCACGGCGCCGGGAGCTGTCCGCTGCAGTCGTTCACCGGGAACGTCTTCGTCTTCCCGATCTGGTCCGTGAGCTCCTTCTTCCAGTCGCCCGCGGCGTGGCCATTGTTGCCGCAGACATACGTCGGAACGCTGCCCGCTGGGGTTCCGTTGAGCGTGACATCGAGGCCGTCCGGGGAGGTGATCCAGTCTTTCAGGTCTGCCGTGTTCGAGTCGGTGCATTGGTCGGCGGGCTGGACGCCCCACTCGTTCAGGTTCAGGAACCCCCATTGGGCCTGCCCGAGGTCGTTCGGACCGTTGTCGTAGAAGAAGGGACAGATCTGATCCTGCTGGACGCCTCCGGGCACGTCGCATTGGCCCTGGAGCTGACCCGAGTCGAGCATGATCGGCAGGATCCCGGCTCGCGCGGGCGGACCCCAGGCGGCCGTCGCCAGGGTGGTGACCGGACTCTGATTCCCGAAGCCGAGGACCCCCGCGAAGAACAGCGGCTGCTGGGTCTTGTATTGCACGGTCACGTAACTGTTGTTCACGCTCGGGTCGTGGCATCCGGGGCTGGCGATGATGCCGCCGTTCTGGGGCTGGATGTTGGCGCCGTTCAGCCCCGCGTAGGTGTCGGCGACCGTCTCTGGGAGCTGCGTGTCCTTCACGTTCGCGCAGGTCTGAGCCGCCGCGAGGGCCGACGAGTCGGCCGCGTTCACCATCTCCCGTCGCCGCAACAGGAGGCCACCCACGTCGACAGTCAGGACCATGACCCCGATCATCGCGACCAGACACAGCACGACGATGACGACCGTCGCGCCGTGTTCTCCATCCGGATCGATCCGGGAGCGGAAGTACGTTCGCATCATCGGCTAACCCGTCCCCTCGCATCGGAAGGTCCCCGATAGGTCCGGGTTCAGCGTGATGGGTGGCAGGAGCGGGATATTGATCTTGAAGATGCTGCTGATGCCCGATGGAAGCGTCGCCGAGGGAAGTTGAACGACGACCTTCTGGTCGACCGGCTGCCCGTCGAGAGCGCAGTATCTCTGAGCAGACGAGACCGGTTGGCATGCTGCAGGGGGCAGGCACACTTGAACATTGGCGCTCGTGAGCGAGACGTTCCCCTGCTGGTTCACGGCCGTTAGGACCTGTGCCCCCGTGCCGCCGATCGCCGCGACCCGGGCTCCCTCTCGCGCGGAGGCACGGAGGTTCTGGAGTTGCCAGAACGCGAGGCCGTACTCCATCATGCCGAAGATCAACATGGCCAACAGGCCGACGATCAGCGCGAACTCGACGGCGGCCGCGCCGTCTTCCCCGCGAACCGATCGCGTACGTCTCAGCATGTCGCGCTCGGTGTGTTCAGGCAGCCACCCATGTGGTTGAACTGCGCGCTCGTCTGATTGCCTAGAAAGGCAACAGCGGCGATGATGACGATGGCGATCAGCGCCACCATCAGCGCGTACTCGACCGCCGTAGCACCGTCTTGCCTCTGGGCCCGCGCACCCAACCGGTGCCACGACCCGCTGATGCGACTACAGACGAGCAGGAACATCGTTTCCTCCATCCCGTTGCATCCCTTGCGTCCCCCTGGCGGTCGGATCTCCGCCGTATGTCCCTCCGTGTGTCGTCGCCGGTCCCTCGAAGCCTCGATCACGCGGGGCTTCGAGCGACCGGCGATGGCCGCTCTGACGTTCTAGCCGCTAGCAGGTACCGGTCGGTGTGTTGATGCAGCCACCGACGTGGTTGAACTGCGAGCTGGCGCTCTTCCCGACGAAGGCCACAGCAGCGATGATGACGATGGCGATCAGCGCCACCATCAGCGCGTACTCAACCGCCGTCGCGCCCCCCTCTTCCTGAGCGCGGGTCTTGAGCCCGTCCCACCAAGTGGTGATGCCGATGTACGTACGAAGAAACATGTCACCCCCCTTCCTCATGAGAGATCCGCGGGCCACTGGCCCGGGCGGATGCTACTCCTTGGATAGCCACGGTACGAGCACCTGGCCTACGTTGGAATTCCGAGTTTCCCTGACGATTTCTACGTACTTCTACGTACGTAATGAGAGCACCGGCTCGTACGTGCATCTACCCAACCACCATCAGGCTGTCCCTAGGATGGAATCCCATGCGCACTCCTTCGGCAGATGGCGGCGGAAACTTCACTGGCGATCTCAAGATCGGCCCCCGCCGCGGCCTGACCCTCGACCGCGTCTGGGCCCTCCTTCCCGTCCTCATCGCCTCCGCCACCGCGATGGCGAGCCGGATGGTTGCGATCGACCTCGCCTATCAGGTACGCGCAGGCGACGGCATCCTCAGGACCGGCCACATCCCTCGCGTCGACACCTTCACGTTCTCCGTCCCGGGCGGTCGGTGGTTCGATCAGCAGTGGGGAGCGCAGGTCCTGCTCGCACTCACCCACCGCCTGGGGGGGTGGGCCACAACGTCGCTCGTGAGGGCCGGGCTCGTCGCGGCAGCGATCGGCCTCGTCTACCTGGCCTGCCGGGCACGCGGGGCCTCCCCCCGCACCGCATCGGTCCTCTCGCTCTGCGGCTTCTTGGTCGCGATCCAGGCACTGGCGATGCGCCCGCAGCTGTTCGCGATCACCTTGTTCGCCGCGTGTCTGTGGGCCCTCGCCTCTCGCAGAGCGCACCCCGGCCGGGTCTGGCTAGCGCCGGTGTTCGCCGCCGTCTGGGCCAACGTTCACGGGACCTTCGTGCTGGCACCTCTTCTGGTTGGGCTGACCTTTGCGACGGAGCTTGCCGAGGGACACCGTAAGGAAGCTCGCCGCCTCCTCGTCGTGGGCGCAGCCACGGTGGCGGCCACGTTCATCACGCCGTTCGGTCCGAGCGTCTGGACGTACGCATATCAGCTCGTCACGAACCCGGTCGTTCGCAACAACGTGACCGAGTGGGCGCCCGTCACGATCAGATCCTTCGGGGGAGCGGCGTTCTTCGGCAGCGCCCTCGGTGTGATGGCTTACCTCGCGCGAAGGGAGGAACGTGTCCCCTGGGCAGACCTGCTGTGGCTCACCGGGTTCTTCGTACTGGCGTTGCCCGCCGTGCGCGGCATCGTGTGGTGGGGGCTCGTCGCCCCCGTGATCGTCGCCGGCATCGCCGGATCGGACCACCTCGAAACTGAGGAACGGCACGACGCCGAGCGCGCCGGGTCCGCGGTAATGAACCGCCTCGTCGTCGCCGTGCTCGTCGCGGGACTCGTCATCGCGTTGCCGTACTGGCGCGGCAGCTCCGCCACGGCGATGCTCTCCCAAGCTCCGGTCGGTCTATCCGACGCCGTTAACGGAACGCTCTCCCCTGACACGAGGCTCTTCGTCTCGGAACCATGGGCGTCGTGGTTCGAGTTCGCACAGCCATCGATCCCCGTCTTCACGGATCCTCGGATCGAGATCTTCCCCGCGAGCGTGTGGAACGACTACAACGAGATCCACGTTGCTGGCTCCCGGTGGCAGCAGGTCCTTGATTCATGGAAGGTGCAGGCCGTCGTCGTCGACCGGGACGACTTCTCGAGTCTGCTCGCCGTGATGCGCGTCAGCCCGCTGTGGACGGCCGTATACGAAGACCGCGACGGCGTGTTGTTCGTACGGGCGGGTTCGCCGGCGGAGGCGAGCTGAGCTACTCGGGCGAGCCAACCGACACGAGGCCGGACTGCGCGGCCATGCGCACGGCGGCGAGACGGCTGCCGACGCCGAGCTTCCCGTAGATTCGCGCGAGGTGGGTCGTAACGGTCCGCTCCCTCACGCCCAACTGCGTCGCCATCTCTCGAGCGCTGAGTCCTTGCGCGGCCACCACCAACACCTCGCGTTCGCGGTCGGTGAGCTTCAGCTGGGTCTCGCGTCGACGCTCGATCCCGTCGGCGATCTGGCCGACCGCGGCGCCCGCGGGACCGGCCAGGACCATCTCTCGATCGGCGGCCTTCCGAAGCGACTGCAGGAACTCGAGGGGATCGACGTTCTTGTCGACGAATCCGTCGGCGCCGACGAACAGCGCGCGCGAGATCATCGTCGGATCGGCGTTCGCACCGCACCCGAGAACGGCGTGAGACGGGAGCCGCTCCCGCAGGGTTCGGATCAGCCAGTACGCGTCGTGCTCCCCGACGAGTCCCAAGCCCACGAGCACGACGACCCGTGACCGACGGACCCGAAGCAGGGCGGCGAGCCCTTTGTCTGCCGTCCCGGCCTCCGCGAGAACCTCCATATCCGGCCTGCCGGCGATCAGCAGCGACATGCCCGCGCGAACGACAGGTAAGGGGTCGACAACGACAACGCCGAGACGCCGACGCGGCGCCGGCTCGGGTGTCTGCGCGCTACCGCGTCGTGTGCTCATCTGCCTCCGTAGCATATGAGACGGATAGGCTCGGTCCTATGACCCGCGGCTACCATCCCTGTGATGCATATCGGCAGGTCGCCGACCATAACTGAACCCCTCTGCGGAGGTTGTTTGCGGGCCTGCGCCGAGGGCGCCGGCTGGTCCTATCGGAGATCGATCAGGCCCAACGAGGACGCGCGCGCGATCGCTTGCATACGGGTGCGAACGCCGAGCTTCCGGTAGAGCTTCGCCACGTGCGTCTCGACGGTGCGTTGTGAGATCGAGAGCCTGCGAGCGACCTGTCGCATCGTCAGTCCGTCGCTCATCAGAAGCAGAATCTCCCGCTCTCTCGGGGAAAGGCGCGCGCTCATCTCCGACCCCTCACGCGCCCGCCTCGCGAGTCGGCCGAGCGCGACCATGGCCGCTCGCTCAAGCCCGGGAGCGATGACCTTCTCCCCGGACGCGACCCGGCGGATCGCATCGGCGATGTCTCGAAGCTCGTGCGTTTTCCCCAGGTAGCCCCGGACGCCGACCCGCATCGCATCGAGCACGGCGGCTCCGTCGGTGCGATCGCTCAACGCGAGGACGGGCAGCTCGACGCCTTCGCCGTAGAGGGTCCGAAGGGCATCGAGCCCGTCACCATCTTCGAGGTCCAGCTCCAGCACGAGCAGATCGGGTGATTGGGTCCGGCAGAGCTCGACGACGTCCGTTGTCGACGATGCCTCTCCGACGATCTCGACACCCGCGATGGACGAGCACGAGAGGCGGATGACACCCATGATCACCGGGTGCCCGGCACCGATCGCCACCTTCGTCATCCGTTGCCCTTGGGGTTCCCCTCGTCCACCATCTCGTCTCCTCTATCGGCCGAAGGCTACTCGGGGCGGATGGAGCTACTCGGGGCGGATGGAGCGAACGCGCCGCACGCGAGAGACTGGGCACATGACGTCATCTCGACCGAACCGCTTGGCGGGTGAGGCCAGCCCGTACTTGCTGCAGCACGCCCACAACCCCGTCGATTGGTTCCCCTGGGGTGAAGAGGCGCTCGAGCGAGCTCGCACGCAGGAGAAGCCGATCTTCCTCTCCGTCGGATACGCGGCGTGTCATTGGTGCCACGTGATGGAGCGAGAATCGTTCGAAGATGACGCGACGGCCGCGCTGATGAACGAGCACTTCGTTTCGATCAAGGTCGACCGCGAGGAGCGGCCCGACGTCGACTCCATCTACATGGACGCCGTGCAAGCGATGACGGGACGAGGTGGGTGGCCGATGTCCGCTTTCCTGACGCCCGAGGGGCGGCCGTTCTACGCCGGCACCTACTTCCCGAAGGAGCCGGCGCACGGGATGCCGTCCTTCCGTCAGGTCCTGACCGGGATCGCACAAGCCTGGCGAGACAAGCGTGATGAGATCGACGATCAGGCTGAACGAGTGACCGAGACGATGGCCCGCGCGGGTCTGACCGAACGATCGATCGAGCCGCTCGATGGCGATATCGCGCGTCAGGCGCTCGGCGTGTTGCGCGGATCGTTCGATCCCAAGTGGGGAGGCTTCGGCGGCGCCCCGAAGTTCCCGCAGCCGATGGTGCTCGAGTTCGTACTCCGCCGGGCGATCCGCGGCGATAGCACGGCGCTCGAGATGCTCACGGTCACGCTCGAGAAGATGGCCGAGGGTGGGATCTACGATCAGCTCGGCGGAGGGTTCTCGAGGTACTCAACCGACGCAACGTGGCATGTGCCTCACTTCGAGAAGATGTTGTACGACAACGCGCAGCTCGCGCGGCTGTACGCGCGGGCGTGGCACGTGACGCGCAACGAAAGCTTCCGCCGGATCGCGAGCGAGACGCTCGACTACCTCCTGCGTGAGATGCAACATCCGGAAGGGGGCTTCTGGTCCTCACAGGACGCCGACAGTGAAGGCATCGAGGGGAAGTACTTCTCGTGGACGTGGCCAGAGCTCGTCGGGTTGGTCGGCGAGACCGTGGCCACGGCCTTCGGCGCGGTGCCCGGGGGGAACTGGGACGGCACGAACGTCCTGTGGCGCCCGCTCACGGTCGCGGCGGTCGCCGCGGAGTCGGGACGAACGCCAGAGGAGCTCGAGGCCGAGATCGCTGACGCTCGGTCGCTGCTCTTTGAGGAACGCCAGAATCGGATCCGACCCGCGACCGACGACAAGATCCTCACCGCGTGGAACGCCCTCGCGATCCATGCACTGGTGGAAGGTGGACGGGCGTTCGATGCGCCCGCATACATCGAGGCGGCGGTTCGCTGCGCGGAGTTCCTGCTCATGCACCTGCGGGACGAACGAGGCAGGCTGTTGCGGTCGTGGAGGAACGGCGTGGCGAGCGTTCCCGGTTTCGCCGACGACTACGCGCTGATGGCGGCAGCATGCCTCGCGCTCTACGAGACGACCTTCGAGCTGCGTTGGTTCGAACAGGCGCGCGGGCTCGCCGACGAGCTGCTCCGCCTCTTCCGTGACGAGGAACGCGGCGGGTTCTTCCAGACCGGCGCCGATGCCACACCGCTCGTGATCCGTCCCAAGGAGCTGTACGACAACGCCGTTCCCAGCGGCAACTCGGTCGCGGCAGACGTGCTGCAACGATTGGCGCTGCTCACCGGCGACGACACGTACGAACGCGCTGCGGTCGACGCCCTGCGTCTGGTTCGAGACCAGATGCGCTTGGCCCCAACCGGGTTCGGCACAGCGCTGTGCGCGCTGGATCTCTATCTCGGTCCGTCGCGCGAGGTCGCGGTGATCGGGGATCCCGACGATGCGACCACACGGACGCTCGCGACGGAGGTGACGACCGCGAGGTACCTGCCAAACGTCGTGCTTGCCGTGGCGGCGCCGGATGATGAAGCGTCGCGCAGCGCGGTCGCGCTGCTCGCGGACCGGGTCGCCCTCGAGGGTCGTGCGACCGCCTACGTCTGTGAGCGATTCGCGTGCAAGCTTCCGGTGACCACCCCGGAGGCGTTGTCCGAACAACTCATAGGATGACGTGCCAGTTGACGAACAACAGGACGAACACGCCGTACAGGGCCGCGGACGAACCGACAACGATGGGCCACGTCGCCGGTCGGCGTTCGACGGCCTTCGCGATCACCCATATCGCGGGGAACACGACGGCAGCGAACCGCGGCAGCGACACGAACGGCCTGCCGGGGAATGGGTAGCTGAGCGGAACGATCAAGCTCGCCGCTGCGAACACGAGATACGAGGGGCGAAGCAGACGCGCTCCCACCGCGACGGCGCCGATCACCGTTCCTGCAACGAGCACATCCGTGAGCCAATAGCCGCCTCCCCCGCCTCCGGCCGCGGTCGTGTCCCACGCCAGCCTCAACGCATGGAGCACGGTCATCCACGGCCAGTCGAACGTGCGACCCCAATACGCCTGCGCATCGAAAGGAGCGGTGAAGTCACGGAAACGAAGTTGCCACCACGACAGGTACAGCAAGGGACCGACCGCCACGGCGAGAGCGGCGTTCAGCCTGGGAACGAGAGGCTTCCCAGCATGCCGCCACTGGAGGAAGGCTTCCACGGCGAGCGCCGGAACGAGAACGATCCCGATGCTCCGGGTGAGCGCCGCGAGCGCTCCGGCGAACGCGGCGAGCAACCACCGATCTCGCCGCGCGAACCAGAAGGCCGACACCGAGCACAACAGGAAGGGCGACTCTGCGTACGGCGCCATGAAGAAGAACGCCGTCGGGAAGATCGACATCAGAACGACGGTCCGCTGCGCCATGGATCGAGAGAACTCCATCGTGGTCAGTCCGTAGAGAACGACGAGCGCCCCGAGGAAGGTTCCGTTCGAAACCGCGAGACCAGCGGCAAGCGTCGAGCCACCGAAAACCCAGGACAGAGCGCGCATGGCGACGGGATACAACGGGAAGAACGCGGCGCTCGCGTCGCCCTTGCGGTAGCCCTCATCGGCGACCTTCTCGAACCAGAACGCGTCGGAGCGCTCGGTGCCGTCCCAGATGTTGTGCCAGCCGCCGGTTGCCGCCACCGGGGACATCCCCGGCGGCATCACGGGAGCCAGCGGCTCGATCAGGTGCGCGCCGACGACGCTAAGGAGTGACAAGCCCAGGCGAACGACGAGGAAGACCACAACGCAATACCTGACACCGTCGAGAAGCCGCGGGGAAGCGGGTTCAACGGGCCCGGAGGGGCGGCTCCGCAGATCGACGTCCTGGTCGTTCACTCCGGCGAGGATATCCCCGCGAACCCGCCGTACACTGAGGCGTCCACGCTTGCGAAAGGTTCCGTCGCCATGACCACTGCAACGTTCGTCACGAACAAAGGCTCGTTCACCGTAAAGCTGCTACCGGAGCACGCACCGAAGACGGTCGAGAACTTCGTCGGGCTCGCCACGGGAGGGCTCGAGTGGACCGACCCGCGTGACGGACAGAAGAAGTCCGAGCCTCTCTACCCCGGGACGATCTTCCACCGGGTGATCGACGGCTTCATGATCCAGGGTGGAGACCCTGCGGGCACGGGCATGGGTGGACCCGGCTACCGGTTCGAAGACGAATGCCCGCCCGGCGGACCGTCCTTCGACAAGCCAGGACTGCTCGCGATGGCGAATGCCGGCCCGGGAACGAACGGATCCCAGTTCTTCCTGACGGTCGCCCCCACGACGTGGCTCACCGGCAAGCACACGATCTTCGGAGAGGTGACCGACGGCTACGAGGTCCTCGAAACGATCTCGAAGGTCTCCGTCGGGCCGCAGGACCGACCGCAAGAGGACGTGAGGATCGACAAGATCGACGTCGTCGACTAGGACTGCCTCTCAGGCGAGTCTGAGCTCGTCGCGATCGATCCGGTACACGAGGTGTCGCCACGCCATCGTCCCGTGAACCGTTTCCTTCCACACCGTCATGCCGATGCGCTCGGCGACGCCGCGGGACGGTTCGTTCTCAGGCCGGACGAGCGCGATCAGATGCTCGATGTCGAGCTCGGCGAAGCTCCAGTCGCGGCAGGCGGCGGCCGCCTCGGTCGCGAGGCCTTCCCGCGTACGGTCGGGGGCGATCGACCAACCGAGCTCGATCTCTTCCACTCCGTCCACGTTCTGGATGGTCGGCCCGACGCTTCCCAGGAATCCGCCGGTCGCCCGGTCTTCGACCGCGAGCAGGGAGAAACCGCGCTTGGCGAGGAGCTCGAGCGAGCGTTCGATCCACATCCGGGACTCGTCCCGGCTGAATGGGTGCGGATAGAACCGCATGTGCTCGGGATCCGACTGGATCGCGTGCAGGGCGTCCAGGTCGGCCAGATCGGCGGCGAAAGGCCGCAGACGCAGGCGCTCCGTCTCGAGGATCGGATCGGGCGTGGCCACGGCCCATCCTCGCACGTGGCTCGGGGCACCGGTCTCCCGGCTACCGCCCAGGCGTTCGGTTCGGGCATACTTCGGCCTTCCTGCTTCCAGGCTCGTTATCTGAAAGGGACACCGATATGACCGAACAACCCGATGTCCTCGTCACCCGGCCCATCAGGCCGGAGCCGCTCGAACGGTTGCGCGCGCGGTGCGCGGTGACGGTGCACGAGAACGAGTTCGGCATCCCCCGCGAAGAGCTGCTCCAGGTCGTCGCGGGGCGCGAGGCGCTGATCACGATGCTGACCGAGAAGGTCGATGCGGAGCTCTTGGCCGCTGCCGGGCCGCAGCTGAAGATCGTGGCGAATCACGCCGTCGGCTTCGACAACATCGATGTGCCCGCGTGCACGGCGGCCGGCGTGTTGGCGACGAACACACCGGACGTGCTCACCGAGACGACGGCGGACACGGCGTTCGTGCTGCTCATGGCCGCCGCTCGTCGCATCGGCGAAGGAGAGCGGTTCCTGCGACGCGGGGAGCCCTGGATCTGGGGCCCGCTGATGATGCTCGGTCAAGACGTCCACCACAAGACGATCGGCATCGTCGGGTTCGGCCGGATCGGCCAAGCAGTCGCGCGCCGCGCGAAGGGCTTCGGCATGCAGGTGATCTACGCCGACGCGGTCGACCTGCCCCCGTCCGTCGAGGCGGAGACCGGCGCGCAGCGTCGGGAGCTCGAGGACCTGCTGGAGGAGGCGGACTTCATCTCGATCCACACGAACCTCACGCCGGACACGCGACACCTCTTCGGGAGCGAGGCCTTCAAGCGCATGAAGTCCACCGCGGTGATCGTGAACACGTCTCGCGGGCCCGTGGTGGATGAATCTGCGCTCGCCGACGCACTCGAGTCCGGTGAGATCTTCGGGGCCGGTCTCGATGTCTTCGAGAACGAGCCCGAGGTGGAGCCGCGGCTGCTCGCACTCGAGAACGCCGTCGTTATCCCCCACCTCGGAAGCGCGACGTTCGACACTCGTGACGCGATGGGTAACCTTGCCGTCGACAACGTGTTCGCCGCGCTCGACGGCACGAGGCCCCCGACGCTGCTCAACCCGGAGGTACTCACGGGATGATCCGATGACCGCTCGTTCGGCGGCCACGACCGGCCGCCGCGAGCGGCCGCTTCCCGATCCGCTCAGGCGTGACGTTCGCCTCCTGACGACCCTGCTCGGCGATGCGATCGCGGAGAGCGGGGGGCCCGAGTTGCTCGCCGACGTCGAGCGGCTCCGCACGGCAACGATCGCGCTCCGCACGCGGCCGAGCCCACAGAGGCGCCGATCCGTCGTTGCGCTGGTGGCCGCGCTCGATCCGGCTCGGGCCGAAGACGTGATCCGCGCGTTCACGGCGTACTTCCAGCTGGTGAACGCGGCCGAGGAGCACCACCGGGTTCGTACCCTCCGCGAACGCGCCCAAGGGCCCGGGGCGGGGACGATCGCCACCGCGTTGCTCGAGGTGACCCGCGCTGGTGCCGACCCGGCGACTGCGATCTCGGGCCTCGAGATCGTTCCCGTGCTGACCGCTCATCCGACCGAGGCGAAGCGACGCGCCGTCGTCGAACATCTGTGGCGCATCGCCGAACTGCTCGAACGCCACGACGATCCGCGAGCGCCGACGGAAGACGCCCTCGAGACCGAGCGGCGCCTCGCCGAAGAGATCATGGGCTTGTGGCGAACGGATCCGATCCGTCGTCACCGTCCCGAGCCGCTGGACGAGGTCCGAGCCGTGATGGCGCTGTTCGACCAGACGATCTTCCGGACGATCCCGCTCTTCTACCGCGAGGTCGACCGCGCGATCGATCCCGTCGGGTGCGGAGCCCGCGCTCCTGCCTTCAAGCCGTTCCTGCGATGGAACACATGGGTGGGCGGCGACCGCGACGGGAATCCCTCGGTCACGTCCGAGGTCACGCTCGCGGCCGTCGAGGTGCAGACCGACCACGTCCTTCGGGGGCTCGAGCGCGCGGCGAGACGGATCGCGCGGTCCCTGTCGGTGAGCGATCGCGATGTGCCACCGAACAGACCATTGCGCGCCTCGCTCGCGCGAGATGCCGCGGATCTGCCGGCCGTTGCCGCCGATCTCGATCGCAAGCTGCCCGACGCTCCTCATCGGCGCAAGCTCGTCCTCGCGGCCGAGCGCCTCGCAGCAACGCGGGCCGGACGTGGAAGCCGCGCCGCGTACCCATCCGCGACGGCGTTCCTGAGCGATCTGGCGGTTCTGCAGCGATCGCTGAACGAAGGCGGTGCCCCCCGCCTGGCGTTCGGTGAGGTCCAGCACCTCGCCTGGCAAGCGGAGACGTTCGGGTTCCATCTAGCATCGATGGAGGTTCGTCAGCACGCCTCGGCCCTCTCTGAGGCGATCGCCGAGCTCGCACCCGAGGCAAGCGGAGACGCCCGAGCGTTGGACCGTCTAGCGCGGCGAGCGCGAGCGGCAACCGATCGTCCTCGTGCGCGATCGTCTTCGACACGAGAGGTCCTGGCGACGTTCTTCGCGATCGAGAGGATCCAACGCCGATTCGGCGAGGAGGCATGCTCCCGCGTGATCGTGAGCTTCACGCGTGGTCCGGCCGACCTGGCGGCCGTCCACGCCTTGGCCCGGCTCGCCTCCCCGGATGTGCCGCCGACGATCCAGGCGGTGCCGTTGTTCGAATCGCGCCACGAGCTGGCGACGGCTCCGGCGATCCTCGATGCATGGCTCGCCCTTCCCGGCGCCCGCCGGCGTCTCGGGCGCAACGACCGCCGGCTCGAGGTCATGGTCGGCTACTCAGACTCGGCCAAAGAGGTTGGGGTCTTGGCCGCGAACCTCGAGCTGTACCGGACGCAACAGGCGCTCACGGCCTGGGCGAAGGATCGAGACATCACGCTCACGACGTTCCATGGGCGCGGCGGCGCGCTGGGGCGCGGCGGCGGCCCGGCGAACCGAGCCATCTTGGGCCAGCCGCCCGGCTCGGTGGCCGGACACTTCAAAGCCACCGAGCAGGGAGAAGTGGCGTTCGCCCGCTACGGCAACCAGACGATCGCCCGACACCATCTCGACCAGCTCACGAACGCGGTGATCCGCGCGTCGGTCAACCCGGATCGACCGGATCCGGCCGAGCCGTTCGCCGATGAGATCGAAACGATGGCGACCGCGTCGGCCGACGCGTACCAGCGGCTCGTGCTCGGGCCCGGATTCGTTCCCTTCTTCCGGCGAGTGACGCCGATCGAGCAGATCGGCACGCTGCCGATCGCGTCGAGACCGGTCGCGAGATCGGCGCGAGAGATCGACGAGCTCGAGGACCTCCGCGCGATCCCATGGGTGTTCGCATGGGCGCAATCTCGCGTGAACCTCCCGGGATGGTTCGGTCTCGGAGCGGGACTCGACGCGGTCGCCTCGCGCCGCGGCGGACCGGGGAAGCTGCGCCGGATGTTCCGCGACTGGCCCTTCTTCACAGCGTTCATCGAGAACGCGGAACTGTCCCTCGCCAAGGCCGATCTCGACATCGCGGAGCTCTACCTGGAACGGGGACAACGGCCGGACCTCACCGTCGTGATCCGCGACGAGCTCGTGCGCACAACCGACCTCGTCCTGTCGACCACGGGTCACGTTCGATTGCTCGATTGTCGGCCGTCGCTGCAGCGCGCGATCGAGCTCCGCAACCCCTACGTCGACGCGCTCTCGTTCCTGCAGCTGCGATCCCTCGCGTCACGACCCAGCGCAACCTCGGAGCGCCTCGTTCGGGCGACGATCAGCGGTGTCGCCGCGGGGTTGCAGAACACCGGCTGAGCGGGCGACTATCGCGGGGACCCGCTCGCGGCCTATACTCCGAGTTTGAACGGTCGTTCAGGACGGCGCTGCTGCGTGCAGGCCAGAAGGACGCCCGAACCACAGCGAAACGGACAGCCAGAAGAAAGGGAGATCAGCCATGACTGAGGCAAGCGTGTCGATCCCGGCGCTCACCCCCGGCGACCGGCTGCTCTGCGGCCCCGGGCCCTCCAACGTGCACCCGAAGGTGCTCGAGGCGATGCAGCTGCCGATGAACGGCCACCTCGACCCCGACTTCTGGGACCTCCTCGACAACCTCGTCGTGGGCCTGCGGGCGCTGTGGCGCCGAGGGGATCAGGGCCTCACGATCTCGCTCTCGTCCTCGGGCAACTCCGCCATGGAAGCCGGATTCATGAACCTCGTCGAACCCGGCGACAAGATCATCAGCACGCATTGGGGCTTCTTCGGCTCGCGCCTGAACGATTTCGCGCATCGCGTCGGCGCGAACGTGGTCGAGCTGTCGGCCGATCTCGGACAGATCGTGACCGTGGACCGGATCATGGAAACCCTCGCGGCGAACCCCGACGCCAAGATCGTGACCGCCGTGCATGCGGAAACGTCCACCGGTGCCGAGTTCCCTCTCGCGGAGCTTGGGTCCGCGATGCAGGCGAGCGGGAGCGACGCGCTGCTCTACGCGGACTGCGTCACCTCGCTCGGCGGGCAGCAGGTCGAGGCCGACGGATGGGGGCTCGACTTCGGCTACTCGTGCTCGCAGAAGGCGCTGGGTTGTCCCCCGGGTCTCGCGCCGGTCACGATCTCCGATCGCGCGATCGAGACGATGCGTTCGCACAAGTCCGCGGTGCCCTACTACTACGATTTCGAGGAGCTCTCGAAGTACTGGATCGACCGGCCGATCACCTACCACCACACGATGCCGATCCTGCAGTTCTACGCGCTGTACACCGGCGTGCGCCTCGCGCTGGAGGAGGGGCTCGAGAACCGCTGGGCCCGAAACGCCGACGCCGGACGCTATTTCCAGGACGAGATCCGCGGGCGCGGCTATGAGCTGCTCGCCGACTCCGAGCACCAGCTCGTGGAGCTGACCGCCGTGAAGGTGCCCGAGGGCATCGACGGCAAGGAAGTGCAGACGCGGTTCCTGCGCGAGCACGGGATCGAGATCGGCGGCGGGCTGGGGCCGAAGGCTCCTCCGATCTGGCGCGTCGGCCTGATGGGCGTGAACGCGAACCGTGAGACCGCCGATCGTGTGCTGGCGGCCTTCGACGCCGTGCTCCCCCGATGATGCCGGGGACGTGCCGTACGCGATGACCGACAAGGCCCGGCTTCATCGCAGCGAGCTCGCGGTCCCGGGCACGAACCTGCGCGCCATGGAGAAGGCGGCGACGCTCGGCGCCGATGTCGTGTTCCTCGACCTCGAGGACGCCGTCGCACCCGACGACAAGGAGCAGGCGCGCGCGAACGTGATCGACGCCCTGCGCACGCATGACTGGTCGCGGTGCGCGGTCAGCGTGCGGATCAACGGACTCGACACGCATTGGTGCTACCGCGATGTTGTCGAGGTCGTCGAGACGTGCGGGGACAGGCTCGACACCGTCCTTGTTCCGAAGGTCGGCTCACCATCCGACGTCGAGTTCGTCGGCACGCTGCTCGATCAGATCGAGCAGCGCAACGGTTGGGAGCCGGGCCGCATCGGGATCCACATCCTGATCGAGACGGCGAAAGGGATGGCCAACGTCGAGGCGATCTCCCATGCGCGTCCCGATCGGCTGGAGGCGATGGTCTTCGGCGTGGCCGACTACGCGGCGAGCGTCCGCGCCCGCACGACGAACATCGGTGGCGCGAACCCCGACTACGCGGTCTTGACCGATCCGGACCAAGAGACCGGTGCCCGCGAGGTGCACTGGGGCGACCAGTGGCACTTCGGAATCTCCCGCATGGTTGCGGCATGCAGAGCAGAAGGCCTCCGCCCGGTCGACGGACCCTTCGGGGACTTCAACGATCACGACGGGTACCGCAGTGCAGCGCGACGTGCGGCCGCCCTCGGCTGCGAGGGCAAGTGGGCGATCCATCCCGACCAGGTCGCGCTGGCCAACGAGGTCTTCACGCCGAGCGAGACCGAAGTCACGCGCGCGAAACGGATCCTCGAATCGATGGAGACCGCCGCGAAGGAGGGCAAGGGTGCGGTCTCGCTCGACGGCCGCCTCATCGACGCCGCCTCGATCCGTATGGCGGAGAACCTGGTTCGGATGGTCGAGCAGATGCAGGCCCGGTGAGCGGATGAACATCCACGAGTACCAAGCCAAAGAGCTCCTGCGCTCCTACGGCGTGCCCGTCCCACCCGGCGAGGTCGTCTACAGCGACCGGGCGGCGGCTCGTGTCGCCGAAGAGCTGGGCGGCAGCCGCTGGGTCGTGAAGGCGCAGATCCACGCCGGCGGCCGCGGCAAGGCCGGCGGGGTCAAGCTCGCCGACTCCGCTCAGAAAGTCGCGGAGCTCGCCGACCAGATGATCGGCTCACGATTGAAGACGGCGCAGACCGCCGGAGCCGACCAGCTCGTCCAGCGGGTGCTCGTCGAACGCGCATCCCGCATCGAGCGCGAGTTCTACCTCTCGTTGATCGTCGACCGCGTCTCGCAGCGGATCGTGGTGATCGCGAGCGCGGAAGGCGGCGTCGACATCGAGGAGGTCGCCGAGTCCAACCCCGAGGCGATCCACACCGAGTACGTCGACCCCGGCGTCGGCCTGTTGGATTTCCAGTGCCGGAAGGTCGCCGCGGCGATCGGCCTGGCGAACCGCGCGACCCCGTTCACGCGACTGCTGAAGCACATCTACCGGCTGTTCCGGGACAAGGATTGCCTCCTGCTCGAGATCAACCCGTTCATCGTGAGCGACGACGGCGACCTGATGGCGCTCGACGCCAAGATGACCTTCGACGACAACTCGCTCTTCAGGCAGAGCGAGGTGGCCGAGCTGAGGGACTTCGACGAGGAGGACCCGAAGGAGGTGGAGGCGACTGGCCACGGGCTGAACTACATCGCGCTCGACGGCAGCGTCGGATGCATCGTGAACGGCGCCGGACTCGCCATGGCCACGATGGACGCGATCGTTCACCACGGCGGCAGGCCGGCGAACTTCCTTGACGTGGGCGGTGGCGCCAGCCCGGAGAAGATCGCGAACGCGTTCCGCATCGTGCTGAAGGATCCCAACGTCAAAGCGATCCTCGTGAACATCTTCGCCGGCATCAACCGCTGCGACTGGATCGCTCAAGGCGTCGTGCAAGCCACTCGCGACCAGAAGATCGACGTCCCGGTGATCGTCCGACTCGCCGGAACGAACGTCGAGGAGGGCCGGAAGATCCTGGACGAGAGCGGCCTCGCGTTGGTCCAAGCCGATGACCTCGACGATGCAGCCTCGAAAGCCGTTGCCTCACTTGAGGTTTCCGTGAGCAGCGAGGGGTTCGCACCGTGAGCGTTTTCGTCGACAAGGACTCGAAGGTCATCATTCAGGGTTTCACCGGCCAGCACGCGACGTTCCACGCCGAAGAGGCGATGAGGTTCGGGACACAGGTCGTCGGCGGTGTCACACCGGGCAAGGGTGGTACGACGCACCTCGGCTTGCCCGTGTTCGACAACGTGGAAGACGCCGTGCTCGAGACCGGCGCGAAGGTGAGCGGCATCTTCACACCACCGACCGTCGCGACCGATTCGCTGCTGGAAGCCGTCGAGGCCGGCATCGACGTCGCCGTCATCATCGCGGACGGAGTTCCCGTGCAGGACATGGTGCGCACGAAGCGCTACCTCGCCGGCCGCTCGACCCGCATCATCGGCCCCAACTCCCCCGGCATCATCACGCCGGGAGAGTGCAAGGTCGGGATCATGCCGAGCCACATCTACCTCAAGGGCCGCGTCGGCGTCGTGAGCCGCTCGGGAACGCTGAACTACGAAGCCGTTTCACAGATGACGAAGCTCGGCCTCGGCCAGTCAACCTGCGTCGGCATCGGAGGCGACCCGATCAACGGCACCGACTTCAAGACGGTGTTGCAGGCGTTCGAGAACGACGACGAGACGGACGTCGTCGTGATGATCGGCGAGATCGGTGGCCAGCAGGAGGTCGAGGCCGCAACCTGGGCCGCCCAATACATGACGAAGCTGCTCGTCGCGTTCATCGCGGGCGTCTCGGCGCCCCGCGGGCGTCGCATGGGTCACGCCGGCGCAGTCATCAGTGGCGACAGCGACACCGCGACCGCGAAGCTCGACGCGATCGAAACGCTGGGCCACCGGGTAGTGCGCAACCCCGCCGATATCGGCGACACCGTGTTTCGGACAGTCAAGGAAGCCGGCGAGAGGCTGGGCACGACCGCTTCGTAACGCCCCGCAACCGGCCTATTCGAGCGAGCCAATGCGCAGGTCCCGTATCTCTAACGCCCATGCAGGCGGGCCGACCGAGTGCATCTGCATAACGACACCAGTCGCGGTATCGATCGCCAGTCGGATCGGCGCGTCGCTCCCTGCCTTGAGACCGACCACGTCGTAGAGCCAGCAACTTCTACCGAGAACATCGTTGTTGCCGTGCAACTGCCCCTGCGCGTGGTCGAGATACGCGAGGAGCCGCCCCTCGATCGCAGATTTCACCCATCCATTCGCGTAAACGAGGGCGTCGAGGGCAACAAGTTCTACACCTTGATCATCAACGAACACAGCTCTGTTGGGGTTGAGGCGCAGCTCGGTTCGGACACCGTCGTCGATCCACCAGCCCTCAGCCCCGTCAAACACAACACGCGCCCGACGAGTCTCTGAAGCCCCGTTCGTCTCCACCACGGTGCATGCGAGAGGCGGCTTGCGGTTGAGGATGAGCTCCTGAACCTCGTTCCATGTCGGTGGCTCGGTCATGATTCGCATGGTATCGGGGAGATACCCTCTGCCGCGTGAAAAGACGCACCCGGGGGGGTGTGGCCACACTGGCCCAGGCGCTGACGGCATCTGGCACGATGGACGCCGAGATGGCGGAGCAGGCGGAGAGCCTCGAGGTTGACGGGCGGGAGATCCGGGTGACGAACCCGGGCAAGGTGTTCTTCCCCGACGACGGACTGACGAAGCTCGATCTCGTCCAGTACTGGATCGCCGTCGCCGACGCGGCGCTGGCGGGATGCAGGAACCGGCCATCGATCCTGCACCGGTTCCCGAACGGTGTGGCGGACGACGGCTTCTATCAGAAGCGGCTGCCGAAGGGTGCACCGGAGTGGGTGCAGACCGCGTACATCACGTTCCCCAGCGGTCGCACCGCACAGATGCCGGTGATGGCCGACCCGGCGCACCTCGCGTGGTCGGCGACGCTCGGCTGCCTCGAGGTGAACCCGTGGCCGGTCCGCGGCACCGACGTCGATCATCCCGACGAGCTGCGGATCGATCTCGACCCCGTGCCTGATGTGCCGTTCGGCTGGGTGAGGGACGTCGCGCTCGTTGCCCGCGACGTGTTGTCCGATCACGGCCTCGAGGGGTTCCCCAAGACGAGCGGGAAGCGCGGCATCCACGTGAACGTCCGCATCGAGCCGCGATGGTCGTTCACCGAGGTCCGGCGCGCGGCGCTGGCGCTCGCGCGCGAGGTCGAACGGCGCGTTCCCGAGATCGCCACGACCGCGTGGTGGAAGGAGGAGCGCCACGGCGTGTTCCTCGATTACAACCAGAACGCTCGCGATCGAACGGTCGCCTCCGCGTACTCGGTGCGACCCGTTCCCGACGCACGCGTCTCGACTCCGCTCGCCTGGGACGAGGTTCCGAACGTCGACCCCTCGGCGTTCACGATGCTCACGGTGCCCGAGCGGCTTCGCTCGGTCGGTGATCCGGGCGCGAAGATCGACGAGGCGGTCGGGGTCCTGGACGGGCTGCTGGAGCTTGCAGCCGAGGATGAGCGCGGCGGGCTCGGCGAGGCGCCGTGGCCGCCGCATTTCCCGAAAGCACAAGGGGAACCGGTTCGTGCGGCGCCGTCG
>JALYLV010000016.1 GCA_030774035.1 Actinomycetota bacterium
GGCCAGTCCCCACCCAACCCCCGCTCCGCCACCGCCGCCCCCCGTTCTCCGTCAGGCCTGGGACCTTCGGCCTCTGTTGGTGGCACCGGGGCGAAGGGCGCCGGCGTTGGTGCTACGCCGCCGGTTCGGAGGCTGGCGAAGGAGCTCGGAGTGGACCTGTCGTCAGTGCATGCGTCTGGTCCTAGGGGGCGCGTTACGGCGGAAGATGTTCGTGCGGCGGGTGGCCACGGCGTTGCGCGGGGCGATGACGAACGTGTCTCGGTTACTCCTGTGCGGCGGGCTATCGCTGAGCGGCTTTCAGGGGTGGCTGCTATCCCGCAGGTGACGACGTTTCGGACGGTGGATTGCTCTGCGTTGGAGGAGTTCCGCGGGAGGCTTGATGTGTCGCCGTTGCCGGTGGTTGTGGCGGCGTTGCGCCGCGTGATCGATGGGCATCCGCTGATCAATTCGACGTGGGCGGGTGAGGAGATCGTCGTTTATAGCTCGATCGACGTTGGGGTTGCGGTGGATACGGAGCGGGGGCTCGTCGTGCCGGTCGTGCGGGATGCGGCGCGGCGGGGGATCGAGGATCTGGCTGCTGAGATCCGGCGTCTGGCTGAGGCGGCGCGCGAGAACAGGCTGACGGTGGAGGATGTCGCTGGGCCGACGATCGCGATCAGCAACACAGGGTCGTACGGCAGCGAGGCGGCCACGCCGTTGCTGACGCCTGGATGCGCGGTGACCATGGCACTCGGGGTGATCGCGCCGCGGGCGCTCGTCGTCGAGGGTGCTGTCGTGGCGCGTCCCGCCTGCACGCTCTCGCTCACGTTCGATCATCGGGTGCTCGACGGAGCGGACGCAGGACGTGCGCTGACCGACCTCGTCGCAATCTTGCAGAGCGGGGATCGCCTGGGAGACTTGCCGCGATGAAGATCGTCTCGCTGCTGCCGTCGGCCACCGAGCTCGTGTTCGCGCTCGGGTTCGGCGACGATCTCATCGGCGTGACCGACGAGTGTGACTTTCCGCCCGACGCCGTGACGAAACCGGTCGTCTCGCGGAGCGCGCTCCCCCAGGGCCGGCCGCTCACGTCCCGCGAGATCGACGCCGCGGTTCGCGAACGGGCGGGCGGTGACGGCGCGCTGTACGTGCTCGACCGTGATCTCCTCCGTCGCGAGCAACCCGACATGATCCTCACCCAGGATCTCTGCCGCGTGTGCGCGGTGCCGAGCGGCGAGGTCCAACGCGCCCTCGAACAACTCGGGCTCCCCGATGTGAAGGTCGTCTCGCTCGACCCCCAGACGCTCGACGAGGTGATCGCGCAGCCCGAGGAGGTGGGTTCGTTACTCGGGGTGCAGGATCGGGGACACGAGCTGTCGGCCGCGATGCGCTCGCGTCTGGCTTCCGTGAAACAGACCGCGATGCGCTTGCCGACGATCGGGGTCTTCTGTTTGGAGTGGGCGGAGCCTCCGTTCGCGGCGGGGCACTGGATCCCGGAGATGGTGGAGGCTGTCGGCGCCACGAACCTGCTGAACGAGAAGGGCCAGCCCTCTCGAACCGTCACCTACCGCGAGATCCACGACGCCAATCCCGAAGTCATCGTCTTCATGCCGTGCGGGTACTACCTTGAGGAGGCCGAGGAGGAAGCCGAGCGCCTCTTCCAACATCCCGAGCTCGCCGACACGCCTGCTGCGCGCAACGGCAATGTGTTCGCCGTGGACGCCACCTCGTACTTCTCGCGACCCGGGCCGCGGATCGTCGACGGACTCGAGATCTTGGCGTGGGCCGTGCATCCCGAGGCGTATCCCCAACCGCCCTCGAACTCGATCGTGCGCATCCTCTAGTCACCAGCCCGATGCCCGGTCCGAGCGACGCCGACGCCCCGATCCTGGAGTTCGACGCCGACCGAACCGCCGTGATCGAACCCGGACACGTCAGGGGGCGCCTCGCGCGTGCCCCGGAGCACGCGGTCCTCTGCCTGTTCGGTGAGGTCACCGAGCGGCTCGCACGAGAGGGTACGCCCGTCCTCTGGGAGTTGAAGGCGGCTCACGGCGTGCACCCCGTCTACGGCATCGAGGTCGACGGTCATCCCGTCGCGGTCTTCCATCCCGGGGTCGGGGCGCCGCTCGCGGGAACCTTCTTGGAGGAAGCGATCGAATACGGCTGTCGGAAGTTCGTGGGCATCGGGATGGCGGGGGGCCTCGTCCCCGACCTCATGATCGGCCACGTCACGGTTCCCACTGCCGCCGTTCGCGACGAGGGAACCAGCTACCACTACCTGCCCGCGAGCCGCCGGGTCGAGCCGGCATCGGAAGCCGTTCTGGCGATCGAGGACGTCCTGCGGAGCCACGATGTCCCCTACGTCGCCGGCACCACGTGGACCACGGACGCGCCCTACCGAGAGACCCGAGGCAAAGTGGATCGCCGGGTCGCAGAGGGCTGCATCACCGTGGAGATGGAAGCGGCCGCCCTGTTCGCGATCGCACGGTTCCGGGACGTCCCGCTCGGGATGATCTTCATGACCTCGGACGACCTGTCCGGCGACCAGTGGGACCCGAGCGGCTTCGAAGCGAACCTCGACACGCGAGAGCGTCTGCTGCTGCTGGCCGCGGAGGCCGTGCTGCGGCTCTGACCCCTGCCTGGGTCCCGACAAGTAGTATCCGCCACGATGCAGGGACAGAACCTCGTGACGCCCGATGACATCGGTCACCGCGTCTCGTTCCAGTTCGAGCTGCCCAACGGGTATCTGAGCGAGGCGGTCGGTCTCCTCGAGCGCTGGGACGAGGAGGCAGAGACCTACTTCGTCCGCAAGAAGGACGGAACCGAGGTGCGGGTGCCCGCCCGAGGGATCCGCCACGGCAAGGTCGTCCCGGACGCACCTGCTTCCTAGTTCATCGACGCACGAAGATCGAGGAGGAACGACGATGACGGACCTTCCTACGGCAAGCATCCGACGCCGGTTCGGCAGCGAGGACGCTCACTACGGAGGAAACCTCGTCGCTGGCGCGAAGCAACTCGAGATCGTCGGCGATCTCATCACCGAGCTCGCGATGAAGCACGACGGCGATGAAGGCCTCTTCCGCGCGTACGAGTCGGTGGAATTCCTGGCGCCGCTGTATGCAGGTGACTGGATCGAAGCCAACGGCAAGATCGTGCGCGTCGGCAACACCTCACGCGCGTGCGAGTTCGAGGTCTGGAAGATCGGTGGGGCTCGCCCCGACATCAGCGAGAGTGCGGCTGATTTCCTCGACGAGCCGATCCTCACGTGCAGAGCCGTAGGCACGACGGTCGTGCCGAAGGAACATCAGCGGTTTCCGCACTAGTCCGTTACGGACTAGTAGACCCTCTAATAAGAGGCGAAGACGGCGCGGAGCTGCGCATCGATCAACGGCGCAGGCGCCGGGTTCTCGCGGCCCTCGAGCATGGCTTCCAGATAGACCAACATCCCGGCGCGCGCCAGGAAGATCGCCCGATCGAACGTGCCCTCGTCGGCGGGGCCCGCATATGCGTTGAGTGCTTCACGGACGAACGACGGTCCGAGCCAGATCGCGAGCCCTCCGAAGTCGACGGCCGGATCGGCGATCGCGACGTTCGCCCAGTCGATCAACGCCGTGATCCGGGTTCCATCCTCGCTGACGAAGATGTGCTCACCTTTGATGTCGGCGTGACACAGGACCGTCTTTCCGGGCTTGATGGAGCGTTCGGAGATCGGGTCGACGAGGAACGTATCGACAGCCTGCCCGACTACCTTCCGTGCCCGTGCGACAG
The DNA here is from genome assembly GCA_030774035.1 of Actinomycetota bacterium. GTDB lineage: Bacteria > Actinomycetota > UBA4738 > UBA4738 > HRBIN12 > JALYLM01. The sequence continues at coordinate 3,745 of JALYLV010000016.1, forward strand.
CTCCTTCGCTCACGTCGACGTGTGGCGCCAGCTTCACATCCCGGCGCTTGATGCCCACGGCGCGGGCTGCCGGCAGCGACACGGAATGCAACGTCGAAAGGGCGGAGCCGGCAGCTTTCGCGAGCGTGACGACGGCCCAGGGCTTCGGCCGGATGATCGGGCCTTCGATCGTCTGCCCCTGCCGCCCGCGTGCGCGTTCGAGCGCGAGACACGGGAACGGGAACTCATCGGTGGGCGGCCCGATCGCGCGGATCGAGGGGATGAGCTCACCCAGCGGGTCGGCGAGGAACTCGTGGATCACGCGCTCCGACTCGACCTTGGCGGCGGTTTCCTCGGTCCGCGGGAGCTTCACGATGACGTCGCCGGCTTCCCACGTATCGAACCCTTCGCCGGCCATCCGGAGCCGCAGGGCCTTCAGCGGAACCCCCGGAAGCGCAGCGGCGAGAACACGACGGGCGACGGTCTTGTTCCTCGTGTCGGGAACGGTCGCGTTCACCTTAGGAAACTAGCAGAACGCACGCGTGCGCAGGTCGACCCTGCGACGCAGCGCCTACGACGCGGCGTCGAGCCGCTGCAGCACCGAAAGGAGCTCCTCGATGTCGAACGGCTTCGGGACGTAGGCGTCGGCGCCGAGCTCCGCCGCTTTCGTGCGATCGTTCTTGGAGGCGAAGGCCGAGACGATCACGACACGGGGGCGCTCGTGCCGCGGGACCTTCATCAGCTCCTCCAGCACGGCCCAGCCGTCCATCGTCGGCATCATGATGTCGAGCACGACCAGCTTGGGGTGATGGGTGGCGATCTCCTCGAGCGCTTCGAGTCCATTGTGTGCGGCGAAGGTCTGATATCCCTCGGCTTCCAGGCTGAACTGAAGCACCCAAACGACCTGCGGCTCGTCGTCGACGACGAGAACACTGGTGGCAAGATCGACTTCGCTCGGCATCTAGTAAGGCTACGGCTCACATGCGCGACCACTGCATCAGCCACGTGGGTGGTTTCGAGACGGCTCACCTTGCCTACAAGGATGGCCGAATGTCGACGCGGCGGGGGATGCGGCCTGGTCACTGCTGGCCAGTCCTTGCGGCTCGTCCCTCAGGCGATCCGGACGCCGGCGCCGGCGGCGACCCGGCCGATGCGTGAGGCCGTTGCGCCGGCGCCGGTGACGCCGCGCGCGAGCACCTCGTCGACGTGCTCGGGCGGAACCACCAGAACCATGCCGATCCCCATGTTGAACGTCGAGAACATCTCGTCGTCGCTCGCGCCGCTCTCTCGCTGCACGAACGAGAAGATCGGCTGCTGGTTCCACGATCCGCGTTGGATGTCCGCGCCCATCCCCTGCGGCAACGCACGCGGGATGTTCTCCTTGAACCCGCCGCCCGTGACATGAGCCGCGGCGTTGATCAACCCGTCGCGCGTCAGCGCGAGCACATCCTTCGCGTAGATCGCGCACGGCTCCAGCAGCTCGTCGGCGAGCGGCCGCTCGAGACCACCGACGGTCTCAGCGAGCTCGAACTTGGGCAGGAGCGCCCGGCGCACGAGGGAGTAGCCGTTCGCGTGAAGGCCGCTCGACGCCAGGCCGATGAGCGCGTCTCCCTCGTGCACACGGCGCGCGCCGATCATCGATGACTCATCGACGACCCCGACGCAGAACCCCGCCAGATCGAATCCCTCGTCGGACATGACGCCCGGGTGTTCGGCCGTCTCGCCACCGAGCAACGCGCAGCCGGCACGTCGACAACCCTCGGCAACACCTTCGACGATCTGCGCCACGGTCTCAGGCACGACGCGCCCGACGGCCAGGTAGTCGAGGAAGAACAACGGCTCGGCGCCGGTGCACACGACGTCGTCCGCACACATCGCGACGAGGTCGATGCCGACCGTGTCGAACCGTCCCGTTGCGCGAGCGATCTCGAGCTTCGTGCCGACACCGTCGGTGGCCGCTGCGAGCAGCTTCCCCTCGGAGATCTGGAACAACCCGGCGAATCCGCCCAGCTCATCGGCGACCTCAGGGCGGCCCGCGCGCGCCGCGAGGTCCGCGATCAGGGCCACCGCCTTCGCACCGGCATCGATGTCGACACCCGACGCGCGGTACGCGCCGCCGGTGGTGCGACCCCCGGCCTCGCTCACGCGGTGGGCAGGTGCTGCCGGTCTTCCAGCACGAACTTGCCGGCGTGATCCGGCACCGGGATCGGGTACTCACCGTCGAAGCAGGCTCGGCAGTAGCTCTCCTTGGCACCCCCGCTCGCGCGCACCATCCCCTCGAGCGAGAGGTACCCGAGCGAGTCGGCTCCGACGTATGCCTGGATCTGCTCGACGGCGAGGTCCGCGCCGATCAACTCCTGGCGCGTCGGCATGTCGATGCCGTAGAAGCACGGCCACTTCACTGGCGGACACGTGATGCGGATATGGACCTCCGTCGCCCCGGCTTCGCGCAACGCCTGAACGATCTGTTTCGTCGTGGTTCCCCGGACGATCGAGTCATCGACGACGACGAGTCGCTTGCCGCGGATCGCGTCGGGGATCGGGTTGAGCTTCAGCTTCACGCCGAGGTCTCGCAAGGACTGCGAAGGCTGGATGAAGGTGCGTCCGACGTAGTTGTTCTTGTAGAGGCCGTCGCCGTAGCGGATGCCGGTGACCTCGCTGTAGCCCTGCGCGGCGGAGTGTCCCGTCGTCGGGACGGCGATCACCATGTCGGCGTCCGCGGGATGTTCCCGAGCGAGGATCCGACCCATCTCACGGCGCGCTTCGTGAACGTTTGCACCACCGATCTTGGAATCGGGCCGGGCCAGGTACACGATCTCGAAGATGCAGAGCGAGCGTTTCGGCGACTCCGCGAAACGCATGGAGTGCAGACCGCGATCGTCGATGCGGATCAGCTCTCCGGGCTCGACGTCGCGCAGGAACGTGGCCCCGACGATGTCGAGCGCGCAGGTCTCCGACGCGACGACGAATCCGTTGGGAAGGCGACCGATCGAGAGCGGCCGCACGCCGTGGGCATCGCGAGCGGCGAACACCGACCGCTCGTTCATCATCACGAAGCAGAAGGCACCCTCGAGCTGGGGCAGGACACGCAGCGCCGCCTCACCGAGATCGGCGGTGCTCGCCATCTCGTTCGCCATCATCGTGGCGACGAGGTCGGAGTCGGTGGTCGCAGCGCCTGGCTTGCCCAGTCGAGCGGCCAGCTCCTGCGTGTTCACGAGGTTGCCGTTGTGGCCGAGCGCCACCGAGTGCATACCGTCGGTCTTGAAGACGGGCTGCGCGTTGTCCCACGTGGTCGAGCCGGTCGTCGAGTACCGGGTGTGTCCGACCGCGAGGTCGCCGTGAAGAGTCGTCAGCGTCGCTTCATTGAAGACCTGGCTGACGAGCCCGAGATCCTTGTACACGAGGATGTTGTGGCCGTCGCCGACCGCGATGCCGGCGGATTCCTGGCCGCGATGCTGCTGCGCGAACAGACCGAAGTACGTGAGCCGAGCGACGTCTTCGCCGGGTGCCCATGCGCCGAAGAGCCCGCACTCCTCTTTCGGTGACTCCGCGCCCACGAGGCCTAGAGAGTAGCAGTGCGACTCGACCGGACGTTCACGTCAGGACAGCGCGCCCTCGAGTCGCAGGAGCAGCTCCTTGCGATCGACGCCGCCGCCGTAGCCGCCCAGGCCGCCGCCGGTTCGGAGCACCCGGTGACACGGGACCACGATGGGCACGGGGTTCGAGCCGAGCGCGTTGCCGACGGCCCGGGCCGCGCGCGGAGTGCCGACCCGCGCGGCGATGTCGCGGTACGTGGACGTCTGCCCGAACGGCACCCTGGCGGTCGCGCCGAGGACCTTCTTCGCGAACTCCCCCATCAGCCGGCGGTCCACAGCCACATCGAAGCGCAACCGCTCGCGGGAGAAGTACTCCTCGAGCTCACGCCGAACCTCGTCGGTCGCGCCGGCGGAGGTCAAGATCCGAGGCGAGACGCGGACGGCTAGGTCCTCGAGCACCACGTCGCGATCCTCATCTTGGAAGGCGACGCGGACGAGGCCCTTCGGCGTCACGGCGACCAGCAGGTCACCGACTGGCGATCCCACCGTCGCGATCGCGACGTCGAGAAGATGATCGGCCGCCGCCAGGTCAGCCAGGCGAGCTGCAGCCTCCCGAGACCGGGGCTCTGCCTCGACCGAGGTCGACAGCCTCTTCAGGTCGATCCTATTCATGTCATCAGCTCCTTCGTCATCATCTCTCGGAGTCGCTTGGTTCCCTGGTGTACGTTCGCCCTCGCCGCTTCCGGGGACGAGCCCATCAGCGCCGCGATCTCGTCGTACGGCCGGTCGAGCACGTGGCGATGAACGATCGCCACCCGCTGGCGTGGCGGAAGCGAAGCAACCGCGGACCACAGGGCGTCGCCGTCGGCATGCGAGGGATCGACGACCGCGCGCTCCGGAACCTGTTCGGTCGGGACGGGTCGACGGCCCCGGGCCCGGTGGTGATCGATCGCCTTTCGAGACGCGATCGTCAGCACCCAACGATCCAGCTTCGAACCATCGTCCAACCGCGGATAGGCTCGAAGCGCAGACAAGAACGTCTCCTGAAACACGTCGTCGGCATCGGCGGGCCCAACCGCCACCGTCAAGAACCGGTACACGGTTGCCCGGTTGGCTTCGAGGAATGCCTCGAACGGGGGAACCGTGGCCTCACTCACACGTCCCTCCGATCTCGACTCGGACCGGCGATGCCTCGTTCTCCTGAGTACGCATACGTATGAACAACGCGCCGGCGAGGCCGAACGTGAGAAACATCCCCCGATCCGATCAGGCCGAGGTCTCGCCCAACAGACGAGGGAGCGCCGTCTCGTAGGCATGCCGGAGCGCCTGGACGGTCGTCTCGAGCAGGCCGTCGAAGACGACGCGGGGGCCGCCGGTCTCTCCCAGGCGCTCGATCGGCACGCCGTGATCCAGCGCCAGTGCGAGCAACCGCTCCTCCCGTTCGGGCGCGACGCTCACGATCGCGCGTGAGGCCGACTCGCTGAAGAGCGCGACGTGGGGCGGCAGGTCCCCGCCGAGCGTCACCGCGAACCCGTGTCCACCCTCGATGGCGGCCTCGGCCAGCGCCACGGCGATCCCGCCGTCGCTGCAATCGTGCGCGCTCGCGAGGAGGTCCTCCGCGGCGGACGCTCCGAGGAGAGCGATCAACGCGGATTCCTTGTCGAGGTCAAGGGCCGGCGGATGACCCGCTACGACGCCGAGAACCGCTTCTGCGAACTCGCTCCCTCCGAGCTCCGCGAAGGTTTCGCCGAGGACGTAGATCGCGAGTCCGCTCCGCGGGAACCCGGTTGGCACGCGCAGGCGGTAGTCCTGTAGCAACCCGAGCATCCCGATCACCGGCGTCGGCCAGATCGCCGAGCCGCCCGACTCGTTGTAGAAGCTCACGTTCCCGCCGGTCACCGGCGTCCCGAGCCTTGTGCATGCGTCGGCCATGCCGCGGATCGATTCGGCGAACTGCCACATCACGGCCGGGCGTTCGGGGTTGCCGAAGTTCATGCAGTTCGTGATCGCCAGCGGCGTGGCGCCCGTGACTGCGACGTTACGCGCCGCCTCTGCCACCGCGTGCGCCGCGCCGAGATAGGGGTCGAGGGAGCCGTAGCGGCCTTTGCCGTCGGTGCTGAGCGCGATCCCTTTCATCGTCCCCGGAACCCGCACGACCGCGGCGTCGGACCCCGCGCCGGCGACCGTCTGACCTTGCACGAATGAGTCGTACTGCTCGAACACCCACCGCTTGCTGGCCACGTTGGGCGAGGAGAGCACGCCGATCAGCGCCTCCCCCAGATCCTTCTCGAACGGCAGGAACGTCGGGTCCTCGGCCGAGCCACCCGCGGAGTCGGCCTCCATGGAAGGCTGCTGCATCGGCCGGTCGTACTCGGGAGCGTCGTCGGTGAGGGAGCGCGCGGGTACGGTCGCGACGACCTCACCGCGATGCCTGACCCCGAACGAACCGCCCTCCACGAGGGTCGCGATCACCGCGGTCGGCAGGCCCCATCTCTCGCAGACGGCGCGGACCGCGTCGAACTTGGATGGGTGGACGATCGCGAGCATCCGCTCCTGCGACTCCGACGTCAGGATCTCGAACGCGTCCATGCCGGGTTCGCGCAGCGGCACCGCGTCGAGGTCGAGATCTGCTCCCAACCCGGCGCGCGCGGCCGACTCGCTGACCGCGCACGTGATGCCGGCTCCTCCGAGGTCCTGCAGCCCCTCGAGGAGTTCCTCGCGGACGAGCTCGAGCGAGGCTTCGATCAAGAGCTTCTCGGCGAACGGGTCGCCGATCTGCACCGAGGGCCGCGAGTCCTCGGACGATTCGAGGGTTGCGCTCGCGAGAACGCTGACGCCACCGATCCCGTCGCGCCCCGTCGTCGCTCCGTAGAGCACCATGAGAGAGCCGACGTGCGCCTGAAGCGACGTCGCGGTCACGAGCTGATCGGCGCGCGCGATCCCGACGCACATCACGTCGACGGTGGGGTTCGCGGTGTGCGGCTCCGCGAAATGGATCTCCCCGCCGACGGTGGGGACCCCGATGCAGTTGCCGTATCCCCCGATGCCCGCGACCACGCCCCCGAACAGCCAGCGGTTGCGTTCGTCGGTGAGCGGCCCGAACATCAGCGGGTCGAGCAGCGCCACAGGGCGAGCGCCCATCGACACGATGTCTCGCACGATCCCGCCGACCCCGGTGGCGGCGCCCTGATACGGCTCGACCGCGCTCGGATGCGAGTGCGACTCGATCTTGAACACGGCCGCCATGCCGTCGCCGAGATCGACGGCACCGGCGTCTTGCCCCGGGCCGACGAGCACCGCGTCGCCTTCGGTCGGCAGCGTGCGCAGGTGGACCTTCGAGGACTTGTACGAGCAATGCTCTGACCACATCGCCGCGTACATCGCGAGCTCGTTGCGGTTCGGATCACGTCCGAGCGTCGCGCGGATGCGATCGGATTCCTCGTCGGTGAGGCCGAGCTGTCGGTGGAGCGGCTCCGTCATGCTCCCGCCCGGGCGAGCACGCCCCCGAGCAGCGACGCGAACATCGGCTGGCCGCCGATCGGCCCGACGTCGGGATCGACCGCGTGCTCGGGGTGCGGCATCAGTCCGACGACGTTGCCGGCCGCGTTGCGAACCCCCGCGATGTTCTCGAGAGCACCGTTCGGATTCCAGGCTTCATCGACGACGCCATCCGGCGAGCAGTAGCGGAACACCACCAGCCCATCGTCCTCGATCCGTTCCAGCTGATCGGGGGTGACGACGAACTGCCCTTCGCCGTGTTTGATCGGCACCTCCAGGACCTCTCCCGCGATGAGACCGGTCGTGACGGCCGTCTGCGAAGTCTCCACACGCAGGTGCACGCTGCGGCAGATGAATCGAAGCGAACGGTTGCGGATCAGAGCGCCGGGCAACAGGCCGGTCTCGCAGAGGATCTGGAATCCGTTGCAGATGCCGAGGACGGGCCCACCGCGCTCCGCGAACCCGTGGACCGCTGCCATGATCGGCGCGAACCGGGCGATGGCGCCGCACCGAAGATAGTCGCCGTAGGAGAATCCACCGGGAAGGACGACCGCGTCGACCTCTCGAAGATCGGTATCGGCGTGCCACAACGCGACGCCCTCGCCACCCATGATCGCGACCGCTTCGAGCGCATCACGGTCGTCGAGTGATCCCGGGAACGTGATCACGCCGACCCGCGGGGTCGCGAGCGTCACAGCGGCCTCACGGCTCCTCGGTTTCGAGGATGCGGTACTCCTCGATCACCGGGTTCGACAGCAGACGATGAGCGATCTCCTCGACCTGTGCGCGAGCTTTTTCCTCGCTCGCGGCCTCGACCTCCAACCGCACGTGCTTGCCGATGTGCACGGCCGAGACGTTCGTCCACCCCAGGGCGGGGAGCGCAGCCATCACGGCCTTGCCCGCAGGGTCGGCCAATCCCGACCTCAACGTGACCAGCACTTCGAACGTGAAGGTCATCCGGTCCCTTCCTCGATCCCCATCCGCCTGCGGTACTCGTCGAACCGCTCGCCGGTGATCCGCTGGTAAGCCTCACGATAAGTTGCGGCTGTTTGCGCGATCACCTCCTCTGGAAGCTCGGGCGGCGGAGGCTCGTGGTCCCAGCCACTGGCATCGAGCCAATCGCGCACGAGCTGCTTGTCGAACGACGGTTGACCGCGCCCCGGTTCATATCTGTCCGCCGGCCAGAAGCGAGAGGAGTCGGGCGTGCAGACCTCGTCGATCAGTATCAGTTCCCCGTCGAAGAAGCCGAACTCGAACTTCGTGTCGGCGAGGATGATGCCGCGCTCCAGCGCGATCTCGGCGGCGCGCTCGTAGATCGCGAGCGTCAGTTCCTTCAGCTTCTCCGCCAGGCCGCGGCCGATGAGGTCCGCTGTCTCGTCGAGCGAGAGCGGCATGTCGTGTCCCTCGGCGGCCTTCGTCGTCGGCGTGAAGATCGCCTCGGGAAGCCGGTCCGACTCGACCAAACCCTGCGGCAGCGCGACGCCGCAGACCGAGCCGCGCTGCTGATACTCCTTCCAGCCCGAGCCGCTGAGGTAGCCGCGCGCCACGCATTCCACGGGGACGACCTCGGCGCGTCGCACCAGCATCGCGCGCCCCGAGAGCTCGCCGTCATCGCCGAAGGGCGCCGGGAATCGAGCGCGCTCCGCCGTGATCAGGTGGTTCGCCACGAGATCGGCGGTCCGTTCGAACCAGAACAGTGAGAGCCCGGTGAGGACCCGGCCCTTGTCGGGGATGGGGTTGGGCAGCACGACGTCGAACGCGCTGATGCGATCACTCGCGACGAGGATCAAGCCCGCGTCGCCTGCGTCGTAGATGTCCCGAACCTTGCCCTGGGCATACAGGCCACCTTGAGCGGTCATCGATGATCCTCCACCGGGAGCTTCTCGAGCTTCTCGAACACGCCGCCGAGGTTGCGCAGGAGCCGCGCGGGCTCGAAGAGGTTCGCCAGGGCCTGTGGATCCAGCACGGCCGTCACCTCGGGGTCGGCTTCGATCCGGTTGCGGAACGACGCCCCCTCGTCCCACGCGGCCGCCGCGGAGCGCTGCACGATCCGGTAGGCGTCGTCTCGGGCCAGGCCCGCCTCGACGAGCGCCAGCAACAGCGTCTGACTGAACGCGATCCCACCGTTGGCCCAGAGGTTCTCGGCCATCCGCTCCGGGAACACGACGAGGCCCTCGAGCACCCACGCCATGTCCGCGAGCATGAAATCGAGCAGCCCGGTCGCATCGGGGAACACGATCCGTTCCGCCGAGGAATGAGAGATGTCTCGTTCGTGCCAGAGCGCAACGTTCTCGAACGCGGCCTGCGCATGGCCGCGAACGACCCGAGCGAGCCCGCTCACCCGTTCGCACACGACCGGGTTGCGCTTGTGCGGCATCGCGCTCGAACCCTTCTGACCTTCGGCGAAGGGCTCCTGCACCTCACGCACCTCGGTGCGAGCGAGATGGCGGATCTCGGTCGCCATCTTGTCCAGCGTGGAAGCCACGATCGCGAGGGTCGCCACGTACTCTGCGTGCCGGTCGCGCTGGATCACCTGGGTGGATGCTTCAGCCGGGCGAAGCCCCAGCCGCGTGCAGACGAGCTCCTCGATCCGAGGATCGAGCTGCGCGTAGGTTCCGACGACGCCGCTGATCGCGCCCACGCTCACCGTCTCGCGCGCCCGTCGCAACCGCTCCCGGTCGCGGTCGAGCTCGAACGCCCACACCGCGAGCTTGTGCCCGAACGAGATCGGCTCCGCGTGAACGCCGTGGGACCTGCCGATCATCGGAGTGTCGCGATGCTCGAGCGCCCGACGCTTGACGGAGGCGAGCAACGTCTCGGTCCTTCGCAACAACACGTCGGCGGCGGCGCGGAGCTGCAGGGCGAGACCGGTGTCGAGAACATCTGATGAGGTCATCCCGAAATGGATCCAACGGCCTTCCGACCCGATCGATGCGGCGACGACATCCACGAAGGCGGCGATGTCGTGGCGGGTGAGCGCCTCACGCGCCGACACGGCACCGACGGTGAACGAGGCGCGTGCGCGGCAGGCGGCGGCGTCCTCGGGAGGGATCCGGCCGAGCTCCGCCCACGCTTCCACCGCCAGGAGTTCGATCTCGAGCCAGTTGGCCATCCGCGCTTCGTCGGACCAGACGACGGCCATCTCGGGCAGGCTGTAGCGAGCGATCACAGCTTCAAACCCTCCGCCAGATCGTCCTTGAACCGCCAGAGCAGCGCCTGGACATCCGGGTCGATGATGCCGACGATCTGTGCCGCGAGCACCGCCGCGTTCACCGACGACTCGACCCCGACCGTAGCGACGGGTACCCCCGTGGGCATCTGGGCCGTGATCGCCAGGGCTTCGTTGCCGACCATCTGAGGGGCCGTGGCGATCGGCACGCCGATCACCGGAAGGATCGTGCGGGCGGCGACCGCTGCGGCCAGGTGCCCGGACAACCCGGTCGAGCAGATGACCACCTTCAGGCCGCGCTCGAACGCGGTGCGCGCATATTCATCGACGAGATCGGGGTTCCGCGATGACGACATGATCCGGATCTCGTGAGCGATGCCGAACTTCTCAAGGATCAGCCCAGCTTGGCGCATCACGGGAAGCTCGGAAGGGGATGCGGCCAGCACGCCGACCCGGGGCGTCTCGTCGCTCACCTATCCCTCCCCATCATTCCGGTGTCGCCTTCAAGGTATGGCCGGCGACACGTGCGACCTCCTCGTCGGCCGCGGCGTGAGCCGCGATGTCCATCCGATACCGCTTCCCCTGGAACGAGATCCGATCGCAGGCCTCGTATGCGCGCGCCCGAGCCTCCGCCATCGTGGAGGCCAGCGCACTCACCGCGAGCACGCGGCCTCCCGCGGTGACCACTTTACCGTCCCGCTCGATCGTGCCTGCATGGAAGACCTCGACGCCATCGACCCCGGCTGCATCCTCGAGTCCCTCGATCGCGAAACCGGTCTCGTAGGCGCCCGGATATCCACCGCTCGCCAGCACCACGCTGACACAGGCATCGGGGTTCCAGGCGGCCGCGCGATCGCCGAGTGACCCCGTGGCGGCCGCGTACAACAGCTCCGCCAGATCGGAACCCAGTCGCGGGATCACCGCTTCGGTCTCTGGATCGCCGAACCGGCAGTTGTACTCCAGCACCTCCGGGCCGTCGTCGGTGAGCATGAGACCCACGTAGAGGAGTCCCTGAAACACGATTCCTCCGGCGGCCATCACCGCAACCGTCTGTCGGGCGATCGACCAGATCTGCCGTTCCACGCCCTCGCCAACCCACGAGAGCGGCGAATAGGCGCCCATGCCGCCGGTGTTCGGTCCGGTGTCGCCGTTCCCGGCTCGCTTGAAGTCCTGCGACAAGGAAAGAGGAATGACGCTGGTGCCGTCGCAGATGGCGAACGCGCTGATCTCAGGGCCCTGGAGCAGCTCCTCGACGAGCACCGTTGCCCCGGCATCACCGAACGCGCGCGCATCGAGACATCCGCGGAGCGCTGCGACGGCCTGCTCGCGATCGGCCGCGACCGTCACACCCTTCCCAGCGGTGAGCCCGTCGGCCTTCACGACGGCTCGGCCACCGAGCTCGTCCACGAACGCGGCGGCGGGTTCGATCGATGAGAACGTGGCGGCGCGCGCGGTCGGGATCCCGGCTCGAACCATCAGATCCTTCGCCCACACCTTGGAACCTTCGATTCGGGCGGCATCGCGACCGGGACCGAATACGGCACGGCCCCGCGCCCGCAGCTCATCGGCGAGACCTGCGACGAGCGGAACCTCGGGGCCGACGACGATGAGATCGACGCCGCGCTCCTCCGCCACCGCGACAAGACCCTCGATGTCATCGGCCGCGATGCTGACGCACTCGGCCACCCGCGCGATCCCGGGGTTCCCCGGCGCCGCGACCAGCGAACTCACTAACGGGCTGTTCGACAGCGCGGACGCCAAGGCGTGCTCCCGGCCCCCGCCCCCGACGACCAGGATCTTCACGCGCGTCTCAACCGACCGGCAGGCTCTGTTCTCGGGCGGGGCCGATCGAAACGACCGACGCGGGCACGCCGACGAGCTCCTCCATTCGCCGGACGTACTCGCGCGCTTGCTTCGGAAGGTCCTCGAACGACGTTGCGCTGTCGATCTCCTCATCCCAGCCCTCGAGCTCCTCGTAGATCGGCTCGGCCTTGTGGAAGAGCGACTGGTTGGGTGGGAAGTCCTCGAACTCTCGCCCCTCGGCCCGATAGCCGGTGCAGATCTTGAGCGTCTCGAACCCCGAGAGGATGTCGAGCTTCGTGACGAACAGCTCGGTGAGACCGTTCACGCGGGCGGCGTAGCGGCCGATCACCGCATCGAACCATCCACATCGACGGGTCCGTCCCGTGACGGTGCCGAACTCCTTGCCCCGCACCCCGAGCCGCTGGCCATCCTCGTCGAGCTCCTCGGTCGGGAACGGCCCGGCTCCGACGCGCGTGACATATGCCTTCACGATGCCGATCACCCGCTCGACGTGCATCGGGCCGATGCCGGCGCTCGCCAGCGCGTATCCCGCAACCGAGTTCGATGACGTCACGAACGGATACGTGCCCTTGTCGAGGTCGAGCATCGTGCCCTGCGCTCCCTCGAGCATCACGTGTTTGCCGGCGCCGAGGCCCTCGTGCAGCAGCCGGCTCGTGTCCGCAACGTGCGGCGCGATCCTGCCCGCGAGGTCCATGTACTCCTCCACGATGCGGTCCGCATCGAGAGGAAGCCGGTTGTAGACCTTCGTGAGGATCAGGTTCTTCTCCCGCAGGACGATGTCGAGCTTCTCGCGGAAGATCTTCTGGTCGAACAGGTCCTGGATGCGAAGGCCGATCCGCGCCGCTTTGTCGCCGTAGGCGGGACCGATCCCCCGCTTCGTCGTTCCGAGCGCGTTCTTGCCCAGGAATCGCTCGGTCACCTTCTCGAGCTCGAGGTGATACGGCATGATGAGGTGCGCGTTGCCACTCACCACCAAACGCGAGACATCGATGCCGGCCGCGCGCAGCTCGTCCATCTCTTTGAGCAGATGCCGGGGGTCGATCACGACGCCGTCGGCGATCACCGAGGTGATGTGGTCGTAGAGGATGCCCGAGGGAACGAGTTGGAGCTTCAGCAGCCGACCCTCGGCGATCACCGTGTGACCCGCGTTGTTGCCGCCCTGATAGCGGACCACGAAGTCCATCCGGTCGGCGAGGTAGTCGACCGCCTTGCCCTTGCCCTCGTCCCCCCACTGCGTCCCGAGCACGATCGAGGCAGGCATGACGCCTCAGTCTATCGGGGCAAACCTGCGGTTCCCGCCTAGTATTCGGCGCGTGGCAGACGAACCGGCAGCCGAGCAACCGAGCGTCGACGAGAAGCTGGAGAGCCTCTCTGACGACGAGCGCCAGGTTCTCGCGAAGGTCACGGACATCGTGCGCCGCATCAAGTTCGGCACGGTGGTGCTCGTGATCCAGGACGGCAAGGTCGTCCAGATCGAGATGGCCGAGAAGTTCCGCCTGCGCTAGGCGCCGGCCCTACGGCCGCTCGAAGGGGTTCGTCGGCGTCAAGATCTCAACCCGGACCGGGGCGGCCGCATCGCGGAAGCGCTCCCCGTCCGACGCCGATCCCACGACGAAGCCGTAATGGAACGGGACAGCGATCTGCGGCGCGATCGCTTTCGCCAGGCCACCTGCCTCGGTCGCATCCATCGTGAAGTGCCCGCCGATGGGCAGGAACGCGACATCGGTCTTCACGTCGTTCAGCTCCTCCGCGTGGTCGGTGTCGCCTGCGTGGTAGTAGGTGACGCCGCCGAGGTCGAGCACGTACCCGACCCACCTGTTCGCCTTCGGATGGAACCGAGCGCTTCGGGCCGCGTGTTGTAGGCCGGCACGGTCGTGAACTTCACGTCCGCGACCGCGTGAGACTCCCCGGGGGCGACTGGCGTGACGTCACCGGTCAGCTCCGCGGCGACATCGTGTGGGGCCACGAGCTTCGTGTCGTCCGTGCGGAGCTTCTCGATCTCATCCAGCCGGAAATGGTCGGAATGCGCGTGCGTGATGAGGATCAGGTCGGCGGGTGACGCTTCCTCACCGATACCCCAGGGATCGATGTAGATCGTCCGCTCGCCGTCGCTCCAGCGAAGTGCCGACTGTCGGAACCAGGTGATGGCGTCGAGCACGGTCTGCCTCCTCAGATGGCCCCGAGTAGTCTGGCGACTCGTCGTGGAGGATCGCCAGCCAACCGTTGCCCCGCAAGGCGGGTACCGAGCGAGCGTATCGCTCCTTCGACGCAACCGCGACTTCCGCCGTGTCTACATCGCATCGATGATCTCCCTGGGAGGAGACTGGTTCTTGCTCGTTGCGCTGTTCGGGCTCGTGCTTCAGTACACGGGCTCGGGCGTCGCGGTCGCGCTCCTGCTCGCAGCCCAGGACCTCACCTATTTCGCGATCTCGCCGTTCGTCGGCGTGTGGGTCGACCGGCTCGACAGGCGCCGGCTGATGGTGGCCGCCGATCTGGCGCGGGCGTTCCTCTGCCTCGGATTCCTCTTCCTGCGCAGCAGCGATGTCGTGTGGATCGCATACGTCCTGCTGGGGGTGATGGCGTGCTTCAGTGCCACCTTCGAGCCGGCATCACAAGCAGCACTGCCGAACCTGGTCGAGAGCGACGACCTCGTAACCGCGAACGCGCTCTCCGGCTCGCTCTGGGGAACGATGCTGGCCGTCGGCGCCGCCCTCGGCGGCCTCGTGACCGCAGCCCTCGGTCGCGATGCTGCGATCGTGATCGACGCCGGATCCTTCGTCGTCTCGGCCTGGCTCATCGTCGGCATCCACCGGTCGTTCTCCGAGGAACGGACGGGTCACGAACACGCGAGCTTGCGCGAGTCGACGGTTGAGACCGTTCGATACGCGCGGCGCGATCACCGTGTGCTCGCGCTGTTGGCCGTGAAGTTCGGCTGGGGGATCGCCGGAGGCGTTCTGGTCGTCATCCCGCTGCTCGCCACCCACGGATTCCATGCCGGGGACAAGGGGATCGGGTTCCTACTCGCCGCTCGCGGGATCGGCGCATTGATCGGCCCGTTCGTCGGACGCTCGGCATTGGGACCGAAGGATCGGCGGATCTTCAACGTGATCGGCATCGCGCTCGCGGTGTTCGGCACGGGGTACCTGCTGCTTGGGGTTGTGCCGGGCTTGCTCCTCGCGCTCCCAGCGGTGGCGCTTGCCCACGTGGGCGGCGGCGCCCAGTGGATGCTCTCGTCCTACGGACTACAGAAGATCGTGCCCGACCACATCCGCGGACGGATCTTCGCGTTCGACGGGATGCTCGTGACCCTGACGTTCGGGCTCTCGAGCCTGCTCACCGGATGGCTCGCCGACACCTTCAGCGCAAGGGGCACGGCGATGGGGATGGGTGGGCTCGCGATCGTCTGGGCGATCGTGTGGTCCTTGCTCACGAGCGACGTCCGTCGCGCAACTATGCTCGAGGGCTGCGGCGAAGCTCCACCCGAACCCGACGACGGGCCCGGTCCCACGCCCGCCTGACCGGCTACGGGACGGGCGGAGCCGGCGGAGGCGGCGGAGCCTCACGAGATGGAGAAGCTGCGCCGCTGGGAGCGGTTCCGGCATCCCCGGTGAACGAAACGCTCGGGCCGGGTTCGGTGAAGTTCACCTTGGGGGCGCCGGCCTCGCGGATCGCCTCGTCGACTTCGAAGAACTCCTCGAGTCCGAAATGGAACGAGCTCGCGATCAGCGACGACGGGAACTGGCCGACCCGACGGTTGTAGTCGCGGACGTTCGAGTTGTAGAAGCGGCGCGCGGTCTGCAGCCGGTCTTCCGTGTTGGACAGCTCCTGCTGGAGCGCCAGGAAGTTCTGGTTCGCCTTCAGCTCCGGATAGTTCTCAGCGACGGCGAACAGCTGGCGCATCGCGGCGACGAAGGGACCCTCGGCCGCCGCCTGTTCTGCGGGAGAACCGGTGGCTGAGGTGGCCATCGCGCGAGCCTTCGTCACGTTCTCGAAGACCTCCCGCTCGTGCGAGGCGTAGCCCTTCACGGTCTCGACTAGGTTGGGGATCAGGTCGTATCGGCGCTTGAGCTCCGTGTCGATGTTCGCCCAGGCGTCCTTGATCAGCTGTTTCTGTGAGACGAACCGGTTGTAGGACATGACCGCGACGATCGCGATGATCACGATCACCGCGAGGAGCGCGATGAGCACTTGCACGGCGAGCGTCCTTTCTCTTCTTCGACCTTCCCGGCCGAGCCGCCGGTCCCGCCCGGCGACGACTCCGCCAGCTTAGCCGCTGCTACGCGGATACAGGGACGTCACGACCTTGGGCACGGTATCCAGGAACGCCTTCGCGGTGCCCAGCAGCGGCAGGAACGCGGCTGGCTGGATCTTCTTGCAGTAGCACAGAACCTCCTCGCCGACGACCTCGAACGAGTAGCCGTCTCCGTGGGCGAGCAACCAACTCATCATCCGCGCGTCGATCAGGTCGTTCGCGAACTTCTTGTCGGCCGACTTCACGTTGTAGGCCTTGTTGAACGCCTCGGACTCGAACTCGATGTCGTGGAACGTCAACGCGTCGGCGAGCCTCGTGAACAAGGTTTCGTGGGTGATCGTCAGGCGAACGCACGCCGCGTCGATGGGCACGATCGCACAATCGAATCGGTAGTAGTTGCGACTGGTGCGACCGTGCGAGTCCGTCGATTCCTCGTAGTACCAATAGTCGAAGGCACGCAGTTCGAGGCTCTGCCACGTGCCCCACAACATGTTTTCCGCGCCTCGCCCATCGCCCTTCTCGAACAGGGCGAACGGCTCGGCGATCACGTTGAACGGATCTTTGGCGGCGTAGCTCAGGCCGAGCTGACGCGCCATCGTTGCGAACGCCTCTCGCCGCTTCTTCGCAACGGCGTAGGTGATGTAGGCGACGGCGCCGACCAGTGCCAGCGCCAGCACCGCGATCAGGATGAAGGAGGCCATGTGCCGGTATCGGTATCCGACCTACCCGTCGGAAGCAAGGACCTGGAAGGTCAAGCCCCCCTCCTTGGCGTCGATCCGGATCGTGTCGCCGTCATGGATCTCGCCAGAGAGGACCTTCATCGCCAGCGGGTCCTGGATCTCGCGCTGGATCACTCGCTTCAGCGGCCGTGCCCCGAACGCGGGGTCGTAGCCCTCGTCGGCGAGCCATCCGCGAGCGGCATCTGTGAGCTCGAGCGTGAGCTTTCGTTCGGCCAGCCGCTGCTGAAAACCGCGAACCTGGATGTCGACGATCTGTGCGATCTCGTCGCGCCCGAGCGGGTCGAACACGACGATCTCGTCGACACGGTTCACGAACTCCGGCCGGAAATGCGCGCGGACGTCGGCGAGCACCTTCTCGCGGCGGTCTTCCGGCGATGAACCCGGGTCGCCGAATATCGCGCTGCCGAGGTTCGACGTCATGATCACGATCGTGTTGCGGAAGTCGACCGTGCGCCCCTGCCCGTCGGTCAGTCGCCCGTCGTCGAGCAACTGCAGCAAGACGTTGAACACGTCGGTGTGCGCCTTCTCTATCTCGTCGAGCAACAACACGCTATACGGCTTGCGGCGCACGGATTCCGTGAGCTGCCCACCTTCCTCGTACCCCACGTAACCGGGCGGCGCTCCCACCAGTCGCGAGACCGTGTGCCGCTCCTGGTACTCGCTCATGTCGATGCGCACCATCGCCCGCTCGTCGTCGAACAGGAACTCGGCCAGCGCGCGTGCGAGCTCGGTCTTGCCGACGCCGGTCGGGCCGAGGAAGAGGAACGAGCCGATCGGACGGTTCGGGTCGGAGAGGCCGGCGCGAGAGCGGCGGATGGCGTTCGCGACGGCTTCGACGGCCTCACGCTGATCGACGACGCGCTCGTGCAGCGCTTCCTCGAGGTGCACGAGCTTCTCCATCTCGCCTTCCATGAGCCTGCTGACGGGGATGCCGGTCCATTTGCTGACGACCTGGGCGACGTCTTCTTCGGTGACCTCTTCGTTCAGCATCTTGCGGTCGGTCTGGAGCTCGGCGAGCGCGGCGTTCTCTTCCTCCAGCTGCTTCTCGAGGTTCACGAGCGTTCCGAACCGCAGCTCGGCCGCGCGCTCGAGGTCTCCGTCGCGCTCGGCGCGTTCGAACTCACCGCCAGCCGTCTCGATCTGGGCTTTGAGCGCGCGGATCTTGTCGATCCGCTCCTTCTCCTGATGCCAGTGGGCTTTCAGGCTCGCGCTCGTTTCCTGCAGGTCGGCCAACTCGCGCTCGAGCCGCTCGAGGCGCTCGCGAGAGGCAGCGTCGGTTTCCTTCTGCAGCGCGGCTCGTTCGATCTCGAGCTGGCGGATCCGGCGCTCGACCTCGTCGACCTCGACCGGCATCGAGTCGATCTCGATCCGCAGTCGAGAGGCGGACTCGTCGATCAGGTCGATCGCCTTGTCGGGAAGGAACCGCCCGCTGACATACCGGTCCGATAGCACCGCCGCCGCAACCAGAGCCGGATCCTGGATCCGCACACCGTGATGCACCTCGTAACGCTCCTTCAGCCCACGAAGGATGCCGATCGTGTCCTCCACGCTCGGCTCCTCGACGAGCACCGGTTGGAAGCGCCGCTCCAGAGCGGGGTCCTTCTCGATGTGTTTGCGGTACTCGTCGAGTGTCGTGGCGCCGATCGCGCGGAGCTCACCACGCGCGAGCATCGGCTTCAGCAGGTTTCCCGCGTCCATGGCACCTTCGGCCGCGCCCGCCCCCACGATCGTGTGCAGCTCGTCGATGAAGGTGATGATCTGCCCTTGCGAGTCCGCGATCTCCTTCAGCACGGCCTTCAGGCGTTCCTCGAACTCCCCTCGATACTTGGCGCCGGCGACCATCGCACCGAGGTCGAGGGCGATCAGCCGCTTGTGCTTCAGCGACTCAGGTACGTCGCCCGCGACGATCCGCAGAGCGAGGCCCTCGACGATCGCCGTCTTCCCGACGCCCGGCTCGCCGATCAGCACCGGGTTGTTCTTCGTGCGCCTCGAGAGGACCTGGATCGTTCGGCGGATCTCCTCGTCGCGACCGATCACCGGGTCGAGCTTGCCTCGCCGCGCCTGCTCGGTCAGGTCACGCCCGTACTTCTCGAGTGCCTGGAAGGTGTCCTCTGGGTTCTGGTCCGTCACGCGGCGGCGCCCGCGCACTTCGGCGAGCGCGGCGAGCACGCCTTCGCGTGTGAGACCTGCGTCGAGCAGCACGCGCGCCGCTGCGGAGTCGCCGCCGAGCATCGCCAGCAACAGGTGCTCCGTCGAGACGTATTCGTCGGTGAGCGCCGCCGCTTCCTTTGCGGCGGCTTCGAGCAACCGGCCCGTGGCCGGTGAGATCCGAACGTCGGTCGCGGCCTGCCCTCCGGCGAACACCTTCGGGAGCCGATCCATCGCTTCCTCGACCCGGTTGCGCAGTGCAACCGGATCCGCTCCCGCCTGGTGCAGCAACGGGTACACGATGCCCTCGGCGTCGGAGAGCAGGGCGAAGAGCATGTGTTCGGGTTCGATCGTCTGGTGGTTGCGCGCCGCCGCCTGGTCGTGGGCTTCCTGCAGCGCAGCTTGCGACTTGATCGTCAGCTTGTTGAGATCCACGTCGCCTTCACCTTCTCGTAGTCGGGTCTCGTGATGGCGTACAGGGCCTGGTCCGTGAAACCGTCGGGGGTCGGCATCGAGCCCCGCATGACTCCTTCGAACGCGAACCCGAGACGCTCGGCCACCCGGCGCATCGCCGCGTTGTCGAGACCGGTCGTGAGCTGCACCCGGTGCGCCTCGCGCAGCTCGAACAGGTGGGCGGTGAGCAGCCGGATCGCTTCGGGACCCAGCCTGCGTCCCCGATCGACCTCATCGAACAACTCGACGCCGATCTCGAGCGTCGTCGGCGGCATCACCGTGGCATTCGTTCGGGCCTGGATCCGCCCAGCGAGGCGTCCCTCGGTCTCGATCGCGAACTCGATCCCCTCCGGGGTGAACGCTCCCGACATCGCGACCCGTTGACGAACCTGCTTGCGCGCCGCTTCGCGATCAGCGTCCGGATCGGTCAGCTCGATCCATCGCTCCGAGGCCTTCCAGAAGAGCTCGAACTCCTCGCTTCGGAACGGACGGAGCACCACACCGGAACCGTGAAGAACGGTCATTCAGCGCGCGTCCTCCCAGGGCTGCCGGACGACGCTGCGCAGCGGCACGATGTCGGCGCCGATGCGTCGGCCGGACATGGCGATCGCGCGTCGGTGCGCGAGCCGCGCTTCGACCTCGGCGATCTGGTCACGGAGGCGTTCGATCTCGGTCTGGAGCTCCATGATCAGTTTCACTCCGGCGAGGTTCACGCCCTCGTCCTGCGTGAGCTCTTGGATCATCCGCAGTGTGCGGATGTCCTCATCTGAGTAACGGCGCGTGTTCCCCACCGTTCGGTGCGGGCGCACGAGCCCTTTCCGTTCGTAGATGCGAAGCGTCTGCGGATGCACCCCGGCGAGCTCGGCCGCCACGCTGATGATGTAGACGGCGCGCTCATCGTGGTCGCCCGCGGGTCGCTCATCCTTCCGTCCCGGGCCCTGTTCGTCGGGCATCCTCATCGCCTCCTCAGGACACACCCAGCGATTCGCGCGGAGACGTCTTCTGCTTCTCCTGCAGCTGCTTCAGCAGGTCCTTCTCGTCGCGCGAAAGCTTGTCAGGAACGTCGACGCGAACCGTCACCAGCAGATCGCCGTGCCCGCCTCGGCGGGGCGCTCCCTTGCCCTTCAATCGGAACGTCTTTCCGCTCGGCGTGCCTCCAGGAACCTTCAGCTTCACCGAGCTGTCCAGCGTCGGAACCTCCACGTTGGCTCCGAGCGCCGCCTCCGGATAGGTGAGCGGCAGCTCGATCGTAAGGTCGTCACCCTTGCGCCCGAACACACGGTGCGGCGCGACGCGCGTCCTCACATACAGGTCGCCCGGTTCGCCGCCGGCGGGACCCGGCTCCCCACGACCCTTGAGCTTGATCCGCGCACCGTCCTTGGCGCCTGCATGGATCTTCACCCGCATCGTTCGCGTGCGCCGCTCGGTTCCCGCGCCTCGGCACGTGGGGCACGGGGTCTCGATGATCTTGCCCGTCGCATGACAGCGCCGGCAGGGTTGGGCCATCGAGAAGAACCCCTGGTTCACGGCCACCTGTCCGCTCCCACCGCACTCGGGACACGTGATAGGGCTCGTTCCTGGAGCCGCGCCGGAACCGTGGCACGTCCGGCAGAGCGCCGGACCGGTGATCGTGACCGGAACGGTCGTGCCGGCCATCGCTTCCTCGAACGAGATCTGGACGTCCGTCTCGAGGTCGGCACCGCGCTGCGGCCGTGGCTGCCGCGCCGAGCCTCCGCGTCGCCCGGCTCCCCCGAACATCCCGCCGAGCAGATCTCCCAGATCGACGTCAACCTGCTCGTATCGAACCCCGCCGGGCCAGCCGGCGCCGGCACCCGGACCGCCCGATGCGTCGGACCAGCCCGCGGCGCCACCCGGACCGAAACCACCGAATCCTTGCGCGCCCATCTCGCGGACGCGGTCGTACCCCTTGCGCTTCTCTTCGTCGCCCAGCACGTCGTGGGCGGCCGAGATCTCCTTGAACCGTTCCTCGGCCTCTTTGTTGCCCGCGTTCGCGTCTGGATGGTGTTGCTGCGCGAGCTTGCGGTACGCCTTCTTGATCTGTGCAGCAGAGGCATTCTTGGGCACGCCGAGGACCTGGTAGTAGTCCTTCTCGAACCATTCTCGGCGGACCTCTTCAGCCACTGCTTACCTCCGCTCCACCCGAACTCCTGCGGGACGCAGGACCCGGCCCTTCAACGTGTATCCGGGGCGCAAGACGTCGGCGACGACGAGCTCATCGCCCTCGCCGGTCTGCATCAGGGCCTCATGCAGCTCGGGGTCGAACGGTGTGCCTTCGGCAGCGATCTTCTCGAGCCCCTCCATCTTCATAGCGTCGGCGAGCTTGGCGTAGACGAGCTCGACCCCGTGCAGGAACCGATCGAAGTCGGGCCTGTCGTTCGCGGCCATCAGCGCAAGCTCGAAGTCGTCGAGAACCTCGAGCAGCCGGCGGGCGATGGGTTCGGCGGCTTGCTCGATCGCGTGCGTCTGCTCCTTCAACACACGCTTGCGGTAGTTATCGAACTCAGCCTGGAGCCGGCGCAGGTGATCGAGATACTGCGCCGCCTCCGCCCGGGCTGCCTCCAGCTCGTCGGTGGGATCGCCGTGAACGTCGTCGCGGACTTCCCCCTGTGCCCCCGACTCCACGCCCTCGTCAGCCGCGTCGGCGAACCGCCGCTTGTCCGTGATCCGGATGCCTGGCTCTTGCGGATCGCCTTCGCTCGTCACGACCCGGTCTCGCCTTCATCCACGATCTCGCCTTCGACGATGTCGTCGTCACTTTCGGGCGGGGACCCCTCGCTCGCTGCATCGGTTGCGGTGCCCGGCTGCTGCGCGGAGGCCTGCGCCTGCTCGTGCATCGCCTGGCCGACGCGCTGCCACACCTGCATGACGGCTTCGGTAGCGCTCTTCAGCTTCTCGGCCCCGGCATCTGGATCGCCGAGCGCGTCCTTCAGCTCCGCATTGCGTTCCCGCAACTCGGTGGCATCGGCTTCGGGGACCTGGTCACTCCACTCGGACAAGGACTTGTCCACCTGGTAGCTCAGCTGGTCGGCCACGTTTCGAGCCTCCGCCGCCTCGCGCCGCTGATGGTCCTCTGCCGCGAACTTCTCGGCGTCCTTCACCATGCGCTCGACCTCATCCTTACTGAGCGCGGTCCCCCCCGTGATCGTCATCGCCTGCTCTTTGCCGGTCGCGAGATCCTTGGCGCTGACGTTCACGATGCCGTTCGCATCGATGTCGAATGCCACTTCGACCTGGGGCATGCCACGTGGCGCGGGGGGCAGCCCCATCAGGTGGAACCGCCCGAGGGACTTCACCGCAGGAGACATCACGGTCTCCGCCTCGCCCTGCAGGACGTGGATCTCGACCGTCGTTTGGTTGTCGTCGGCGGTGGTGAAGATCTCGGACTTGCGCGTCGGGATCGTGGTGTTCCGCTCGATCAGTCGGGTGAAGATGCCGCCCTTCGTCTCGACGCCGAGGGTGAGTGGCGTGACGTCCAGCAGCAAGATGTCCTTCACGTCGCCCTTCAGGACCCCCGCCTGCACCGCGGCGCCGACCGCGACGACCTCGTCGGGGTTCACGCCCTTGTGCGGCTCCTTGCCACCGGTCAGCTTCTTGACGAGCTCGAGGATCATCGGCATCCGGGTCGATCCCCCGACGAGGATGACGTGATCGATCTCGCCCACGTCCTTGCCCCAGTCCTTGACGGCCAACTCGAACGGAACCCCGCATCGCTCGACGAGGTCCTCTGTCATGCGCTCGAACTCCGCTCGCGTGAGCTTCATATCGAGGTGCAGGGGTCCTTCAGCCGTCGCCGTGATGAACGGCAGGTTGATCGTCGTCTCGGCAACCTGGGAGAGCTCGATCTTCGCCTTCTCCGCTGCCTCCTTCAGTCGTTGCAGGGCCATCCGATCGGCGGCGAGGTCAACGCCGTGCGCGTTCTTGAACTCCTTGGTGAGCCAGTCGATCACGCGCTGGTCCCAGTCGTCGCCGCCGAGGTGTGTGTCGCCATGGGTCGCCTTCACCTCGAAGACGCCTTCACCGATCTCGAGTAGGGACACGTCGAACGTTCCGCCTCCGAGGTCGAACACGAGGATCGTGTGATCCGCCCCTTGCTTGTCGAGCCCGTACGCGAGCGCTGCGGCCGTCGGTTCGTTGATGATGCGAAGCACCTCAAGGCCGGCGATCTGCCCGGCCTCCTTCGTCGCCTGGCGCTGCGCGTCATCGAAGTAGGCGGGAACCGTGATGACGGCTTGTGTGACCGTGTCGCCGAGATAGGACTCCGCGTCACGCTTCAACTTGAGGAGGATCTGGGAGCTGACCTCTTGCGCGGTCCACGCCTTGCCGTCGATGTCGACGGACCACTTCTCTCCCATGTGCCGCTTGACCGAGCGAACGGTTCGATCCGGGTTCGTGATCGCCTGACGCTTCGCGACCTCACCCACCAAGATCTCGGCGTTCTTCGAGAACCCGACTACCGAGGGTGTCGTCCGCGCGCCTTCGGCGTTCGGGATCACGACCGGCTCCCCTCCCTCTAGAACGGCGACCACCGAGTTCGTGGTTCCCAGGTCGATCCCCACTGCACGTGCCATGAGCTGCTCCTTCGTGTGTAACGGGGGCCTCATCCGGCCACCCTGAGCCATACGCCAGGATAGAACCTAAGCGTGATGGTGGCAAGTTTGAAAGGGATCCAGACAGGTCTCCCACGGGTTCTTCGGGGCATCTGCCTTCGGTATCGCTCGATCTGCCTGTCCCCAAGTGTCAAGCCGAGGCCTATTTCGTCCGAAAAGGAACTAGAACGAACGGCCCCGAACCATCGGTCCGACCGAAGGGACAAGCGTTGAGCATCGCGAGCACCCGTCGCTTGCACGCCGCCACGAAGGGGGCACACCCGGTCGTGGCGAGCGCGGTTGAGTCCCTCCTCCTGGAGGAGCGGACCCGCTGGGCGATGCACATCCACGACGGCTTGACACAGTCGGTCACGAGCGCCGTGCTCGAGGTGCAGACGTTGCGCCACCGGATCGAGGCAGAGCCCGAAGAGGCGGTCGCCACCCTTCGAGAGATCGAAGAGGCACTCCGCACCGACCTCAGCCAGATCCGTCACATCCTCTTCGAGCTTCAGGAGGGGGAACAGGAAGCCGAACCGCCGCTCGCCGGGATCGTGAAAGAGCTCGTCGAGCGATGGAAGCTCTCCGCGCGCGTGTCGGTCGAGGGAGACCTCGACGCCGTCCCGGAGCACGTCCTCGAGACCGCCCACGGGATCGTGGCGGAGGCGCTCGCCAACGTCGCGCGCCACGCCGGAACGATGAGCGTCGTGGTTCGGATGCGCGCAACCGGTGAAGAGCTGCGCGTCGAGGTGGAAGACCACGGCCGAGGCATCCCGATGGCTGCGGTGACGAACGAAGACAAGCATTTCGGGCTCCAGATGATGCGAACCCGAGCCGAAGAGACCGGTGGTTCCATCGAGATCCGATCGACGCCCGGAAGCGGCACCCTCGTGGTTGCCGTCCTCCCCGTCAGAGGCGAGGTGAAACGCGATGAAGATCCTGATCGTTGACGACCATGCACTTGTACGCCACGGCATGAGCTACGTGGTGAAGGAAGGATTCCCGGAGGCCGACGTCGTTGAGGCCGAGGGCGCCGCGGTGGCGCTCGAGATCATCCGCGCGAGCGGAAAGATCGACCTCGCGTTGGTCGACGTCCGTATGCCCGACTTCGATGGGCTCGAGCTTCTGCGCTCCATCAAGATCGAGTGGCCTGAGATGCCGGTCGTCATGCTGTCGACCTACGAGAACGCGCCGTACGTGAAGCGCGCGCTCGCCGACGGCGCTGCCGGCTATCTGCTGAAGGACGCGACTCCCGAGGATCTCTCTCAAGCCATCAACGTCGCCATCAGCGGCAGCGGCAATGTGCTCTCCCCCCGTGTGATCGCGAACCTGTTCGAGGACCACGAGGCGTCGGGCCGCGGCATCGATCACGGCCACGGCGGCCGGCGCAACGAGTACAGCCTGACCGCACGCGAGAACGACATCCTGGCGTTGCTCGCCGAGGGGCGCGCGAACCGGGATATCGCGGGGGTGCTCTTCCTGTCAGAGAAGACCGTGAAGGCGCACCTCGCCGCGATCTTCCGCAAGCTCGGGGTGGCCAACCGCACACAAGCAGCGATGGCCGCAGTGCAGATGGGCGTGGGCCCGATCCCCGGCGCCCTCGTCAACGAGTAAAACTGGCCCGCAACTAGCTATCGCGCGAAGCGCTCACCCAGCGCTCGAGCACGGCCGCTGCTCTGCCGTCGTCGATCACGGCGGCGGCGAGCGCCATCGCGTCCTCCAGCGTGGCCGCCGCTCCAGCGACTTCGATCGCAGCCGCGGCATTCAGCAGGACGACGTCTCGGCGCGGGCCGAGCTCTCCGCTCAAGATCGAACGGGCGATCGTGGCAGAGCTGGCCGCGTCGCCTCCTCGCAGATCCTCGGCCTTCACGCGCATGAGCCCGAGCGCGCCCGGATCCAGATGCGTTTCGCGAACCGTGCCCTCGCGCACGTCGTAGACCGTCGAGAGTCCGGTCGTGGTGAGCTCATCGAGGCCGTCCTCACCGCGGAAGAGCTTCGCGCGCACACCGCGCCGCGCCAGGACCTCAGCCATCAGCGGCAGCATCCGCTCGTCGCTCACACCGATCACCTGTGCAGCGGGGCGGGCCGGGTTCGTGAGGGGCCCGAGGAAGTTGAAGACGGTCGGGGTGCGGAGCTCGCCGCGCACGGGTGCGGCGTGTTTCATCGCCGGGTGAAACATCGGCGCGAACATGAACCCGATGCCGACATCCTGTAGGGAGCGCTCGACCCCGGCGGCATCGAGATCGATCGTCACGCCGAGCGCCTCGAGCACATCCGCCGACCCGCAGTGGCTCGATGCCGCGCGGTTGCCGTGCTTGGCGACGGGAACGCCGGCCCCGGCGACGACGATCGCGGCGACCGTCGAGATGTTGAACGTGCCGCTGCGATCCCCGCCGGTGCCGCAGGTATCGACGACCGGTGCGTGCGGCCGCACGACGTTCGCGAACTCGAGCATCGTCCGCGCGAGGCCCTCGACCTCCTCGACCGTCTCACCTTTGGTGCGAAGGGCCATGAGGAATCCACCGATCTGGCTGGGCGTCGCGTCACCGCTCATGATCGCGTGCATCGTCTGCGCAGCCTCATCGGCGGAGAGCGACTCGTGCGCCGCCAGCCGTCCGAGCGTCGTCGACCAGAAGTCAGGTTCCGTGCCCACCATGAGGCGAGGAAACGTAGCAGGTCAGACTGCGCGGGCGTGTCGTGCGTCGGCTGCGAGCGACGGTCGCGCCGAGGCCGAAGGGCTCGCTAGACTGTTGCCGGCCGCCCCGGCGGTCGCCCGATGCGGGTGTGGTTCAATGGCAGAACGCGAGCTTCCCAAGCTCGAAACGGGGGTTCGATTCCCCTCACCCGCTCCAAACGCTTGAGCAGATGGCGGGCCGTGGTGGAGCTGACGGCCGGATCCAGGAGCGGCGATTGCTGCTGACGATCAGCACGACGTACGAGCCGGCGACTGACCTTGGGTTCTTGCTGCACAAGAACCCTGGCAATGTGCGCTCGGTCTCGCTTGCGTTCGGGGAAGCGCACGTTTGCTATCCCGAGGCGCGAGAA
The DNA here is from genome assembly GCA_030774035.1 of Actinomycetota bacterium. GTDB lineage: Bacteria > Actinomycetota > UBA4738 > UBA4738 > HRBIN12 > JALYLM01. Next base: position 30,993 of record JALYLV010000016.1, read on the forward strand.
GACCGCTGCACGGCGGCCCTCCTCGTTGAAGTCGATCCGATCGCGCTCGTCCGGCGCAAGGGCGCGGGAGAGGCGTTTGCGCTCGCTCAGTACGTCAACGACCGACCGTACGCCGCTTCGTCATTCATGAGCGTGGCAATCGCCAAGCTCTTCGGAACGGCGATGAACGGACGCTGCGACGATCGCCCTGAACTTGCCGCGACCGCGATCCCGCTCGAAGTTCACATCCCCGTGTTGCCGGCAACGGGGGGCGAGGATGTCGTTCGACGACTCTTCGAGCCTCTTGGGTACCAAGTGGATACCAGTGTTATCCCGCTCGACGAGAACTTCCCCGCGTGGGGCGCGAGCCGATACGTCGAGGCGCGCATCCGCGGCGAGGCGCTGCTCAAGGACCTGCTGACCCATCTCTACGTCCTGCTTCCGGTGCTCGACGATGACAAGCACTACTGGGTGGGTGAGGACGAGATCGAGAAGCTCCTGGCGAAGGGTGGCCTGTGGCTGGGTGCTCATCCGGAGAAGGAGCTGATCACCTCTCGATATCTGCGGCATCGGAGGCATCTGGCGCGCGAGGCACTGGCTCGGTTACTGGAAGAGGATCAGATCCACGTCGATGAGAGCGAAGAGCGGCATAACCGCGAGGAAGAAGAGATCGAGGAGCGAGTGAGCCTGCGCGACCAGCGACTCGGCTCGGTGATCGCAGCGATCCGATCTGCCGGGTCTGACTCGGTGATCGACCTCGGCTGTGGTGAAGGGCGACTGGTTCGTGCCTTGATCAAGGAGAAGGGCATCACCAGGATCGTCGGGATGGACGTGTCTTCCCGAACGCTCGACCACGCCGCCCGTCGGATGCATATGGAAGAGATGGCCCCCAAGATGCGCGAGCGGGTCCGGCTGCTCCAGGGATCCTTGACGTACCGAGACTCCCGTCTCGCTGGCTTCGATGCAGCGGTTCTGATGGAGGTCATAGAGCATCTCGACCTATCTCGGCTGGCGGCGTTGGAGCGAACCGTTTTCGTCGAGGCTGCCCCTTCAACGGTCGTGATCACCACCCCGAACGTCGAGTACAACGTTCGCTTCGAAGGGCTTGCCGATGGCTCTCTTCGGCACCGTGACCACCGATTCGAATGGACGCGGGAGGAATTCGGTAACTGGGCATCCGCCGTCGCCGAGCGCTCCGGTTACACCGTGCGTTTCCTTCCCGTTGGTGACGAGGATCCCCAGGTTGGAGCGCCGACCCAGATGGCGGTGTTCTCTCGATGAAGATCGCGATCCCGGAACTCTCGCTCGTCGCACTCGTAGGTGTATCCGGCTCGGGCAAGTCCACGTTCGCATCAGGCCATTTCTTGCCGACGGAGATCGTGTCATCGGATCTCTGCCGTGGTCTCGTTGGGGACGACGAGAACGACCAGAGCGTCACCGCGGAAGCGTTCGAGCTGCTCCACGTCATCGCCACCAAGCGGTTGGCTCTCGGACGGCTCACGGTTGTAGACGCCACGAACGTTCAGCCAGAATCCCGGAAGCCCCTTGTCGCGCTCGCGCGTGACCAGCACGTTCTACCGATCGCCATCGTTTTCGATCTTCCTGAGCAGCTCTGCGCCGAACGAAACTCGTCCCGGTCGGATCGACAGTTCGGACCTCACGTTCTGCGTGGGCAGCGGTCCCAGCTCAAGCGCTCACTCCGGGGTCTCGAACGCGAGGGATTCCGCCGCGTGTTCGTGCTCCATTCGCCCGAAGACGTCGCCTCGGTCGAGATCACGCGCGAGCCGGCTTGGACAGACCGCCGAGGCGAACTCGGGCCCTTCGACCTCGTCGGCGACGTACACGGTTGCTTCGATGAGCTGGTCGAACTGATGGGAGAACTCGGCTGGCAGGTCGATACCGCCGCCCACACCGCGAGCCATCCAGATGGACGGAAGTTGGTCTTCCTCGGCGACCTCGTCGACCGCGGCCCGAAGACGCCCGACGTCCTTCGCCTCGCGATGAGCATGGTCGGGTCAGGCGATGCCATCTGCGTGCCCGGGAACCACGAGAACAAACTCGTTCGTGCGCTGAAAGGACGCAACGTCCAGGTCACACACGGGCTCGGCGAGACACTCGATCAGTTGAAAGCCGAACCGCCGGAGTTCTCCGGCGAGGTTTTGACGTTCCTGGATGGACTCATCAGTCATTTCGTCCTGGATGAAGGAAGACTCGTTGTCGCACACGCAGGTATGCGCGAAGAGATGCAGGGGCGAGCCTCCGGAGCGGTTCGCTCGTTCGCGCTCTACGGGGAGACAACCGGTGAGACCGATGAGTTCGGGCTGCCGGTGCGCTATCCATGGGCGGAGGAGTACAGAGGAAAGGCGGCTGTCGTCTACGGTCACACGCCGACGCCGGAGCCGGAGTGGATCAACAACACGATCTGCCTCGACACGGGCTGTGCCTTCGGAGGACGACTCACCGCCTTGCGGTACCCCGAGCGCGAGCTCGTAACGGTGGCTGCTCATGCGACGTATTACGACCCGATCAAGCCGCTCGCCGGCGCGATCGCCCCGGGAGCGGAGCGTCCAGCTGAGGTCCTCGACATCGATGACGTCCTGGGTCGCCGTGGCGTGGAAACCCGGCTTGCCGGCAGACTGACCATCCCCGAAGAGAACGCTGCTGCCGCGCTCGAAGTGATGAGCAGATGGGCGGTCGACCCGCGCTGGCTGATCTACCTCCCACCGACCATGGCGCCGGTTGCGACCACCGAAGAGGGCGTCCTTCTCGAGCATCCGCAGCAGGCGTTCAACTCGTTCCGGCGCGACGGCGTCGCCCAGGTGATCTGCGAAGAGAAGCACATGGGGTCCCGGGCCGTGGTGGTCGTGTGCCGCACGCCGGAGGTAGCTGCACAGCGGTTCGGTGACGACGGCGAACGATCCGGGGTCGCCTACACACGTACCGGCCGCGAGTTCTTCACGACGCCAGAGCTGCGCGACGGCGTGCTCGATCACGTGCGATCGGCGATCGACGCCGCCGGTCTTTGGGAAAGCTTGGAGACCGACTGGTTGGCGCTCGATTGCGAGCTGCTCCCCTGGTCGGCGAAAGCAGAGGACTTGCTCCGCACCCAGTACGCAGCCGTTGGGGCGGCGGCGACCAATGCGCTTGCGGCCTCAACGTCGATGCTTGAGGAAGCGGTCGCGCGCGGGATCGCGGTTGAGGCGATCCTTGAACGAACGCGTTCCCGTGAAGCGATGGCGGATCTCTTCGTCGACGCCTATCGACAGTACGTGTGGCCGGTTGCTTCGATCGCCGACATCCGGCTCGCTCCTTTCCAGATCCTGGCGGGAGAGGGGAAGACCTTCTTGGAACGAGAGCACACGTGGCAGATGGAGACGATCGAGCGTTTGTGCGGGGCGGATAAGGACTTCTTCCGGATGACCGCCAACGCTCTCGTCGACGTAACGGACGTTGAAAGTCAAGCGGATGGTGTGCGTTGGTGGGAGGCGATCACTGCCGATGGCGGAGAGGGCATGGTCGTGAAACCCAATGTGGCGATCTCTCGCGGTCGAAAGGGGATCGTGCAACCCGGAGTGAAGGTCCGCGGCCCCGAGTACCTCCGGATCATCTACGGACCCGAATACACGGAGCCACATAACCTCGAACGGCTTCGGAAGCGAGGTATCGGTCGGAAGCGATCTCTTGCGCAGCGCGAGTTTGCTCTTGGGGTCGAGGCTCTGGAGCGGGTCGTCCGCGGCGAGCCGCTCTACCGGGTGCACGAGTGTGTTTTCGGGGTGCTCGCTCTCGAGAGCGAACCGGTTGACCCACGTCTCTAAAAGTGGTGTCTTTCTCGCGCGCGAGTACCGCCAAGAAGCCTGGTCGCGCTCAGGGGATCGCCATGACGATCCGCGCGCCGATGAACACCTCGATGGGAAGAACCACGACGATCACGATAGGGCCGAGACCGCCGTGGATCAGCCTCAGCGTAAGGAAGAGACAGCCACCCAACCAGGCGAACGCGGAGATGTGGGCGCGCCAGTGCTGAGCAACGCTGATGGGCTGCCAGATGCGAAGCCGTTCAAGACGCTCAGGATCGTCCGCGTATCGCTCACGAGCGTTCATCGTTAGCTCATTGTCCTCGAGCATGCGAAGCGCTTCCCAGCGCCACCGTCGTGGTCCGGTGAACGCGACGACGACGGTCCATATCGCGATCGAGAGGCCATACAACCCCCACGCGAGGCGATCGACCCTCACGACTTCTTGCCGATGAGCGGCCGCCGCGCAGAAGCTCTCGAGGATCTCTCCCTTACCGAGCAGGGAGATGCGCACGAGTGACTGCGTGGTTCGAACGGAGACGGCATCGATGGGTCGGCCGTCGTTCACGCCGGTCCCGCCGAAGTCCCCCGAGCGGGTCGACAGGGCTGCGAAGTCCTGCTCCGGGAGCAGAGGTGCCGATTCCGGGTCATCGACGCCACAGAATTCCAGCGACACCGAGGTGATCACGAGCGATCGAGGCTGCACGTTCACGTCCACCTCGGTCTTGTCCGCCGCCACGGTGACGACGACCGTCTTTGACTGATCGGTGAAGATGTCTCGCCCTGAACTGACGGAGCACGCTGCGAGAAGCGAGGCCGAGGCGAACACCACGAGTACGGCTCTTCGCGTCAAAGCCGTTCGCGCCCCCGGCGCCCTCTCAAGCCCCATCCTCGAGACCCTCTCCGCGCTGTAACTCGTTAGGCCGTGTGTCGGTCCTTCGGTGACCGGTCATGGTACGGGAGGTATCGCGGCGCAGTCGGGCACAGATCCTTCAGTGGGCACTCGCGACAGCGCGGGGTCGGAGCCTTGCACGTCTCGCGTCCCAGGCGGATCAGCGCGACGTGCAGCGGCGTTCGCAGTCCCTCGGGAACCAGGTCGTGCAGCAACAGATCTGCGCGCTCCGCGGAGGTCTTGTCAGGCACGAGGCCGAGACGGCGCGACACACGGTGCACGTGCGTGTCGACCGGGAGGGTGTCGCGACCGAACGCGAAGCTCAGCACGACGGCCGCCGTTTTCGGACCGACGCCGGGCAACGAGGTGAGCCAGCCACGAGCGTCGGCATCGGACATCGTGCCGAGGACCCCGAGGTCGAACGCTCCCTCCCGCTGATGGACGTCGCGAAGGATCGCCTGGATCCGGGGAGCTTTCGAGTTCGCGAGACCGCCGCTGCGGATCGCGTCGGCGACCTCGCCGGTCGGCGCGTCTACTACCGCCTGCCACGTCGGGTACGCCGTTCGAAGGTCAGCGAACGCCCGCGCTGCGTTCACGTCGCTCGTGTGTTGGGAAAGCACGGTGAGGATCAGCTCGTCGAGCGGGTCGACCGCGCGCGGTGGAGTGAGCTCGCCGTAGCGCTTGCGGAGTCGCTCGAGGATCGCACGGACACGCCGCGGCGTCGCGTTGGAGGCGCGTCTGGCCGGCGTGTCTGCGCGAGGGGTCACGCCATCGCGTCGCCGCGCGCGGCGTTGCGGAACTGGGTGAGCGAGGGCTCGAAGTGCAACTTGATCGACCCAGTCGGTCCGTTGCGGTGCTTCGAGATGATCAGCTCGGCCTCGCGCTTCTTCTCCTGGTCCTGGTCGTCGCGATGGATGAACATGACGATGTCGGAGTCCTGCTCGATCGACCCCGACTCACGCAGATCCGACAGTTGTGGACGCTTGTCGGCGCGCGCCTCAGGGTTGCGGTTCAGCTGCGAAAGGGCGACCACCGGGATCATCAGCTCCTTCGCGAGCAGCTTCAGCGACCGGGAGATCTCGGCGACTTCTTGCTGGCGGTTGTCGGGGCGGCGCGAGTTCGGACTCGTCATGAGCTGCATGTAGTCGACGATGAGGAGCTTCAGTCCTCCACGCCCGCTCATGCGGCGTGCCTTCGCGCGGATGTCCACGATGTTGATGTTGCCGGCGTCGACGATATGCAAGGGCGCGTCGTGGAGGATCTCAGCCGCGTGCACCACGTTCGACCAGTCCTGTGGGCCGACTCGCTTGTTGCGGATACGGTCCCATGGCACCCGAGCCTCGGCGCAGAGCAGACGCATGCCGAGCTCCTGGCGCGCCATCTCGAGGGAGAAGACCGCGACAGGGAACCCGGCGACCGCGACGTTGCGGGCCATGTTCAGGGCCAGCGAGGACTTCCCGATCCCCGGACGCGCGGCGATGATCACGAGGTTGCCGGGTTGCAGTCCCGACGTCAGATCGTCGAAATCGCGGAATCCTGTCGGCAAGCCCGTGTATGCCGACTCGCGGTTCTGGATCGTTTCGAGCTCGAACATCGCGTGGTCGACGAGGTCGCGGATGGAGGCGACCTCGTCCTTATCCTCTCGGCGCGCGACGTCGTAGATCCGCTGCTCGGCTTGATCCGCGACGGCTTCGGCGTCGTCGGCGGAGGCATACGCCCGCTCCATGATGTCGGCGGCGGCGGAGATGAGGCGGCGGCGAAGTGCCGCCTTCGCGACGATCTCGGCGTAGTGCGCAGCCGAGCGGGGCGTCGGGACAGAGTCAACGAGGTCCCGGAGGTAGAGGCGTCCACCGATGTCCTCGAGGGTGCCTTCGCGTTCCAGGAGGGCGACCGCGGTGATGATGTCGACCGGTTCGCCGCGGGCGTAGAGGCCGCGCAGCGCGGCGTAGATCTTCGCGTTGGCGCCTCGGTAGAAGTCATCGGGCTCGAGGATCTCGACGACGTCGCCGATGGCCTCGGTCGAAAGCATCATCGAACCGAGGACCGACTCCTCGGCCTCGAGGTTCTGAGGCGGGACCCGGTGATCGGCCGGCAGGACGCGAACATCCTGGGCCGCACGCACCATAGCCTTCACCCCTCTCGCCTCGACCCACCCGACGCGCGGACCCTACGCCCGTGGCCCGTGGAAACGCATTGGATAACTTCTGTGGATTGCCGAACGGCAGGTGAACGCGAAAGAAACCCTGTCACTCCGCTCCCGACCAGCACTTTCCCCATGTGCACAACCATGTGGACAAGTGTGAATCACACGTATGACATTCTAAGCCCCCCCGAGTCGGGCGCTCGCCTCGAAACTGGGTGATTCGGCAGCTCCGCGCGCAGCCCGTGAGGGAGGGTGTCCGGGACCGCGCGTCGTCGAGGCGCCTACAGCCCCCGCCTCAGGAACAACCGGCGGGCAGAGCGAAGCCGTCCGAGCAGCGCGGCCCGGGCCCCGACTGTCACGCCCCAGGAACAAGACCGAGGCCGGGGGAAACCCCCGGCCTCAGGACAAAACGTGCTCCGCGATCGAGCCGGACTATTCCGCCGCTACCACCTCGACGGTAACAACCGGGTCCACCTCGGCAAAGAGATGGACCTTGACCTCGTGCGTCCCGACCGAACGGATCGGCTCGTCGAGGTGCACGTCCTTGCGGTCGACCTCGATGCCGGCCTGCGCAGCCACGGCGGCCGCGATGTCGGCGGCGGTGACGGAGCCGAAGAGCTTGCCCTCCTCGCCCGCGCGCGCCGAGACCGTGATGGATCCCGCCGCGACGAGCGCGGAGGCCATCGCATCGAACTCGACCCTCTCCTTCGAGAGGCGTGCAGCATGGGCACGTTTGAGGCTGACGACATGCTTCGTCGCGCCCTTCTGCGCCTTCACGGCCAGGCCGCGAGGAACCAGGAAGTTGCGTGCATAGCCGTCGGCGACATCGACCACGTCGCCGGGCGCACCCAGCTTCTCGACTGGCTTCTGAAGGATGATCCTCATCGCGCTGAGTACGGCAGGAGAGCCATCTGTCGGGCGTTCTTGACGGCGGTGGCGACGTCGCGCTGGTGCTGCACGCAATTGCCCGTGACACGGCGCGCGCGGATCTTCCCGCGCTCGGAAACGAACTTGCGCAGCATCATGACGTCCTTGTAGTCGACGTAGGCGATCCGGTCCTTGCAGAAGATGCAGACCTTGCGCTTCTGCTTCTTCCAGGCTTTCTCGTCCTTTTCCTTGCGGGGTCGCCTGGCCCCCGGCTTCGGCTTACCCGCCATCCAGTGGTGTCTCCTTCTCGTCCGTGCCGCCGCCGCCCACCGGGGCCGCGACTTTCTCGCCCCAGTCTCCTGAGCTCGAGCTGGCGCTCGAACGGGACTGGCGCTCGACCTTGGCCGTCGCCCACTTCAAGCTGGGCCCGACCTCGTCGGCCTCGATCTCGATGGCGGTGCGCTTGTCACCGTCCTGGTTCTCCCAGGAGCGGTAATTCAGCCGGCCGGCCACGACCACGCGCATCCCGCGGGTGAGCGACTCGGCCGCGTTCTCGGCAAGGCCGCGCCAGCAGTTCACGGAGAAGTACGAGGCCTCGCCGTCCTTCCATTGCCCCGACGCGTCCTGGATGCGACGGTTCACCGCGATCCGGAACTTGCACACCGCAGCGCCGTTCGGCGTGTAGCGGAGCTCGGGATCGTCGGTCAAGTTGCCAACGAGCGTTACCTGGTTTTCAGTCGCCATTTCCCTCACCAACCCTTCGGGGGGTCCTCACCTTCGCGCGTATGGCTCACGCGGAGGCGGGGGAAGTCGCTCGTTCTTTCTTCGGCTTCAGCACCCTGGTAGACGCGAGGAGCACCTTGAACCGCACCACCTCGTCGGCCAGGTTCAACACCCGCTCCAACTCGATCTGCGTGTCGGGCTCGGCGGCGAACTTGGCCACGACGTAGTACCCCTCGGTCTTGTCGTCGATCTCGTACGCGAATCGCCGCTTACCCCAGCGATCGATGTTGCCCACGTTCCCGCCGCCGCCTTCGATCACCTTCGTGATCCGATCGATGGCTGTGCCGATGACCGACTCGTCGGCCTCGGCGGGCAGGATGAGCATGATCTCATAGTCCCTCAAACGTCACCTCCTCTGGGCTGAACGGCCCCCTCACGAACGAGGGAGCAGGAGTGAGGGCCGTCCAGCAGTGTACGTGACCAGCGCGAACCGTAGCACCCGGGTCTGACACAGACTCCCCGTCAAGCGGTCCGTCCTGCTCGACGATATCTGTGGGTAGACTGCTCGTACCAGCAGGCCGTGCACTTCAAGGAGGCGCGAGCGATGACGGTGTCGATCCACGACCTACGGGCATGGAAAGCGGACGGGAAACGCTTCGTCATGCTGACCGCCTACGACTTCCCCACTGCGCAGATCCTCGATCGAGCGGGCGTCCCCGTGCTACTCGTCGGCGACTCGGTGGGTCGCAACGTGCTCGGATATCCGAACGAGCTTCCGGTCACCATGGACGAGATGCTCCATCACGTGAAAGCAGTCGCACGGGGCGTGGAGCACGCGATGGTGGTCGGTGACATGCCGTTCATGTCGTATCAGGCCAGCGTCGAAGACGGCGTGCGCAACGCCGGACGTCTGATCAAGGAAGGCGGCGCTCACGCGGTGAAGGTCGAGGGTCCGCAGATGGACCTCGTGCATCGGCTCGTCGACATCGGCATCCCGGTCATGGCCCACGTCGGCCTGACCCCACAGTCGGTGTACGGCATCGGCGGCTACAAGGTCCAGGGCCGGGGCGAGGCGGCGACCAAGGTCCTGGAACAGGCTCACCAGCTCGAGAAGGCGGGCGCCTTCTCGATCGTCCTGGAGGCGATGCCGGCCGACCTGGGGCGCGACATCACCCGGTCCTCGCAGGTTCCGACGATCGGCATCGGCGCGGGTCGCGATTGCGACGCACAGGTGCTGGTGATCCACGACCTGCTCGGCATCAACGAACACGTACCGAAGCTCGCTAAGCCGTATGCCAACTTGCGCGCCGCGATGACCGAAGCCGTTGAGGCGTTCACCCGCGACGTCGAAACCGGTGCGTTCCCCGACGAGGGGCACTCCTACTCATAGGCGGCAGCTCGTAGGCCACGGGGTGAAATCCCAGGTCGGCGGGGTCGCGGCCCTACACTCGCCGCCGTGGAGCGATTCGCCGAACCGTTCATCGTGATGACGGCAGTCGCCGTCGGGTGCGCCGGTGTGGCAGCTCTCGCCTGGGTTCGCTACCGTGGATCGCGCGATCCCCACATGTTGTTCTTGGCAGCGGGGTTCGCCGTCCTCGCAGCCCAGGCCGCGATCTTCGGGATCTTCTGGCCGTACCGCCATCCGGCGGCAGCGTTCTTCGGGTACGTGCCGACGCAGAACGGATCGAGGTCCACCGTGCTGACATCGATCCACGGATGGCAGGCTGGATGGGTCGTGGCCGCGGCCTGTTTCGGGTTGGGACTTCCGTGGTGGAACCGACGAGGCCGAGCCCCGATCCGCTCCGGCGTCGTGCTGCTCGCGGTAGGTCTCGTGACCGCCGCCGCAGACGCGGTGCTCCTCACCGGCGCAGCTTCGGGGCTCGACCACCCGAGTCAGGGACCCTTCATCTTCCCGGGCGAGGGTCCGGGCCTTGACGCGGCCGGCTGGGTGCTGGGGCTCGTGGCGGTCGCGCTGCTTGGGGTCGCAACCGTTCGGGAGCTCCGCGCGGCGCGACCGCGTTCCGCGAACCAGTGGATCGCCGTGTCGTTCGCCTTCGCGCTCGGGATCCAGGTGGCGATCTTGATCCACACGACGCGACAGCCCGGCTCGAGCCGCCCTGCCGGCGCGATGAGTGTCTTGATCCCCGTGCTCGCCTTCGCTGGGCTGCTGGTTGCGCAGCACGTCGAGGCCTCGCACATGCGTCGCGCCTCCGATCGCGCCGCCCAGGTTATGGGGGGTCGCGCCGAGATCGCGTCGATGGTCGCCCATGAGGCGCGTGGTCCGATCTCGACGATCCGGGGTCTCGCCGGCACGGCCGTGACCAACTACGACAGGCTCTCCGACGACGAGCGGCGCGAGTTCCTCGGGTTGATCGAGCTCGAGTCGCGCCGTTTGTTGGACACACTGGATCAGACCTCGCTCGCCCTGAAGGTCGACGCCGGCACCGTCCAGCTCTCGATGCGAGACGACGATGTCTCCGCGGCCGCGAGGGAGGGCGTGGAGGCGGCCGACACTGCCGGGCACGAGGTTTCCGTCGACGCGGAACCGGGCCTCACCGCGAAGATCGATCGGAAGTGGATCGCCCAGGCGGTCAGTCAACTCGTGGACAACGCCGCGACCTTCTCACCGCCGACATCCCCCATCCGCGTGAGCGTGCGGCGCGGAGACCACGACGTAACGATCGAGGTGACCGACGCCGGTCCGGGGATCCCGCTCGAGATGCGCGAGCTCGTCTTCACGAAATTCCCCAACTGGCGTCCGGACGGCTATCAGGAGAAGCCGGGATCGGGTCTCGGGCTCTTCATCGCGAGGGGTCTCGTCGCCGAGCACGGTGGGGAGATCGTCGTCGAGGACGCGGCCCCAGGCGGTACGATGCTGCGCGTCCGGCTGCCCCTGGAGAGGTGAATGGGAGACAACGCGCGTCGCGTTTCGCTGCTGATCTGTGACGATCACAAGATCCTGACGGACGCGCTCGCGACCGTGGTGGGCCTGGACGACATGCTCCAGATGGTCGCCCCCCCTGTGCACGACGCCGAGACCGCCATCGCGATCTGCGCCGAACATCTCCCCGACGTCGTCCTGATGGACATCATGTTCAAGGGCGGCATGTCGGGCATCGAAGCCACCCGCAAGATCAAAGAGACGTCGCCCTCGACCAAGGTCGTGATCATGACCGCTCACGACGATGAACGTCTCCTTGTCGAAGCCGTCGAGGCAGGCGCTTCCGGGTTCCTCTCGAAGGACGAGGCGGCCCAAGAAGTGTTGTCCGCGGCGAAGGCCGCGGCCGAGGGCGAGGTGCTGATCGACCCGGCAACGTTGACGCGGCTGCTGGCTCAGGTCGCCCGCGAACGTGAGGAACACCGCGACGCGCAGAACATGCTGAACGACGTCACCGAGCGCGAGCGCGAGATCCTCCAGCTGCTCTCCGAAGGCATGCGCAACGACGACATCGCCGCGAAGCTGTTCATCAGCCCGCAGACAGTGCAGACCCACGTGCGGAACATCCTCGGCAAGCTCCGCGTGCACTCCAAGCTCGAAGCGGTGTCGTTCGCCACGAGGCACGGCTTCATCTCGGTCTAGCGCGTTCCCCCAGCAGCGTGGCCCGACGCCGCCGATACCTCGATCCGGGTATCCGGAGTTACCGCCAGCGGGAATCAAAGTCCGAGCCGTATTTTCCGAAACAAGAAGAGACGCGCGAGGACATCGGACCAGTTCGAATGACCTCTCCGCGACCAAGGACCCGAGTCCACCCCTCCCGGACTCGGGTCCTTTCCTGTCAAGCCGGGAGCTCCGACCGGCGGACCTTGCCGCTCGCGGTTCGTGGGAGCTCTCGCATCAGCACGAGGTCACGCGGCGTCTTGAACCCTGCGATGCGTTCGCTCGCGTGAGCTCGCAGGTCCTTGAGGGTGGGTGGGTCCGTCGGATCGCGCGCGACGACGAACGCGACGACCTGCGCGCCCCACTCCGGGTGAGGCCGTCCCGCGACCGCGACATCGGCAACCTTCGGGTGATCGCTGAGCGCGCGTTCGATCTCTTGCGGCCATACGGTCTCCGCGCCGGTGCGGATCACCTCATCGAGACGTCCTTCGAAGTGGAGCGCGCCGTGGTCCCCGACTTGACCGGCGTCGCCCGTACGCAACCACCCGTCGAGCGTGAACGCGCCGGCAGTTGCCGCCGGGTCGCCACGGTATCCGTCCATAAGGGTTGGCCCACGCAGCTCGATGCGTCCATCCGAGCCGTCGATCCTGGCTTCGCTACCCGGAAAGACACGGCCGTCGTGCGCGATGCCGCCGCATGTCTCGGTGAGGCCGTACGAGGTGACGAGCCGGGCTCCCCGCTCATGGGCTTCGTCGACCACGTGGGCATCAAGCGACCCTCCTCCAACGAGGAGAGCCCCGAAATGCGACAGATCTCGTGGTTGCTCGAGGAGGCGCACGAGCATCGTCGGTACCAGCGAGACGAACGCGCCGTCTGGCGCCTCAGCCAGGAGCCTGAGCGGGTCGAACCGCTCGTGAACGAGAACAGTGACGTCGAGCACGACATTTCGAAGCAAGACCGTGAGCCCACCGATGTGGGCGGGCGACAAGCACGACACCCACGGATCGGACGGTGTCGCGCCGAGCATCGAGGCCGAGCCGGTCACCGAGGAGACGAGCGCGTCGCGCGGGAGCTCCGCCAGCTTCGGCACGCCTCCCGTCCCGCTGGTGGCAACGACGGCGCCGATCGCAGAGTCGACGGTGCTGCCGCCTCCGAACAACGTCGGGCCGTGCTCGTCGAGCACGAAGGTTGGTTGCGCCCTGTCGAGGATCGCCTGACGCTCCGCGACACGGAGCCGCCGATCGAGCGGCAACACCGCGGCGCCGTCGTTCCACAGCTGACGGATGACCTCGAGCCAGGCGGGTCCCGGCTCCAGGTCGACGACGACGAGCTCCCCAGGCCCGGCTCCGATCTCGACGTTCCGCCCCGCGCCCATCGTCCGGTAGGCTAGCGGAACCGTACGAGTTGACGCTCTAGGAGTGATCGGTCACATGAACTGGACCTCGTCAGGCGAGTACACGGATATCCGCTCCGAGACCGACGACGGCATCGCCAAGGTGACCATTGACAGACCGGAGGTCCGTAACGCGTTCCGCCCGCTCACTACCCGCGAGCTGATCTCGGCGTTCGACGTGGCGCGGGACGACCCCGACGTCGGGGTCATCGTTCTCACCGGGGCGGGTACCGAGGCGTTCTGCAGCGGCGGGGACCAGAAGATCCGCGGCGAGGACGGCTACGTCGACGAGCGCGGGATCGGTCGGCTCAACGTGCTCGACCTTCAGATCCAGATCCGCCGGTGCCCGAAACCGGTCGTCGCGATGGTTGCGGGCTACGCGATCGGCGGCGGCCACGTGCTCCACCTCTGCTGCGACCTCACGATCGCGGCGGACAACGCGCGGTTCGGCCAGACGGGTCCGCGAGTCGGATCCTTCGACGCCGGCTACGGCATCAACCTCCTCGCGCGCCAGATCGGAGAGAAGCGAGCGAAGGAGGTCTGGTTCCTCTGCCGGCAGTACGACGCACGGACCGCCTTGGACTGGGGGTTGGTGAACGCGGTCGTTCCGCTCCAGGAGCTCGAAGCCGAAACGATGCGGTGGTGCCGCGAGATGCTCGAGTTCTCGCCGCTGGCGCTGCGGTTGCTGAAAGCCGGCGCGAACGCGGCGACCGACGGTCTCGCGGGCGTCCAGCAGCTGGCCGGCGACGCGACGCTCCTCTATTACATGACCGAGGAGGCGCAGGAGGGGCGCGACGCGTTCAACGAGAAGCGCGCTCCCGACTTCACGCGGTTCCCGAAACGACCGTGAGCGAAGCCACCCGGCCGACGGGCTGGCGCGTGTGGTGGCTGGGATCCAGGCCGCGAACGCTCGGCGCGGGCCTCGTGCCGGTCGTCGTCGGCACAGCGGCTGCGGGGCATATCATCTGGTGGCGGTTCGCCGCTGCACTCGTGGTCGCCGCAGGGCTTCAGGTCGGCGTCAACTTCGCGAACGATTACTTCGACGGGACGCGCGGCGTCGACACGCACGCGCGGCTCGGCCCACCCCGGCTCACGCAGAGTGGCGCTGCGACTCCGAGGCAGGTGCTCGTCGCAAGCCTGGCATCGCTGTTCGTGGCAGGAGTCTGCGGGCTCGCGCTCGCCCTGGTGACGGCGCCCGTACCCATCCTCGCGGTGGGCGCGCTCGCGTTGATCGCGGCGTTCCTTTACAGCGGTGGCCCACGGCCGTATGCGGGACTCGGCCTCGGCGAGGTGATGGTGTTCCTGTTCTTCGGGTTGCTCGCGACGTGCGGAACGGCGTTCGTGATGGTCGAGACGATCCCGGCCACGGCTTGGTGGTGCGGCTCGACGATGGGCCTGCTCGCGGTCGCCATCCTCGTGGCGAACAACCTGCGTGACATCCCGACCGACGACGCCGCAGGGAAGCGCACCCTCGCGGTCCGACTCGGCGATGCGAAGACGCGGCTCCTGTATGGCGCGTGCATCGTCGCCGCGTTCGCGACGATCGCGATCGGGGCGACCGTGCACGTGTGGGCGAAGGATGTCGGGATGTCCCCATGGGCGCTGTTCGGCCTGGCGGCGTGGCCGCTCGCGATCCGTCCGATGGAACGGGTCGGGACGGCGTCGGGGCGCGACCTGATCCCCGTGCTCGTGGGTACCGCCGCCACGCACGCCGCCTGCGGCTCCTTGATGGTGATCGGCCTGGCTCTTTCGCACACGACCCGGGCGGGCAAGCTCCCGGCGGCGCTGGACCTCCTGCTGCCCCACCTCAGATGAGCGTTGGCGACGTCTCCCTCGCCTGCGCGTCCGTGTTCGTGGACGAGCTCGCGCGGGCGGGGATGCGACATGCGTGCGTCTCGCCGGGTTCGCGATCGACGCCGATCGCGCTCGCGCTGGCGAGGCACCCGGCCATCGAGCTCCACGTGCACCTCGACGAACGCTCGAGCGCGTTCTTCGCTCTCGGTCTGGCGAAAGCCACGGGCGCGCCCGTCGCGATCGCGACGACCAGCGGCACCGCAGCGGCCGAGCTCTTGCCGGCCGTGGTCGAAGCGCGGATGTCGGGGACACCGCTGATCCTGCTAACCGCCGACCGGCCGCCGGAGCTCGTGGGAACCGGCGCGAACCAAACGATCCAGCAGCGCGGGCTGTTCGGCGGGTTCGCGCACTTGATGGAACCGGGAGCGCCCCCCGGCGTCAGAGCGATGGCGAAGGACTGGCGACGGTTGGGTGCCGAGGTGGCGGCGCACGCGACCGCGCCATGGGGACCCCGCCCGATCCACGTGAACCTTCCGTTCGCCGAGCCGTTGGTGCCCGAAGGCGAGGAAGTGGAACTCGGCGAGGGAGCGGAAGGGCTCAAGAACGGCGAGCCGTGGCCGAGCGGCATATCTCACGGATCGCTCGCCCCCCCGGAGCCGGCCCTTCTGGACGGCACGGCCGCTTCGCTGAACGAGGGCTCGGGCATCATCGTCGTGGGAGGCCTGCAAACACCCCAAGACTCGGCGGCGATCGCGAGCCTCGCGGGGCACCTCCGGTGGCCGGTACTCGCCGAGCCGATCTCGCAACTGCGGACGCCGGGGATCGCGCTCTCCGCCGGCCAAGCCATGCTGTCGGCTCCGACCCCGCTTCGAGCCGAGGTCGTGTTGCAGGCGGGGTCGACCCCGACGACCCGTGCCACCCAGACGCTCGTCGCGGACGCAACGATGCTGGTCGTCCTCCAGGGTTGGGGAGGACCGGCCGACCCCGGACGACGCGCGAGCTTCACGATCGCCGACGCCGATCTGGCGACGATCTCGGACGAACTGATCGCGCGCACCCACAGCGGTGCGACAGGTACGGAGAACGACCTGAGTCGCCTTGATCCGGCAGCGCGTGGCGCTCTCGACGCGGCGCTCGAAGCGATCGACGAACCCACCGAGCTGCGGATCGCGCGCGACGTCGCTGGGTGGATCCCGGACGGCGGAACCCTCTTCGTCGGGAACTCGATGCCGATCCGCGACCTCGACTACGCGATGGCACCACGCGAGGGCCTCCGCATCTTGGCGAACCGCGGCGCGAGCGGGATCGACGGGCTGGTCTCGACGTCGCTCGGGGTGGCCGCCTCGAGCGCCGGTCCAACGGTCGCACTCCTCGGAGACCTCAGCTTGATCCACGACGTGGGCGGACTGCTGTGGAACGGCCGCCGCGGTTCCGACCTCACCCTCGTCGTCGTGAACAACGGAGGCGGCACGATCTTCTCGTTCCTGGGACAGCGCGAGCTGCCGGAACACGAGCGGTTGTTCGTCACGCCCCACGGTCTCGACCTCGGCGCGATCTGCTCGGCCGCCGGCGCGGGCCACGAGCGCGTCGATCGGATGCAGGACCTCTCTCCCGTGCTCGGCCGCGCGGCCGATGCTCGTGGCGTCAATGTGATCGAGGTGGTAGTTGACGCGAACCAGAACCGATCCCAGCATGCCGACGTGCAAGCGGCTGTCGACGCGGCGCTCCTGGCTTCCGGCTAGGTACCACGCGGTCCCGGTCTTACCCCCAACGCAGCGCGTCGAGGAAGGCGCGGAACTTCCGCTCCGTCTCTTCGAGCTCTGCCGTGGGGTCGCTGTCGCCGACGATGCCGGCCCCGGCGAAGAGCCTCGCGTGTCCGTCGTGCAGGTCGGCACAACGCAGCGCGATCGCCCACTCACCGTCGCCGTCCGCGTCCACCCAACCGACGGGACCCGCGTAGATGCCGCGATCGAAGGGCTCGAGCTCGGCGATCGCGGCGCGTGCGACCTCGGTCGGTGTGCCGCAGACGGCTGGCGTCGGGTGCAGCGCCGCGAGGAGGTCGAGCGACGTCGTCGTGAGGTCTCGAAGCACGCCACGGAACCGAGTCGACAGGTGCCACACGTTCGCGGTTCCGACCACGATCGGCACCGGGTCCCAGGTCAGCTCTTCGCAGAACGGTTGCAGCGCCGTCGAAACCGCATCCACGACGATCGCGTGCTCTTCGCGATTCTTCCCGTCGCTCGCCAACGCGTCGGCGGCGGCGCGATCCTCGCTGGGGTCGCCGGCTCGGGGTGCGCTGCCCGCGAGCGGGTTGGCGCGGACCTCGCGACCGCGTCGAGACACGAGCAACTCCGGGCTTGCACCGACGAGCACACCGGCGCTGTTCCCGTGTGTCGGGTCCGAACCGGTGCTCACCGCGAAGGCGTATGCCGACGGATCGACCGCTCTGAGCCGATGCAGGAGCCGACGGCTGTCGAGCTCCCGTCCGGCATCGACCTCCAGGGTTCGAGCCAGGACGACCTTCCGCATCGCGCCGGCACGGATCATGGCGACGGCCGCACGGACGCCGTCTTCGTAGGCGGTCGATGCCGGGACCTCGCGGAGCTGCAGCGGATCGAAGGCGTCGAACGGTATCGTTCGCTCGCCGGTCCGTGCATCCTGCAGTTGGCCTGGCCCTCCGATCGTGATCTCACGCGTCACCGCATCGGGACCGCGGATCACCGCTCGCTCCGGCACGACGACGACGGCCTCACGTGACGCGTTGAACGGGAACGCGCCGACCGCGACCGGAGCGCGCCCTTCCGGGCCGCGTGCGACGGATGCCAGCGCGTCGGCGACCGACGTCGCGGCACGTGCGACCTGTCCGTCGCCCAGAGCTTCCACGATCCGAACCGCGACGCCGCTCGTCGCGACGCCGACCCCATCGCGTTCCATGAAGAATCCATCCCCCGGCTCGAACGCCGCGAGGAGGTCGAAGGCAGGACCCAGCTCGCGCGCGCGCGAGCGCAACACCGGTTCGTTCACGCCCGTGTCCCCACGAGCAGCTGCGTCAACCCACCCGTCAGCTGGAGGCGCTCGGCGTCGGGGAACCCGGCGTCATGCAGCGCGGCGAGCATCTCCGCCGGCGGCGGGAGGTACGCCATCGAGCGTGGAAGGTAGGAGTAGGCAGTTCGATCCGACAGCAGCCCGCCGATCATCGGCACGACCTGGTTGAAGTAGAGGCTGTGTCCGACGCGGAGCACGCGAGCGTCGGGTTGACTCGTTTCCAGCAGCGCGATCCTGCCGCCTGGGCGAAGCACGCGAGCAAGCTCCCCGAAGAACCCCGGCAGCGACACGACGTTGCGAAGCGCGAAGCCGCACGTGATGCCGTCGGCGTTGCCATCGCGCACCGGCAGTCGCAAGACGTCGGCTTCCACGAGCGGCGCGTCGGAGGTGGATGCGACGAGCATGCCGTGCGAGAAATCGAACCCGATGGCGCGATACCCGCGGCGCTCCAACTCGTTGCATAGGTCGCCGGTACCGCAGGCGAGGTCGAGCACGAGCGACCGGCCGGGAAGCCGGAGCTCGCGTACCGTGCGCCTTCGCCAACCGACGTCCATCCCGAACGTCATGACGCGGTTCACGACGTCGTAGCGCGGGGAGATCGTGTCGAAGAGACGCCGGACCGCGATCGCTTTCTCGTCCCCGACGGGCAGCGGTAGCTCGGACCGACGCGGACTCACCTGCGCGCCGCTCCGGACGGCCCGTGCGGGGTCACGCCGGCTCCTCGATGTGCTCTTCAGCGGTCTCGAGCAGCACCCGCCGGAAATGCTCCGACACCAGCTGAGTCACCGCAGGCAAGAGCTGGCTGAACGCCTCCACCATCTGCTCGGCGGCGCGGCGCTCGTCTCCCGCCGTATCGCGGATCGGCTTGCGGACGTTCTCGTCGAACAGCTCCACGGCTCGCTCGGCGAGGGTGCGCATCGCGACGTCGGCCTCGCGCGCGAGCGACAGGAGATCGCCCAGAGGCAGGCCGAACTCCAACAGACGAAGGGCGGTCCGAACGAGCTCGATATCAGCGGCGGTGTAGCGGTCTTCTCCATCGACGGTGCGCCCGAGCCGGATGCCTTCGCGCTCGACCGCCTGGATCAAGGAAGCCGGCACGCCGCTTCGCTGCGAGAACTCGTCGAGGGTGAGCAGCACCGTGGGCCGGGCCCCTTCTCCACGGGCTGCGGCGACGGCGGCCGCGAGGTCGGCATCCGCCGCGCCCAGCTCGCCGGAAACGACCCGCCGGATCGCCGCGAGCGTCAGGCCTTTGCTTTGGAGCGAACGGATCTGTTGGATCCGCTCGACGTGCTCCGGGGCGTACCACGCGACCCTGCCTTCGCGTTCCGGTTGCGGCAGAAGGCCTCGCGACTGGTAGTAACGAACGGTGTCGACAGAGATGTCGCACGCGGACGCGAGCTGCTCGACCCGATACCTCACGACTGAACACTCTACGAGTGTCCGCTCGAAGGGTCCATCGGGCTACGATGCGCGCCGTGAAGCCCGCGCGGCGCGCTACGAGCTTGCTGGTCGTGATCGCGTGCGTCGCCGGCACGATGGCGTTCGGCGTCGCGCTGAAGGCCCCGTGCGCCGCGGGGGACTGGGGCGACGGCAGGCAATACACCCGGCTGTGTTACTCCGACATCGTTCCGCTCCTGTACACCGAGCAGCTCACCGGAGGTCGGGTCCCGTTCATCGATCGCTGTGGGACGCATCCCGATTCGAACTGCGACGAATACCCCGTGCTCACGATGCTCTTCATGAGGGGCGGGGCGTGGATCTCCGGCTCGGATGGCGCCGCCTTCTACTACGTGAACACCCTGCTGCTGCTCGTGTGCGCCGCGGCGACCGCGGCGTGTCTCGCGCTCCTCGCAGGACGCCGGGCGCTGCTCTTCGCCCTGGCTCCCACGCTCCTCGTCTACGGGACGATGAACTGGGATCTGCTCCCGGTCGCGCTCGCGACCGGTGCGACGCTCGCCTTCTTCCGCCGGCGGGACGGATGGGCAGGCGTCTTGTTCGGACTGGGCGTTGCCGCGAAAGCCTATCCGGCGCTCTTCCTGATCCCGTTCGTCGTGCACCGCCTCCGCAAGCGAGAACCCGACCGAGCGATCGGCCTGCTCTGGACGTCGGTGGCCACGTGGGTCGTGGTGAACCTGCCGTTCGCCGTGATCTCACCGAAGAGCTGGTGGGAGTTCTTCCGGTTCAACTCCGCGCGCGTGCCCGACTTCGACAGCCTCTGGTACATGGTCTGTTCGCGGTTCCAGCGGTGCCCGAGCACGAAGGCGGTCAACATCCTTTCCCTCGGAGCATTCATCGTGCTCGTCGCCGTGGTCTGGGCGGTGAAATCGCTCCGCCACCCCGACTTCCCGAGGTGGAGTCTCGGTTTCCCGATCCTGGTGCTGTTCCTACTCACGAACAAGGTCTACTCGCCGCAGTACGGGCTGTGGCTGCTGCCGTGGTTCGTCCTCGCACTGCCGAACGTGTGGACGTGGGCGGCGTTCGCGGTGGCGGACGTCTCGGTGTTCGTCACGCGCTTCCATTGGTTCCATAAGGCGATCTTGTTCGACCCTGGCTGGCGACGGTTCGAAGTCTCGATCTGGGCCCGCGCCGCCGTACTGGTCGCAGCGGTCCTCATCTGGCTCATCCGCAAGCCCCAGCCGCTCCCGGTCGAAGAGCTCGACGACTCGACCGTCAGGGCAGAGAGCCTTACATGACCCCGACACGCCTGCGGGACGGCCTGCGCCACAGCGTGCTCGTGTTCCTGGCGGTCCGCGTGGGCGTCTCTCTGCTGTCGATCATCGGCGTGACCCTCATCGAACCTCGCCGGTCGCCGCCCCTTCCGGTGGTCCCCGGTTGGCCGATCGCACCGGTCACGGCGGGCTGGCACAACCTCGTGACCGCGCTCGAACGCCAGGATGCGGCCTGGTTCCTGCGGATCGCGACCCACGGATACACGCACGGCGACGGGAGCGCGGCCTTCTTTCCGCTCTACCCGCTGGCGATCCACGTCGTGTCGTGGCTGCCCGGGGTCGGTCCGCTGGGTGCTGCCCTGATCGTGTCCAACCTCGCGTTCCTCGGCGCGCTCGTCGTGCTGCACGGCTTGACACGGCTGGAGGGGATGACTGAGGAAACAGCGCGGCGCACGACCCTCTTCCTCGCGATCTTCCCGACCGCGTTCTTCCTCCTGGCCCCTTACAGCGAGGCGCCATTCCTGCTCCTTTCGATCGCGGCGTTCTGGTTCGCCCGCAAGGATCGGTGGGCGCTCGCGGCGTCGATGGGTGCCCTGGCCGCGCTCACCCGGAGCATCGGCGTGATGTTGATCCCTGCGCTGGCGGTCGAGGCTATCCTCCAATGGCGGCAGGGTCGAGCCCTGGCGCCCCGCCTGACAGCTGCCGCGGGCGTCGCGGCGGGGCCGTTCATCTACTTCCTGTACTGGCAGGTCCGCTTCGGGGACTTCTGGGCTGCGCTCCACGCACAGCAGAACTGGGGGCGGACGCTGTCTTCGCCGATCACCACGGTTCGGTGGGCTCTGTCCTACGCGGACCCCGGCACATACCAGCTCGTCGACGTGCTGGTCGTCGCGATCGTGCTGCTGGCGGTGGTGGCCGGCGCCCGGATGTTGCGAGCCTCCTACCTCGTCTACGCGATCGCGAGCCTGCTGGTGCCGCTCTGCTACTGGGCGTCGTTCCGGCCGCTGCTGTCGATGCCGCGGCTCGTGGTCGTCGTCTTCCCCGCGTTCTGGGTCCTCGCGCGCGCGACCGAGCGTCGCTGGCTGCCGGAACCGCTGGTCACAGGCACGTTCGCAGCCGGATACGGCATCCTGCTGGTCTTGTTCGTCAACTGGTGGCACATCTTCTGATGCGGGCCTTGTGAACCGTCTAGGATGTGCGAGACCGCCCGGCCGACGGAGGAACGCGCGTGACGATCAGGGTTGCCATCGCCGACGATCACTCGCTGGTTCGCCAGGGACTCCGGCGCTACCTCGACATGGCCGACGGGATCGAGGTCGTGGGTGAGGCCGCGAACGGACGCGAGCTGCTCGACATCGTCGCCGAGCACGTTCCCGACATCGTCCTCGTCGACATCCGGATGCCCGAGATGGACGGGCTGGAAGCCGCCCGGGAGCTCCGCGACAAGCATCCCGAGGTCGGTGTGATCATGCTCACCGCCTACGACGACAGGCAGTTCGTGGTCGAGGCCGTTCGCAGCGGGGCGCGTGGCTACGTGTTGAAGGCCCGCGATGCGGAGCACCTCATCCAGACGGTCCGCCTAGTCGCCGGCGGCAACATGGTGATCGACCCACAGCTCGTGGTGGCGCTCGCCGAGGAGTTGTCCACCGCGAAGGAGCGCGACCGGCGCGCCGAGACCCTCACCGCACGGGAGATCGAGGTCTTGCAGCTACTCGCCTTCGGCCACACGAATCGCGACATCGCCGAGCGTCTCTACATCTCACCCGACACGGTGAAGACGCACCTGGAACACATCTTCGAGAAGCTGGGTGCGTCCGATCGCACCGCGGCGGTCGCGGAAGCGCTCCGCCGACGGTTGATCGAGTAGGACCAGCGCAGGCACGACTTCCGGCGAACGTCCCAACTCGATGCCGTATGCCCGCTCGCCGGGTTAGTCCATACGGTCGATACGTTTCCTCCGACGGGTGATGGAGCAACGGGCCGCGACCCGCCATCATGGACCGTCTATGGATGACGCCGTCGCCGCCTCTCGATCCCGTTCGATCGTTGCCGTCCTCGCGGGCGCAGCGCTCGTCGATATCGTCGTCTATCTCGCGCTCCCCTCGGGCAGGGTGATCGCGCTCGGAGCTGAAGCGATCATCGCCGCTTCGTGCTTCCTCGCTGCCGGCGTCCTCCTCGATGGTGCTCGAAGGGGTCGGACACATCCGGGCACGGTGCACCTCGGGTGGGGCATCCTCGCGCTCGGGGTCGCCGATCTGTGGTTCCTGGTTCGCGATCTCGGCCACGTAAGCGGACACGGGCCTCACAGCACGGATGCGTTCTTCTTACTGTTCCTCGTGCCGTTGATCGGAGTTGCGCGAAGCGAGTTCCGTGCCCACATCGGATCGCGGCACTCGCGGGAGATCGCGGTCGACGTCGGGCTCATCGTGATCTCGTTCGCGGCGGTCGCGTGGATCGTGACCCGCCCGAACGACGCTTCGGGTGCCGCCTCGGCGAGCGCTGCGACGTTCGCGTTGCTTGCTGCCGTCGGGATGAGCACGTTCAGCGCCGTTGCACTCTTGATCCCCAGCCGCACGCATCTGATGCGACTCGCGATCTTCGTGCCTCTCGCGATCGCCTCGCTCGCGCTGGGAGCCGGGCGCGCGGACGGATCGCACACCGGGATGTCGGCCTTCGTCGACGTGGCCTTCTTCATCTGTCCGTTGGCGTTCGCCATGCTGACCATCTGGGAGCCTCCGAACCTCGAGCGAGACGAAGTTCGAGAGACGTTCGGATGGGCAGGTCCAGCGCTCACGACCGCCGCGCTGCTGGCCGGTGCTGCGGCGCTCGCGGTCGTTGCGATCCTGGACGGTCCGCGTCACGTGTCCTCGTGGCAGAGCGCGGCGGTCATCGCGACGCTCGGCCTCGGCATCGCGGCTAGGATCCTGGTCGATCAGATCACCAGCATGCGGGTGGAACGAGAGGTACACACGGCGTTCGACCAGAAGGAAGGAGCGCTGCGCGAAGCGGACCTGGCGCTCGGCCGCGTCGGCGAGGCGACCGAGACGCTCAAGCAATCGGAGGAACATCTCCGTCTCGTGTTCGAGACCGCCGTCGACGGCATCGTGGAGCTCGATGCGGACGGCGTGATCCTGCGCGCGAACGACGCCTTCTGCAAGATGGTGAACCTCGACCGCGCGACGATCGAAGGGCAAGCCTGGCCCGCGCTCGCGGCTGCGACCGAGGGAGCCGACGACTCGTTCTCGGCGTTGCCCACCACCGGCCAGGCGCAGATCCAGCGTGGTGAAGGACAACCGCTCTACCTGGAGTCGCGCATCTCGGACGTCCCGACCGATCCACCGCGCAGGTTGCTGATGGTGCGCGACGTCACGGCGCGCCGCGTGGCCGACCAGACGATCCGGTCGTTGTTCCAATTCCTCCAGGACCGGGACGAAGACCGCACCCGGCTGCTCCGCCGGACCAATGCCGCCATCGAGGCCGAACGCAACCGCATCGCGCGAGACCTGCACGACGGGCCAGTGCAGGGCGTGTCGGCGGCCTCGTTGTCGTTGGAGGCGGCGCTGCTCATGCTCAAAGCCGGCGAATCCGATCGCGGTCTCGAAGTCCTCGGCAAGATCCGACAGGAGCTGGCGGAGGAGGCCGATGCGTTGCGCCACCTGATGTCCGGTCTTCGTCCGCCGGTCCTTGAAGAGCGCGGCTTGATCCCCGCGATCCGTGACACGCTTTCCCGTTTCGGTGAGGACAACGCTGTCGCGACCGCATTCGACGGCAACCTCACCGAGCCGATCCCCGAGGATCTGGAGACGATCGCGTTCCGCGTGGTGCAGGAGGCGCTGTCGAACGTGGGCAAGCACGCCGACGCAGACCGCGTCTCGGTGAGCGTCGAGTCCGACGCGAACTCGTTGCGGATCGAGATCGAGGACGACGGACGTGGATTCGACAGCACGCTGGCGCGTGAATTCCTGCGGATGGGCCGCGTCGGCCTCGCGTCGATGCGGGAGCGGGTCGAGCTCGCGAGCGGCTCCTTCCTGGTGCGATCGACACCGGGTCGAGGCACGACCATAATGGCGACGCTGCCGGTGGACGTGGCTCAAACCGGGCGCGAGCTCTTGGCGCGCAGGACGTCCTGAGCCGGGCGCTCCGCGACGGTCGCCTCAGGCGGCCGAAGCTGAAGCGATCAACGCCGCAGCACTCGGCGTTTCAAAGGCAGCACGACGATCGGTAGGATCGGGGTGGGCGACGGGGTCCCGCTCGGCGTGCCGCTCGGGGTCGGCGTGGGCGTCGGCGTCGTCGGTTTGGGGGTCGGCGAACGCGTCGGTGAGGGTGTGGGCGATGGGACCGGCGTGGGTGGTCCGATCGTGTGACCGGTCAGCGATGGTGTCGGGAAGGACTTCACCGGCTGACCCTGCAGCGCCGCGTACATGAAGTCGTGCCAGATCGCCGCGGGGATCGTCCCGCCGTATACGGACGGCACGCCCATGACGTTCTGCAACGGTGTCTCCGCCTTCGGCCAGCCCATCCACACGCATGTGGCGAGCTGCGGCGTATACCCGCAGAACCAGGCGTCCACGTTGTCCTTCGCGGTGCCCGTCTTGCCGGCAGCCGGGCGGCCGATCGCGGCGGCGTATCCCGTTCCGGACGTGATCACTCCCTGCAACGCTTTGGTGACGAGCTCGGCGTCGTTCGCGTCCAACACCTGCACACCGGCCGACCGCACGTCGCCGATCGATGCCCCGCTCTGGGCGATCTTCACCAACGGCGTCGCCCAGTGACGCACGCCGTTGTCGGCGATCGTCGCGTAGGAGTTCGTCATCTCGAGCGGGTTCACGGCGACGCTTCCGAGCGTGACCGAGCAGTACGGGTCCAGACGCGATCGGATGCCGAGCGAGTGTGCCATCTGCGTAACCCTGATCGGTCCGAGCGCCGAGACGACCTGCGCGAACACCGTGTTCACCGAATGCCAGGTCGCCTGCTCGAGCGTGAACACTCCGGCCGCCTCGTCCGGCGCGTTCGTGACGAGCCAGTGGCCGTTCGCATCGTCGCAGATCGGGTTCGGGATCGTGATCTGGGTCGGGCCGGACCAGGTGGCGTTCAGGCTGTACCCCGCGCGCATCGCGGCGGCGAGCGTGAACATCTTGAACGACGAGCCTGCCTGGCGTCCGGACCCTCCCTGGAATGTCGCGAGGTTCACCTTGCTCTTGTTGAAATCGCTGCCGCCGACCATGGCGAGGATCTGTCCGTTCGTCGGATCGATCGCGACGAGCGAAGCGGCTGGGTTGGTCGCCGTCTGTGGGAGGTTAGAGTCGATCGAACGCTCTGCCATCGCTTGCAGCCGAAGGTCGAGCGACGTCGTGACCCGAAGACCGCCGCCGTAGACCTCCGCGCCGCCGTACTTATCCAACAGGTAGCGCGTCGTGTAATCGACGAAGTACTCGGACTTGCCCGGAGTATCGAGCCGCGTGTCGGTCGTTACGGTCCCACAGCACTTCTTCGCTTTCAGCTTCGCCGCGGTCGTTTGGTCGAGGTAGCCGTACCTGACCATATTGTCGAGCGCGTAGTCGCGGCGGAACTTGTTGTCGTAGGGATGATCGATCGGATCGTAGAGCGTGGGGGCGTGCAGGACCCCTGCCAGCGTCGCGGACTCGAGCACGGAGAGCTTGCTAGCCGGCTCACCGAAGTACGTCTCGGCGGCGGCCTGGATGCCGTATGCGCCGTGACCGAAGTACACGGTGTTGAGGTATTGCTCGAGGATCTGGTCTTTCGTGTACGCGTTCTCGAGCTTGATCGCCAACAGCGCTTCGCGGATCTTCTCCTTGATCGTCCGAGCGGGGATCACGTATTCCGTGCTTCCATCGGGTTGCCTGACGTACGAGCCGGCGTAGACGTTCTTCACGAGCTGCTCGGTGAGGGTGGAGCCGCCCTGCACCGTTCGGCCGCGAACGATGTTGGTCCAGGCCGCGCGGAGGATGCCGACGGGGTCGATGGCCGGGTGGGAGAAGAAGCCGTGGTCCTCGGTGGCGATCACCGCGTTCTGGATGTTCGTCGACATGTCCGAAAGCGGGATAACGGTTCGGTCCACCGCGCCGTGGAGCTGGGCGAGGACGTGGCCGTTGCGATCGTAGAGATACGTCGACTGGATGGGTGGCAGGGTCTGCGGCAATGCCACCCGCTGATAGGCGATCACCAATGCGCCGAGCACCAGGAGCACCAGCAGCACCGGCGTCGCGACGAACACCCACCAGAAGCGGCGGAAGAACCCCTTCTTCGGGGTCTCCTGCTTCTTCTTCGGAGCGTGTTTCGGCGCATGTCGCGCCCAGATGGGGTGGGAAGGAGTGTCGATGGACACGGTCGATCGATTCTAGTGGCGAGTCGTCCTGAGACGGGGAGCATCGGGCGCCTCACGGTGTGACGAACCGATGACGTTCGGGCCGGAGGGCGGCAGGGCGATCCGCAGGCGTTGTGTCAGACGGCGGCGGAGCTTCGAGCGGTGAAGGCTTCGTGGAGGTGGTTCCAGCGGCAGCCGGTGCAGACCTCTACGACGTAGCATGCGGCGCCGGGATGGGCCGCGGTCAGCTTCAATCCTGTCTCGATCGACCACACCCGACCGTTGCGATCGCGAAGGCCGTCTCCGTAAACGTACGCGAGGTGGACGAGCTTCACCTTGCCGCACACGGGGCAGTCGTTCTTCGTCGGCTCACCGACGTGTTTTGCTGCACGGACGAGTTCGGGGTGGGCGTCGCATATGTCGGTGAGGCCCAGGACGCCGACCTGAGCGTCGCGAAGGAGGGCACGCTTGGCCAGCGTGTAGTCGATGACGCCGAGCTCAGAGCGTCGGCTCTTCCGCAAGGGGGTCCTGGTCGCCTGCGTCGACATGGTCGGCAAAGTTTACCCCTCGTTCCGGACAAGGGAACCGGCCAAATGGCGTATCCCGGCGCGGCGAAGGGCTCGCGCGAGTAGCCTTGGATCCCTACGGGAGAAAGGTCGTTCGATGAGCGAGATCCAGATCCTGAGCTCGGGAAGTCGCGACGGTTGGACCGAGCGGACAGACCCGCCGGGAGAGATCCCCTCGGCATGGCGCGAGCTGACGACCTTCGAAAGCGCCGACGGCGTCTTCTCGACCGGACTGTGGGAGCGCGACCCCGACACGTGGCCATTCGGGCGCGAGCACGACGAGGTGGCCGTGATCCTCCAAGGGTCGGCGGACATCGAGACCGACGAGGGCCAGATGCTCCACATCAGCGGCGGTGACGTGTTCATCACGCCGAAGGGAACGAAGGGCGTGTGGCACGTGCGCGAGACGATCGTGAAGTTCTACGCGATCTACGGGGCGTAGGGGGAAGCACGAACACCGATCCAGGGCCGTTCGGCTCGCTCGACCCGATGAAGGGCGTCGAACCACGCGAGCCGGGGCCGCTTATCGCCCACGTCGGTCCTCTCAGGACACTTGCCCGGGGACTCCTGAAGCGGTGCCCTCGATGCGGGGTGCGCGGTGTGTTCCGGTCGTGGTTCCAGCTGCGGTCGATGTGCCCGGCGTGCGGTCTTCGTTTCGAGAAGGAAGAAGGCGGGTTCCTCGGTGCCATGGTTTTGAACTACGTGCTCGCGATCGGACTGTGGGTCCTCGTGCTTGCCGTGGTGCTGGCGTTCACCGTTCCCGACGTTCCCGTTGGCCGGCTGCTCGTGGCGAGCGCGTTCGTGCTGATCGGCGTACCGCTGTGGTTCTACCCGCGTTCGAAGACGACGTGGGCAGCCGTCGAGTACCTCGTGGCGCGGAGCGATCCGGACTACCGGGGGACTTAGCCCGACCCGGACGGGCCGGTCGCTCCCGGCATGTCGACGACCGCTCGAGCCCAGGCGGTGGCGGTTCGGTCATCGGGCAGCAGCAACAACGATCCGACAGGGAGCTCCACCTCGACGATCGCCTCCGTACCGTCGGCGGGGCATTCACACGATAGGAGCGTCGCGTCGTTGCGTTGCGCATACTCGACGGCGATGCCTTCGGTGTCTCGTCCTGAAGGGAAGGCGAGCTCCTGAGCAACCGCGAGCGCAACCGCATCGGCCGCTGCTTCGGCATGGGCGCGCGCGACCAGCGCCTTCGCGATGTCGGCCGCTCCCATCGAACAGATGAGGGCCAGACCGATCACGGCGGCCGTCACCACCGTGATCGAGCCTCGCTCTGAACTCACGGGAGGACACGCTCGGTGCCCCGCTCGCATCATCCGAACTCCTGCCTGTCCGTGCTCGAGGCGTGCATCGCGACGCCCGAACCGAACAGCCACGCGACGAGCGGTACCTTGATCGCGGACGTGTAGTTCACCGTCACCGTGACGGGGTCGCCGCGCGAGCCCGCGCGAGCCACGTCGATGGTCATGGCATCGGGGTCGAGGTCCGGGGC
>JALYLV010000017.1:0-48085 GCA_030774035.1 Actinomycetota bacterium
GCTTCGCCGGCCCCCCCCGCTGCGTCGAACGCTACTATCGCTGACTGGTTCGATCGCCCGGCCCCGGAGGAGCGCGATGAAGCTTGACGGCAAGGTGGCGCTGATCACCGGCGCGACGTCAGGGATCGGGGAAGCAACGGCGATCCTGTTCGCCGAAGAGGGCGCCAAGGTCGCCGTTGTCGGCCGCGACGCCGACCGCGGCCGAGCCGTCGAGGATCGGATCCGCTCGGCGGGAGGGGAGGCCACCTTCATCCCGGCGGACGTTCGTCTGGCGGTCGACTGCGAGCGCGCCGTCGCGGAGACCGTCAGTGCCTTCGGACGGCTCGATGTGTTGTTCAACAACGCCGGCGTCTACGTCGCGAACGATGCGATCGACTGCTCCGAGGATGAGTGGGACATGCAGGTCGATACGAGCCTGAAGGGCGCCTTCCTGATGTCGAAGTTCGCGCTCCCGCACATGGTGGCGCAGGGCTCCGGATCGATAGTGAACTGCTCCTCGGGTTGGGGCCTGGTCGGGGGCGAACGGGCGGTCGCGTATTGCGCGGCGAAGGGCGGCATGATCGTCATGACCAAAGCGATGGCGATGGATCACGGTCCCCAGGGTGTCCGTGTGAACGCGGTGTGCCCCGGCGACACCGACACACCGATGGAGCACGAGGACGCCGAGCGCGAAGGCATGACCTGGAACGAGTACGTCCGTTCCGCGACCGAGGGCCGGCCCATCCCACGCATGGGCACGCCTGATGAGATCGCCCGCGCCGTGCTGTTCCTGGCGAGCGATGCGGCCTCGTTCGTCACCGGTGCCGCACTGCCGGTCGACGGTGGCGGCGTCGCGGGCTACTGAGGGGGAAGACCCGATGGAGAGGATCGTTCTCATCACCGGCGGGGCGGGCGGGATCGGCCGCGCTACGGGCGAGCGTTTCGCTGCGGAAGGCGACACGGTAGTGCTCGCCGACCGATCGGAGGAGGCATTGGCCGAGGTCGGTGACGCCTTCGACACGGTCGTCGCCGACGTGAGCACCGTCGCGGACTGCGAGCGGATGCTCGCCGAGACCGTCGAGCGCCACGGTCGCCTGGATGTCCTCGTCAACTGCGCCGGTGTGTGGGTCGAAGGCCCGACCGCGGAGATGACCGAGGAGCAGTGGGACCGCACGATCGACGTCAACCTCAAGGGGACGTTCTTCGCCTCCCGTCACGCGATCCCCCACCTCGAGCGGGCGGAGGGCTGCATCGTGAACCTCTCCTCCGACGCCGGCCTCGTGGGAACGGCCGAGACGGCGATCTATTGCGCGTCGAAGGGCGGCGTCTCGCTGCTGACGCGGTCACTCGCTCTCGAGCTCGCGCCGAAGGGTGTGCGCGTGAACGCCGTCTGCCCGAACGACGTGGAAACGCCGATGCTGGCCGGTCAGGCACGTGACTACGGCGGCAACGACCCGGACGGATACCTGCGCGCTCTGCTGGACAACTATCCGCAGAAGGATCGCGCGCGATTCATCCAACCCGACGAGATCGCGGCCCTGATCGTCTACCTAGCATCGCCCGAGGCGGCTCCGATCACCGGCGCGTGCATCCCGATCGACTTCGGCAGCACCGCGGGCTACTGACGCGCTTCTGCTCCCGATCGGTCGCGGAGCTTGTCGCCCTTCGGGTCGTACGGGAGCTCGGGCAGGATGCGCGCCGTTCGCGGATCGCCCACGACGAACACGGTGACCTCGAGGTTCTGCTCGATGACGTCGCGGTCGAGGTAGGCGAGGGCGAGGCTCTTGCCGACGTTGTGTCCGTAGGCGCCCGAGGTCACGAACCCGACCCGGCGTTCCCCGATCCAGATGCCGTCGTCGCGCGCGGCGTCCGCATCGGTGGCATCGACCTCCAGCAGCACGAGCTGCTGGGTCGCGCTGTCCTCATCACGCGCGCGGTGCACCGCGTCGCGGCCGATGAACCCGGGCTTGTCGAAGTCGACGAACCGGTCGAGGCCCGACATCGCCGGCGTGAACTCCTGCGTGAACTCGGCGGACCAGATGCCGTAGCCCTTCTCGAGACGAAGGCTGTCCAGCGCCCGGTCGCCGATCAGGCGGAGACCCCTCTCGCGCCCGGCCTCGCGCAGCTCGTCGAGCAGCGTGCGGTGCGTGACCGTCGGCACGACGATCTCGTAGCCGAGCTCACCGGTCAGCGAGATGCGGCCGACGGTGGCCCGCATCGTCCCGACGTCAAGCTCGCGAACCCCGAGGAACGGGAAGGCGTCGTTCGACACGTCGTGGTGCGCGAGCCGCTCTAGGATCTCGCGCGACGCCGGGCCGGACAGCGAGAAGCCCATGTAGTCGTCGGTGATGTTGCGCAGCTCGACGCCGAACGCGGGCTTGTGCTGGCGGAACCACCGCTGGTGCCAATCCTGCAGGTAGTACGAACCCACCAGCCAGAACCGATCCTCGTCAAGCCTGGCGACGGTGAGGTCGCCCATGAGCCGTCCGGCTTCGCTCAGCATCGGTGCAAGACGGATATGCCCCTCCTCGGGCAGGCGCGAGGACACGAGCCGGTCGAGCCAGGTGTAGGCGTCGGGCCCCGTCACCTCGTAGCGCGCATACTGCGCGATCTCGTAGGCGCCCGCCGCGGTCCGTGTCGCCGCGACCTCTTCGGCGACGATCGCCTCCGCGTTGGAGCGATCGAGCGTGAAGTTCTCCTCGAACCCCGGCCGTTTCACCGCGAAGTAGAGCGGCACCTCGAGGCCCCAGTTCACGGTGAACCGCGCGCCCTCGGCGAGGAACGCGTCGTAGCACGGCGTCGTCTTGAGCGGGCGCCCCGCCGGGAGCTCCTCGTTCGGATAGGCCATCACGAACCGGCGCGCGTAGAACTGCGCCGTCGTCTCGCGCAGGTACCGATCGTTCGAGGCGAACGGACCGAAGCGCGCGACGTCCATGCCGAACATGTCGTAGTTCGGATCGCCATCGACGATCCAGTTGGCGAGCGCGAGCCCGATCCCCGCACACTGCGAGAAGCCGGACATGCATCCGCACGCCGCCCAGTAGTTCGGGATGCCCGCCACCGGTCCCACCAGGGGGTTGCCGTCGGGCGTGAACGTGAACGCCCCGTTCACCCAGCGCTGGATCCCCACCTCGCGAAGCACGGGGAAGCGTTCGAACCCGATCGAGAGCTCGGGCATGATGCGGTCGAGCTCCTCGGGGAAGAGCTCCCTGCCGAAGTTCCACTCCGCGCCGTCGACGTTCCAGTGACGCGGGTTCAGCTCGTAGACGCCGAGGAGCACGCCGTTGCCCTCGCGCTGGAGATACGTGTAGCCCTCGAGGTCGGTGACCGCGGCCATGTCGCCCTCGATCGCGGCGACCTGCGGCACCTCAGCGGTGACCAGGTAGTGATGCGGCATCGGAACGAGCGGGTGATCGACGCCGACCATCCGACCGACCCTCCGCGCCCAGAGGCCCGCCGCGTTCACGACGTGCTGCGCCGTGATCGTGCCTTGCTCGGTCTCGACGGCCCACTCGTCGCCCGGGATCGGCGTGAGCGAGAGCACGCGGTTGTGCTGGATGACCTCGGCGCCGCGCTTGCGGGCCGCTTGTGCGTAGGCCTGCGTCGCGCCGTTGGGATCGAGGTTCCCCTCGAGCGGATCGAAGAGCGCTCCGTACAGGCCGGCCGGATCGATGATGGGGACCATCTCCGCCGCCGCTTCGGGGCTGAGGATGTACGCCTCGCTGCCCTGGGTGCGGAGCCAGGCGAGCTCGGACTTCAGCCACTCCCACCGCTCGGGCGAACCGGCGAGCTCGAGGCCGCCGCTCATGTGCAGCCCGACGCTCTGGCCGCTCTCGCGTTCCACTTGGGGGTAGAGGTCGATCGTGTACTTCTGGAGCTCGGCGATCCTGGTGTCGGCGTTGATGGCGTGGAAGCCGCCCGCGGCGTGCCAGGTGGATCCTGCGGTGAGCTCCTCGCGCTCGATCAGCGCGACGTCGGTCATCCCCCGAAGCGTGAGGTGATACAGGACGCTGCACCCCACGATCCCGCCACCGATGACGACGACCTCATACCTGTCTCTCACGAGCTGTTACCGCCTTCGAGCTGGGCTTCTTCGGTTGGTTGCGAGTTACGGAGTGTAGCCACAGGGGTGCCGCGGCGAAGTGACCCCAGGTCGCATCGGGGAGTCGTCGCGGGCTGACGACTATGTCTGGGCGGGGCCGAGGCGTGCGAGCGCGTCGTACGCCGCGTACTTATAGGTCTCGCTGAGCG
This sequence comes from Actinomycetota bacterium, assembly GCA_030774035.1. GTDB lineage: Bacteria > Actinomycetota > UBA4738 > UBA4738 > HRBIN12 > JALYLM01. Next base: position 4,231 of record JALYLV010000017.1, read on the forward strand.
TCGGGTAGTTGAAGACCATCTCGATGAACGTGTCCACGGTCCCCCCGAGCGTCATCACGGCGTGGCCGACATGCACGAGCTCGGATGCCCGCTCCCCCACGACGTGGCACCCGATCAGGCGTCGCGTCGCTCGGTCGAACACGAGCTTCGTCATACCCTCGCGGTCACCGATGATCGCGCCGCGCGCGTTGTCGCGGAACGACGCGCGCCCTATGACGGCGTCGATCCCCTGCGAGGCGGCTTCCTGCTCGGAGAGCCCGACGCTGCTCACTTCCGGGATCGTGTACACGCCGAAGGGCAGCAGACTCGATACCTCTTGTTTATAGGCGAACCCGAAGGCGTCGCACACGGCGACGCGCGCCTGTTCCATGGAGGTCGATGCGAGGCCGGGCCATCCGATCACGTCACCGGCCGCGTACACGTTCGCGGCGGTCGTCCGGAAGGTCTCGTCCACGAGGATCCGGTCTCGCTCATCGGTCGCGACGCCGATCGCATCGAGGCCAAGCCCTGCTGTGTTGCCGACGCGCCCGGCCGTCACGAGCACCTTGTCGGCCACGATCTCGCGCCCCGAGGGGAGCGCGCACACGAGCCCCTCGTCGCGACGGCCCACCGTATCGGCGCGCTCGCCCAGGTGGAAGGTCACACCGAGGTCGGCCATCCCTGCCGTCATCCGCTCCACGATCTCGTGATCCAGGAACTCGAGAAGCGGCGCCTTCCGCTCGACGAGGTGGACGTCGGTGCCGAGCGCCACGAACATCGACGCGTACTCGCATCCGATCACGCCACCGCCGAGCACCGCGAGCGAAGACGGAAGTCGATCGATCTCCAAGATGCTGTCGGAATCGTGCACGTCGGGATCATCGAACGGGATGCCCGGTGGGCGGAACGGGCTCGAGCCCGTCACGATCAGGATCACCTCGGCGCCGATCATGTGGGATTCACCATCGTCGTCCACGACCTCGACGATGGTGGGATCCACGAGACGCGCCGAGCCGCGGATCAGCTCGACGTGGTGGCGGGAGAGGTTCTCGAGCATCCGATAGGTCTCCAGCTCGCGAACGGCGTTCTTCCGCTCGATGAGCTTCGCCACCCCGAGGTGCCGGTCCACCTCTACGGAAACCCCGTACAGATCGCGCTGCCGGTACCCCGACAGGAACAGCGCCGCTTCCCGCAGCGTCTTGGAGGGAAGCGTGCCCGTGTGCACGGTGGCGCCGCCAGGTTCATCGCGACGCTCGATCACGACCACTCGCTTACCGAAGTACGCGGCCTGCGCGGCGCCCTTCTCCCCCGCCGCGCCACCCCCGATCACCACGAGGTCGAACCGCTCACCGTTGCTCATGAGGGAGGCAGCCTAGCCCGCTGGGCTTCGTCGCGCTGCAAGAGCGGACCGCCGAACGTCCCCGGCTATAGTCGGAAAACATGCCCCTGTTCGAACCGATCTTCCAGGCTCTCGACGCTGCGGGTGTCCGCTACGTCGCGGTTGGCGGTGTCGCCGTCGTCCTGCACGGACATGCGCGCCTGACAACGGATCTCGATCTCGCCGTCGACCTCGCGCCGGAACCCGCGGCGAAGGCGATCACGGCGCTGACTAATCTCGGCTTCCGGCCGCGAGCCCCTGTCCACGCGATGGATTTCGCAGATCCGTCGAAACGCCAACAGTGGATCGAGCAGCAGGGGATGACGGTCTTCTCTTTGTGGGACCCGAACGACCCGTTGCGATCCGTCGACCTCTTCGTCGTCGACCCGATCGATTTCGAGGAGTTGTGGGCGAACTCGAAGTTGGTCGACCTAACGGGAACTTCGGCGCGCATCGCATCCATCCCAGACCTGATCCGTCTCAAACGGATCGCCAATCGGCCCATCGATCTCGCCGATATCGGATCGCTCGAGGCTATCCTCGCTAACCAGGAGGAAGAGTCATGAAGGCGAGTGAAGACGACCCAGGCGACGGTTGGGAAGTCAACCGAAGGCAACAGCTCGTGGGTGTGATGACGACGACGCCGCTTCAGCGGCTCCGATGGCTCGAGGACGCGATCGCCTTCGCTTATGCAGCTGGTGCTTTGCCCCAACGAACCACCGAACCACTCCCGCTGCGCGCCGCTGACCAAGGGAGCGAACCCGATCCTTCCTGATCCTCGGCTCTCTTGGTGGTCGGGCCCGAGCGCGTCAGGATGGATGGCATGAGCTCCTTGCAGCATGGGAATGCCGACATCCGGTTGCGTCGGCTCGCCTGGGTCGCTGCGGGGATCGTCCTGCTCTGCTTCCTCGGACAAGGCGTGTTCGGGTGGCTCAACCGCGCCAGCGCGCAACATTCCTCGTCATCCGGTTGGTCGGCAACCGGCGTCGTGTCCATCCTGACGGCCGCTCCGCTTCTGGGATTCCCGATCGTCGGCTTCGTGCTCGCCCAGAAGCGACCGACGAACGCGATCGGCTGGATCATGCTCGGGATCGGCTTCTCCTTGGCGGTGCCGCTCGATGGGTACGCCCACTACGCCCTGATCACTCGTGGCGGAGCGCTTCCGGGAGGCGGCTACGCCGAGGCGATCAACGGGCCATCGTGGGTTCCATTCATCGGGCTGGCCGGGATCTTCCTCGTGCTGCTCTTCCCGGATGGCCATCTGCCGTCGCAACGGTGGCGATGGTTCGCTCGGTTCGCGGCGATCGGCATGATCCTGAGCGCTGCCGTCGTCCTGTTCGGCCCCGGTTCCTTCGAGACCATGCCGAAGTTCTCGAACCCGCTCGGCGTGAGCTGGACGAGGCCCTTCCTGTTCCTGGTCCTCGCGATCCCGATCTCGATCGTCGGGGCCGCTGTCAGCATGATCCAACGGTTCCGCCGCTCGAGCGGCATCGAGCGGTTACAGCTGAAATGGCTCGTCACCGCTGTCGGCGTGATGGCGGGCTTCTTCCTCTTGGTTATGCCGCTCTCGCTCTTCGCCGGCTCGCCGGTGCCGGGGTGGCTGTCGGTCCTGCAGTCCCTGACGCTCGTGCCGTTCGCGTTGATCCCCATCGCGATCGGCTTCGCCGTGCTGCGATACCGCCTGTACGAGATCGACGTCGTGATCAACCGGGCGGTGTTGTACGCGTCGCTCGCGGTCTTCATCAGCGTGGTCTACGTCGCGATCGTCGTTGGGATCGGGGCCATCGTCGGCAGCCAGGGCAACGCCGTGCTCTCGGCCCTCGCCGCCGCCGTCGTCGCGCTCGCGTTCCAGCCGGTTCGTCGCCGAGCTCAACGGTTCGCCGACCGGCTCGTCTACGGGAAACGCGCAACGCCGTATGAAGTCTTGTCTCAGTTCTCCGACCGCCTGGCGGGAGCGTTCGCGACCGAGGATCTCTTGCCACGTATGGCTCGGATCCTCCTGGAAGGAACCGCCGCCGAGCGGGCCGACGTGTGGGTGAAGGTCGGCGACCGGCTTCAGGTGGGAGCTTCTGCGCCTGTCGACGCCCCGGTGCGCGCGAGCGTCGACGCCGACGCGTTGCCCGAGAGCCTGATCCTAGTACGACACCAGGGCGACCTGCTCGGTGCGATCTCGGTCGAGAAGCGGCCCGGGGAATCCCTCACGCCGACCGAGGAGAAGCTGGTGCAGGACCTCGCGTCGCAGGCGGGTCTCGTGATCAGGAACAGCGCCTTGATCGAAGAGCTCCGCGCTTCACGCGAGCGACTGGTGCGAGCGCAGGACGAGGAACGACGCAAGCTCGAGCGCAACCTGCACGACGGCGCCCAGCAGCAGTTGGTGGCCCTCGCCGTGAAGCTTCGCTTGGTGCAGGGTGTGGTCAGCAAGGACGACGAGCGCGTGCGCGGGATGCTCACCGATCTGCAATCCGACGCGAGCGAAGCCCTCGAGAACCTACGGGACCTCGCCCGCGGGATCTACCCGCCCCTGCTCGCCGATCGCGGACTCGCCGCAGCCATCGAGGCGCAGGCAAGGAAATCGACGGTGCCGATCGAGATCGACTCCGACGGCATCGGGCGCTATCCCCAGGAGCTCGAAGCCGCTGTGTACTTCTCGTGCCTGGAGGCGCTCCAGAACGTCGCGAAGTACGCCGGCGCCGCGAGTGCAACGGTGCGACTCCACGCCGTGGACGACGTGCTCTTCTTCGAAGTGACCGACGATGGAGCAGGCTTCGATGCCTCGGAGCACCGCATGGGAACTGGGCTGCAAGGGATCACGGACCGGCTCGCCGCGCTCGGTGGCTCGCTCGACGTCCGCAGCTCACCCGGGAGCGGCACTACGGTGTCGGGAAGGATCCCCGCCCGCGGCGCCTCGAGGTAGCTACGCCTCGACCCAGGTTTCAGGGATTGACATCTCTTCTCTGGTGTATCAATGTATTGATACAACGACGAAGGAGCAGAAGCGATGGAAGCGGTGGTCCTCTTCATCCTCTTGCCGCTGGTGCTGATCGCCGTGATCGGACTCCAGCGACCTGATCGAGGCGTCGTGGATCGATGGGGCGAGTCCTACGGAGCATCGATGGACGGCGGGAATCGCGAGACGATCGAGCGGTACCTGACACGGACCCGTCGGCTCCGGTTCCTCTTCGCGCTCGGCGGGCTGGTACTGAACACGCTCATCCACGGATGGGTCAAGCATCCGCCCGAGTGGGTGAACGGGATCTTCCTCGCGGGGGCGGGATATCTCGTCGGCGCCGTGATCGCGGAGATGACGCTGCCATCGCCGGTTCGGGGGACCGAACCGATGGCGATGCTCTCCCCGCGGAGGATCGGGGCATACCTTCCCCGATACGCGATCGTGGCGTTGGTGGCGCTCCCGCTGTTCTCCGCCGCGCTCGCGGCGGTCTTCGCGTGGCTCTCTCCGCCGCGAAAGGCCGGACTCGCGGACGTGTCGGCGTTGGCGGGAGCCTGCGTCGTTGGAGCGCTGTTCGCCATCGTCGTGGGGTTCGCGATGCGGACGGTGGTCCGGCGGCCGCAGCCTGCCGCTTCGGTCGAGCTTGTGGCGCTGGACGATGCGATCCGTTCGTCGTCGCTGCACGCGATCGCCGGCGCCGCCGTGGCGCTGCAACTCCTCCTATTGGGGTTCCTGCTGTCACAGGTTCAGGGTGCCTTATCCGCAACGTATCGCTATCCGCGGTTCGAAGCCCTGGCAACGATCCTTACGTTGTTGGCGCTCGCTATGTCGTTAGCGAGTTGGGTCATCCTCGGTCACCCACGCGTGTGGCGGACCCGTCGCCCTGCGGTCGCGGTGCGTTCCGAGTGATCATCCACCTCGATCAGTCCTCGGCCGTTCCTCCGTACGAACAGCTGCGAGCTCAGGTCGCGGAGATGGTCGCGAGCGGTGTCCTGCACGAGGGAGATCGTCTTCCGCCGATCAGGCAGCTGGCGGGGGACCTCGGGATCGCCGATGGGACGGTCGCCAGGGCCTACCGAGAGCTCGAACGCGATGGATGGATCGAATCTCGCCGACGACACGGGTCGTTCGTTCGCAGACCGGCGGCTGCCGCACCCCGTGAGCGGGAGCAAGCGATCCGCGAAGCCGCCGCCGCGTTCGCGGTCCGCATCACGCAAGCTGGCGCCGACCCGAACGAAGCGCTCAAGATCGCACGGGAGGCTCTTCGTTCGATGTCGGGATGAGGAGCGCGCTCGACCGAGGGTGCTCGGGAACCCCGACGATCAGGTTCGTCAAGCCACCGATCACGACACCGAGCGCGCAGCCTCCGACGACGTCGAGCGGGGCGTGGGCGCCGAGGTATACGCGCGCGAACGCGACGAGCAGGACGACGAGCCACGGAACCACGCGCCACCAGCCCCGTAGATACGGCGTGATGACCCAGGCGAGTCCTGACACCAGGACCACGTGGCCGGAAACGAACGAAACCCCCTGCGTCGGCGAGCCGCCGCGGACGATGGCGTCGGCGATCGTCGTCCCGGGTCGCGACCGTTGCACGAAGTGCCATACGGCTCGCTCCCCGGCGAGCTTCGCGCCGGTCACGATGAGCGCAGCGAGGGCCAGCCGCCACTTCCGCAGGAGCAACGCAACGCAGCTGACGATGGGCCCCACGACCAGGATCCCGAGCAGCTGGGAAACCCGCATCACCGGCGAGAGCACGTCCGGCATCCCGTTGACGGCGTGAAAGACGCTCAGCTCGACCGGTCCCACCTCGCTGCTCGAGGCGAGCACGCCGCACACGATAAGGAGAGCGAGTCCCACCAGTGGCGCGATGAGATCGTCTACCCGGCGCCTGAACATGTGGTCTTCGGGTCCTTCCGTCTTTTCGGCGCGGCGGAGACTCGAACCCTACGCCCGGCGTTCAGCGTGCGCGAACGAGGCGTGATAGACCTCCGCCGTGCAGCGAGGGTCGACTCGAGCTTCTCGGAACGTCGCCGGTCTTGTCGCCGGCACCGTCGTCGTGGTCGGTTGTGGGGTGCTCGCTCGCCGAGACCGATCGCCGACCGAGATCCGGCTCTTCCGCCGAGCGAACGGGCTTCCCGATCGCGCCTACCGGGCGATCTGGATCCCGATGCAGTACGGCACGGTCGGCGCTGTGCCGGCAGCTGCAGCCGTGGCCCTGACGAGGCGCCGGCCGCGCCTCGCGCTGGCGATCGCCGCCGGAGGGACCGCCGCGTGGCTCCTGGCGAAAGCGGTGAAGCCGATCGTCGACCGCGGACGCCCGGCGAGCGTCATCGATGACGTAGTGCAGCGTGGAACCGAGGAGGGTGATCTCGGCTTCCCATCCGGTCACGCGGCGGTCTCCGCCACACTGACCGTCGTCGCCTGGCCGTATCTGGCGCATGGGTGGCGACTCCCCGCCGCGGCGCTCTGCGGGTTCGTGCCGTTCGCGCGGATGTACGTCGGGGCGCATCTCCCGTTGGACCTCGTGGGCGGTTCGGCGCTCGGTCTCGCGATCGGCTGCGCCGTCAACCTCGCGATCCCTGCACCCGAGGCCGAGCGCGCCTGAGCGCGCCCGATTCACGACAACGTCGCGGCGTGATCGGGAACGTACGTGTAGATGTCCCGCGGGGGGCGAACGTATCCGTCGTCCCGCTGGCGCGGGGGGATCTCGATCTTGGGGAGCTTCTTCTCCTCGTACGGGATCTTGGACAGGAGGTGGGCGATGCAGTTGATGCGGGCCTTCCGCTTGTCGTCGGCCTCGACGACGTACCACGGGGCTTCCGGGATGTCGGTGTGTACGAACATCTCGTCCTTCGCTCGCGAGTAGTCGACCCAGCGAGTGCGTGAGTATAGGTCGGTGTCCGAGAGCTTCCACCGGCGCATCCGATCGTCGACGCGAGACTCGAATCGAGCCGCTTGTTCCTCGTCGCTGACACTGAACCAGTACTTGAGGAGGTGGATCCCATCCTCGACCAACAACCGCTCGAACACCGGACACTGGCGCAGGAAGCGCTGGTGCTCTTGCGGCGTGCAGAAGCCGAGCACCTTCTCGATCCCCGCCCGGTTGTACCAACTCCGGTCGAACAGGACGACTTCGCCGGCGGCTGGGAGCTCGGCGACATAACGCTGGAAGTACCACTCGGTGCGCTCTCGCTCCGTCGGCTTCGGAAGCGCCACGATCCGCGTCGTGCGGGGGTTCAGGTACTCAGTGATGCGCTTGATCGTTCCGCCTTTGCCGGCGGCGTCACGGCCCTCGAAGATCACGAGGACTCGCAGACCTTGGGCCTGTACCCAGTCCTCCATCTTCACGAGCTCTTCCTGAAGCCGTAGTAGCTCGCGCTCGTAGGCCTTCTTGCCGAAACGCGCTTCGGCCTTGGGCGCCATCACAGCTCCTCCCGACACCGGATGCTGAGTGTAGGTCGAACGGGGGCAGACTACCGAGCGCGACCCGCGTAACGTGGCGACGAACTCGGGGGGCATCGATGCGAGTGAGACGGAGCTGGGCCGCGGGGAAACTCCTCGCTCTGGTGCTGACCGCGTGCCGGGCGAACCCATCCTCGACCGGGTTAGGTGTCGGAGCGCTGCAAGACGACGCCATCACGGTCGCGTCGTACGACTTCCCGGAGAGCGTCGTGCTCGCCGAGATCTACGCGCAGGCGTTGGGGTCGAACGGCTACCGGGTCATCCGCCAGTTCGACATCGGCCCTCGCGAGCTCGTCGATCCTGCCCTCGAGCGGGGGCTCGTCGAGCTCGTTCCCGAGTACGCGGGCTCGGCGCTGACGTTCCTCGGCGCCACCGCGGCTGACGCATCCGATCCGGTCGCCGTGCACCGCACCCTCGCCCGAGCGTTCGAGGCGCGAGGGATCGCCGCCCTCGACGCCGCTCCGGCCGAGGATCAGAACGGGTTCGCGGTGACGTCGCAGACCGCCTCGACGTACGACCTCGTGCGCCTCAGCGACCTCGCGCCGATCGCAGGTGAGCTCACGCTCGGCGGGCCGCCCGAGTGCCCGCAACGGCCGCTGTGCGCCGGGGGCTTAGCATCGACCTACGGGCTGCGGTTCGAGCGGTTCCAGCCGCTGGACGCGAGTGGGCCGCTCACCACCGACGCCCTGAAGGCGGGGAGCGTCAACGTCGCGCTGATGTTCACGACGGACGGCGACATCAACACCGAAGGATTCGTCCTCCTCCAAGACGATCGGCATCTGCAACCGGCGGAGAACGTGACCCCAGTCGTGAACGCAGAGGTCGTGCAGCGGTTCGGCGATCACGTCGTGGGGGTGATCGATGCCGTCTCGCGCGAGCTCACGACCGCGGACCTCCGATCGTTGAACGCCGCGGTCGCCGGCGGCCAGACGCCTCAGCAAGCGGCCGCGACCTGGCTCGACGCCCATGGGCTCGGGCGACCGGAGTAGCATCAGCCGTTCATGGACGGGGTGACTCGATCGACGCACGCCACTGGCCCGGAACGGCGACGCCACCATGGAGCGAAGCACCGCCGGCCCTCCGGTGAACCGCCGCCCCTGCCTCGCAACCTCGGCCGTTCCGGCCGCTTCTGGATCGGGATGATCGCCTGGATCGTCGTCGTCTTCTCCTTCGTCACCTTCTTCTCTCCCGCCGGAGGGCTGTTCGAACGCTTCGATGACCGGCGCTTGGTGTGGATCTCACAGCTGAGAACCCACTGGCTCACCAACGTCATGCTCGTCGTGAACGGAGCTGGATCCGCGTACGCGGTGCGCGGGCTCCGGTGGGGCGCGATCCTGCTATTGGTCGTGTTCCGCCGCTGGCGGCACTTGTTCGTCTTCCTCGGGAGCATCCTCGCCGTGACCCTGATCACGTACCAGTTGTCGGTCGTCCTCGCGCGGGCTCGGCCGCTCGGGATCACGATCCTCGCCGGGTGGCAGGGCTATTCGATGCCGTCTCTGCCGGTCGCGAGCCTGTCCGTCACCCTCGTCGGCATCGGCTACGCGCTCGTCCCCCACGGCCGGTACCGCTCCGTAGGCAAATGGGTCATCGGCATCGCGATCGCGCTCTTGTGGTTCGCTCGGATGTACCTGGCCGTCGATCACCCGACCGACGCGGGGTTCGGTGCGATCATCGGCGTAGCCATCGCGCTCGTGGCCTTCCGATGGTTCGCTCCGAACGAGATCTTCCCCGTCTCCTATAAGGGAGGGAAGGCGGCCCATCTCGACGTGGGAGGCGCGAGGGGCGAGGCGATCACGAAGGGCGTCGCGGATCAGCTGGGTCTGACGGTGCTGGAGATCAAGCCGGTCGGGCTGGAGGGCTCGGGGGGCTCGACCCCGCTCCGATTGAAGGTCGCGGTCACGGACGACGAGCCCGAGCGCTACCTGTTCGCCAAGCTCTATGCGAAGAACCACGTGCGAGCAGACCGCTGGTACAAGGTCGGCCGGGCGATCATGTACGGGGCCCTGGAAGACGAGTATCCGTTCCAGTCCGTGCGCCGGTTCGTGGAATACGAGGACTACACGCTGCGGCTGATGTGGGACTACGGGATCCCGACGCCTCGGCCCTACGGGATCGTCGAGATCACGCCCGAGCGCGAGTACATGATCGTGATGGAGTTCTTCACGGGAGCCGTCGAGATCGGAGACGCCGAGATCGACGACGGCGTGATCGAGGACGGTCTGCGCATCGTCCATCAACTCTGGGACGCGGGCCTTGCCCACCGAGACATCAAGCCCGCGAACCTGATGGTGCGCGACGGCAGACTTCTGGTCATCGATGTGTTCTTCGTGCAGGTCCGTCCGTCGCCGTGGCGCCAGGCCGTCGACCTGGCCAACATGATGCTGGTCCTTGCCGTGCGGACCGACGCTCCACGGGTGTACGAGCATGCGCTCCGCTCCTTCACGGAAGACGAGCTCGGGGAAGCGTTCGCGGCGGCGCGCGGCGTGGCCAGTCCGACGCAACTGCGGACGATGTTGAAGAAGGACGGGCGCGACCTCCTCACCGAGTTCCGGAAGATGGCGCCGACCCGGCGTCCGGTGACCGTCCAGCGATGGAGCGTCCGTCGGGTCATCCTGACGACGGAGGCTCTCTTCGGCGGGTTCTTCCTCCTGCTCATGATCGTCAACAACTGGAACGCGTTCGCATGATGAAGCGCCTGCTCGCGATCGCGGTCGGGACGGCGCTGCTGTCGAGCTGCGCGTCGTCGGGCACCACACCTGCGGACGCCAAAGCGATCGACTGCCGCGCGAGCGACGACGAGCTCATCGCCTTCCAGGCGGTTCCGTCCGCGATCTACATGCCGTGTATCAACGCGATCCCGCTGGGTTGGTCCTTCGGCGGCTCGCACATCAACAACGGGCTCGTGCAGTTCTGGCTCAACTCCGATCGAGCAGGCTTCCGCGCCGCTGAGGTGACACTTACTCAGTCGTGCGACACTGCGGGAGCGGTCGCTGGTTCGGGCACCGCTGCCCAACCGGGCATCGCGCACTACGAGAAGCCCATCTCGCTGTCTCCTCGGTTCTCGTTGCTCCGTTTCGACGTGTTCACCGGTGGATGCGTCACCTATCGGTTCGACTTCCAGGAGGGCGCTTCGTCGTTGCTCGTGTTCGAGCTCGATGACGCGCTCAGCTTCCTCCCGCGCTCGCTCGCGGTACGCAAGGTGAGGGACGATCTCGGGCTGACGTTGTGCGGCGCCGGTGCGCCGCCGTGTCCGGGATGAGGATCACGCCTTGGCGTTGATCGAGGCGGAGCTCGTCTCCTTGAAGAACCATCGACGGGCGCTGCTCTACGCGCTCGCGCTGCTGGTTGCGATGACGGCGGTCTTCCTGGCGGTCGGCCGGCACCCAGGGGACCCGGGAACGACGACGACGCTTCCGTTCGTGGGTCGGTTGGACCAGACGGTCTACAACGCCATGGGTCACATCCGGAACACGGCGCTCACCTGGGTGGCCAAGGCGCTGAACGTCATCGGCGGCGGCATCGTCACGATCCCGCTTCGGATCGCCGTCGCACTCTTCCTGGTGTTCCGGCGACGGTGGCGGAACCTCGTCGCGTGGCTCCTCACGTGGACCGTGGCTGAGGTGATGCTGCAGGTGGCGAAGGCGTGGTACGCACGGCCGAGGCCGCCGTTCCCTCTGGTCTCGACCGGAGGGCTCTCGTTCCCCTCGGGCCACGCCGTCGCGGCATCGGCCACCGCGGTCGCGCTCGTGCTCATCGTGCTTCCGGCAGGGTCTCGACGGAGGAAGTGGGAGCTGCTGACGATCGGGTTCTCGTTCGTCATGGCGATGTCGCGCGTGTACCTGAACGCACACTGGTTCTCCGACGTCGTGGCCGGCGTGCTGCTGGGGACCGGCGTGGCACTGGGATCGGCCGCCCTCGTGACGGAGATCAGGAACGTGATCCTTCGTCGGCGAGCGGTGCCGGGCGGGGACTCGCCGAGCGCTACTGGGCGGCCGCGGGAACCGTGACGATTGGCTCGGGCTCGGCCGACGGCTCTTTGAACCAGCTCTTCGTGCGCCGCCAGATCAGGTAGGTGAAACCGCCGAGCGGGATCTGGATCCCGAAGGTCAAGGTCCGAAAAACGAGAACGGCCGCGGCGACCTGAGCATGGAACTGGTCGCTGGGGACGTCTGCGTGCGCGCGGCCCGCGAGGATCAGTCCGCCGATGTAGGAGAGCTCCACGAACCCCAACCCTCCGGGCGTAAGCGGTAGCGCGGTGACAAGGCGCCCGAAGGCGAAAACCCCGAGCACCTGGATCGAGCTAATCTCGTGTTCGGAGACGCCGACGTGGCGGAGTGCCAGCAGCAACACGAAGTACAGAGCGAGATGGCTCGCGACGGTCGTCACGGTGAGGGCGACCCACCGTTTCGCCACCAGATCGATCGTCTCGCGCCGGAACCGGATGGCCGCTTCGCCCCAATCCTCAACGGGGGGCTTGCGGAACACGCGCCGGATCGCGGACACCGCGCGCCCGAGCATCGCCCCTATGCGATGGGCGAACTCCTTCTTCCATAGGACCAACGCGAACCCAACGACCCCCGCCACGAGCACCGCGAACCCGAACAGCGCACCGACAACGAGCGCACCGCTCGACTGCCCGGTGATCACCAGCAGGACGAGGGCGATGACCGGCAGTCCAAGCTTCATAAAGATATTCCAGATGCCGGTGACCGCGACCGAGAGGGCGATCTCAGAGTTCGAGAACCCCCACGAGCGGTACATCGCGTAGCTCACGCCGACCGCGATGTATCCGCCGCCGGGGATCGTGTCGGCGACCGACGTCGACGTTTGGTTGTTCACCGCTGCCTGCCAGAGGCCCAGTCCAGGGATCGCGGCCATGTTCTGAAACCAATATGTGAACAGGTTGAAGACCATCGCCAGGACGAGGGTCGCGATCTCGAGCCAGGTCATAGCGGTGATCGCTTTCCAGACCTCCGAATAGGTCGCGAGTTTCGGGATCGCATACGCGAAGATCCCGACGACCAGCGAGATCGAGACGGCGATCTGAAGCACGCGCCAGAGCCGCTTCTTCGTATGCGGGCTCGTATCCTCGGTGGAAGTCATCACGTCACCACCGCTCGCGATGGATGACCTCATCGAACGGACGCCGGCTCGGGCGCATGATCGGCGCGAGCGGCCGGTCGGCCGGGTAGCCGAAGGCGATGAGCCCGACGCAGAAGCGATCCTCGGGGATGCCGAGGAGCCGGCGCGCGAGGTCTTGATCATCGAGGCCCGCGTGGCCGCTCCCGATGCCGAGATCGGTGGCGGCGAGCATCATGTTCATCGTCGCCTGGCCCATGTCGTAGAAGATCCAGTCGCGCGAGTCCTGATCTTTCGGCTGCGGAGCGACGAGCACGACAGTCGCGGCCGACCCCGCGAGGTGGTCGGCGTACTTCCACGTCTGGGCGAGACCTTTCAGCGTCTCGCGCTCGGTACACAGCACAAAGTCCCACGGCTGCTCGTTCATCGACGAGGGACTGCGCCACGCAGACTCGAGGATCCGATCGAGGTGCTCCTGTGAGATGGGGCGGTCCTCGTAGGAACGGACGTTCCGCCTGGCTCGGATCGCATCCCACGTTTCCACGCCGACACGTTACCTCCGCGATATCGTTGGCGCTCGATGAGCACAACCGCGCCGCAGGACGACCGGATCCTCCCCCTCACCCGCGTGGTCGCGGCCGTCGTGATCGTGATCCTGCTGTTCGCATGGGGCGTGCTGTTCCTGCTTCCCTCGCAGACCGATCACCGGTTCGCGTGGACGATCCGACCCTCGATGACGGCCCTCCTCATGGGTGCCGGGTACGGTTCAGCGCTCTACTTCTTCGCGCGCGTTCTCACCGGGGATCGCTGGCACCGGGTCGCGCTCGGGTTCCTTCCCACGACCGTCTTCACATGGATGATGCTCGTGGCCACGATGAAGCACTGGGACCGGTTCCATCACGGTTCCCTGGCATTCGCCCTCTGGTTCTGGATCTACCTCATCACGCCCGTCCTCGTGCCTGCGGTCTGGTTCATGAACCGGCGCCACGATCCCGGAGTGACGAAGGGCATGAACATGGTGTTTCCGAGCCGCTTCCGTCTCGCGATGGCCCTTGCTGGCGGCGGCATGCTCGCGATCGCGGCGTGGATGTACTTCGCGCCGGCAAGCGCGGCCGACTTGTGGCCGTGGGGGCTGACGGCGCTCACGGCGAGAGCCGTCGCATCGTTCGTCGCGCTCCCCGGCGTCGCGTGGCTGGCGATCGCCGCGGACGCGCGTCTATCCGCGGCACCCGCGATGCTCGGTACGCTCGCGCTGGGCCTCGTGCTGTTGCTCGTCGCCGTCGCGCGCTCGTGGAACGAGTTCGATCACTCGAACGTGCTCTCCTTCGTCTACGTCGCCGGGTTGGTGGCGACACTCGTCGCGATCGGCGGCCTGAGCCTATGGATCCGAAACAGGGAACGGACGCCTCAGACAGCGGCTCCCGCCAGGTAGCTCTCGAGGCGGCCGAGGGTCTGGTTGCCACCTTCGATCGCGTTGACCTTGCTGACGACCAGGTCGCGGGCCTCGGCGCTTTCGAACACCGCCTTCATCGTCACGATCGTGTTCCCCATCATGTCGTCGAAGGCGACCGTCGATCGGAAGACGGGGTGGTCCGACCCGGGCGCGGAACCGTGCCGGTACACGATCAGCTCCGGCGGCGACAGCTCCTCGTAGGTGATCTCGTTCGGGTAGTCCGTGCCGTCGGGTCCGTGCATCGTGAACTTCCACATGCCGCCGGGCCGGACGTCCATCTTCTCGGTGGTCACGCTGAAGCCGTCGGGTCCCCACCACTGCTCGACCTCGTCGCGCGTCGTGAACGCCTGGTAGACGCGCTCCCGCGGAGCCTGGAGCATCCGGGTGATCACGATCTGGCGATCGAGGCTCCCGGTGAGCACGTCCTCGAGGCAGCGCAGGCTCTGGCTCCAGCCGGCCTCCATGCCGCCCAGCATAGGGATCGCTTCCGGCTCCAGGGCAACGGCTCTGGCGTGAAGCGTGATCTCGGTCTTGCCGTCGTGATCGACGAGCGTCAACGTCGTCGTCGCCTCGAGCAGCTTCCGGCCGTCGGCCGCGATCGCTTCGGAGTCGGCGACCAACCGTCCCGGCGAGTCGACCTCGCGGTACGTACCCCGCATCGGGTATTCGACGCCGTCGGGACCGCGCATCACGATCGAGAACGTACCGCCGGGCCGCGGGTCAGACTCCGCGGAGGACACGCCGAACCCCTCGGGTCCCCACCACTTCGCCAGCTCCTCCGCGTCGGTGAACGCTCGGAACACGACTTCGCGCGGCGCGTCGAGCATGCGGGTGATCGTGACCTCTCGCGCGGTGAGATCTACGCTCGGCTCGGTCATCGGTCCCTCCCCTCCTGCAGCGATGCGAGCAGCTCATCGAGGCGCTCGAACGACTCGCGCATCCCGCCTTCCATCCCGGCGTCGAGATGACCGTCCCTGGCTTCCACGCTGCCGTGCTCCGTCGTGACCGTCACGGTCGTGCGACCGTCGTGCTCCTCGAGCACCATCGTGTCGACGGCCACGAAGTCGCGCCACCCATCGACGTCGTAGATGAACGTCGAGGACAAACGCTTGGGAGGATCGATCTCGAGGTACTCACCCTTGAAGGGGTGCTCCTGCCCATCGGGGCCGCGACTCACGAATCGGTGCGCGCCACCGACCCGCAGGTCCATCTCGCACTTGATCAACTCTTGGTCGCGGGGACCCCACCACCGCGCCAGGTGCTCCGGTGTGATCCAAGCCTCGAACACGAGCTCGCGCGGCGCGTCGAAGGTTCGGGTCACGACCATCGTGCTCTCGCCGGGCTCAGCGATCAGCTGCATCGTTCGGTCCATCTCCTTCTCCTTTCCCTTGCAGGTCTCGGAGGTACACGTCCAACCGGTCCAACCGCTCTTCCCACTGACGCCGGTACTCCTCGAGCCAGTCAGACGCCTCTTGCAGCGGCGCCGCCTCGAGCTTGCACGGCCGCCACTGGGCGCGACGTTCTCGCGAGATCAGCCCGGCCCGCTCCAGCACCTTCAGATGCTTGGACACCGCCGGCAGGCTCATCGAAAACGGCGCTGCCAGCTCGGTCACGGAAGCCTCCCCGTCCGCCAAGCGGGCGAGGATCGCCCGCCGCGTCGGGTCGGCGAGCGCCCCGAAGGTCCTATCCAGCACTTCCGTTGCCATATTCAACCTTTCGGTTATCTAACCTGTCGGTAAAGTACCGCGCCAAAGGAGAGGCTGTCAAGAGTTTTCTCGCGAGGTTGAACGACGACCAGGTTGGCCGTGGACACAGCGACGAACCCGTACTACTTCTGGATCACGGAATCGGATGCTAATCGTGGGTGCATGTAGCGCAGCATGACCACGCCGTTGCCGAAGGTGCGGGTCTCAGCGAGCTGGAGATCGACCTTCTTGTCCGATCCGGGGAAGAGGGGCTTGCCGCGTCCGATGATGACCGGGTGGACGAAGAGCCGGTACTCGTCGATCAGGTCGTGTTGCATGAATGTCGCAGCGAGATCGGCACCGCCGACCACGAGGTCTCCGCCTGGCTGCGCCTTGAGGTCCATGATCTGGTCGGGAACGACCTCGCGCATGATCGTCGTGTTCCAGTCAGCCTGCTCCAGGGTTGTTGAGAACACGATCTTGGGCATGTCGAGCCAGATGCCAGCGAACTCGACCATCGGCGGGGTGCTCGCGGGGTTGGTGCCGGCTGTCGGCCAGTACCCGGCCATCAGCTCATAGGTGACGCGTCCGTGGAGGAACGCGCCCATCGCCGCGAGCTGCTCGTTGACGTGCCGATGGAACTCGTCGTCGACCAAGTTCCAATCGAGCTCATGGTTCGGTCCCTCGAAGAAGCCGTCGAGGGACACGGACATCCACAAGATGATCTTCCTCATCGCTGTGTAGACGGCGTCAATTCACGTAGCCTTCCACCGTCTTTTCATCGCGCACGGTCGCCTCATCAGGGTTCGAGCCGGCCGCCCTGCGCGCACGGCGCTGATGGAGGAGGTCCCAGCACTGGTCGAGGCTGACCTCGAGGCGCTTCAGTCGCTGCTGGTCCGCCTCCGATGCCTCCCCTCGGGACTCCTTCTGGAAGAGCTCGTGCTCTTCACCCGCGAGCTGGTTGATCTGGTCGATGACTTCCTGGTCGTCCACGGTGCATCCCCCTGTCGGTTCCGTTCCCCTCCTAACTTATCCGCATCGTCCGTTTGAGGCGACCGCTCCGACGTCTCCTCCTGCCGTATGCGCTGGGAGCGTCGGCGGCATTCATGATGGGACATGACCGATGCGCCGCAGCTTGCCGAGCGATCGGCTCGAACGCGGCCTTGCCGGCGCAGGATTTCGAGTCGTTCTACCTCGCCAATAAGGTCCGACTCACCCGGTCGCTACCAGCTGCTGTGGGTGTTCGGCGGCCTCACGTCATCGCCGGAGAAAAACGCCTTCGCGCTCTTCCTCAGCCCCGTCACCTTCGAGGTGAGTGGGTAGCGCAGATCGAGTGACGCGATCTCGCTGGATTCTTACCTTCTACAAATCGAGTCGAGGCGTACTAACCGGATAATCGGAGTATCGCTCGAAAGCAGAAATCCCTGACGAAACACACCGGCTCCCGGTCGAAGTCGCCGAGAGCCGTGGAGCTCGAGTCGGCCCGACATCGGGCCCGGGCGGCGAAAACCATCCTGGTCACAACCGGCGCCGTCGTTTTCGGCGCCGCGATGGTCTTCGCTCGACACTCCTACGCTGGGCATCCGAAGCAACCTGCTCGCGCGCTCTCGGCCGACCCACGATTCGTCAGCGTCGTTCGTCGCGACGTATTGAAAGCGGGTGTCGTCGCGCCCGCCCAGGCACCCCCCGGCGCCGCAACCGCGGTGTCATGACTACCCATCGTTTCGAGGCCATGGGATGCGAGGTCTCGGTTGGAGGTGGGACGCCCGACGAACATTTCGCGATCCGACGGCTCTTCGTCGAGAGGGAGGTGACCTTCAGCAGGTTCATCTCTGAGAGCGAGCTGAACGGGGTTAACGCGTCGGCCGGCCGACTCGTTCTCGTCTCTCAACTGTTCGCGGACACCCTGAACGTCGCGCTGATCGCCGCCGAAGAGACCGGAGGACTGGTCGCGCCGATCCTCGGCGCGGCGCTCGAGGCCGCCGGCTACACGAGCGATCTCGCGCAACTTGCGCCGGCCCCGCAACCTCCGGAATCACCGCCGGCATCGAGCCCGGTGTTCGCGCGAGGTCGGTTGGTCCAACTTCCCGTCGGCGTCAAACTCGATCTGAACGGCGTCGTGAAGTCGCTCGCCGTTGACGACGCCCTCGCACTGCTTTCCGGTGATGGGTTCGTTTCTGCCGGCGGCGACCTCGCCGCGCGCGGGGAGCTGACGGTCGCGCTTCCCGACGGCCAGACCGTTTCGCTTCGGAGGGGCGCGCTCGCCACCAGCGGCACGACGAAGCGCTGGTGGCTGCGAGCGGGGACCATCCAGCATCACCTCATCGATCCGCGGACGCACCGCCCATCGACCTCTCCGTGGGCGCAGGTGACGGCGTGTGGAGCAACGTGCCTCGCCGCCGACATCGCGGCGAAGGCCGGCTTCCTGCTCGGCCACCAGGGGCCCGATTGGCTGGATGAGAGAGGGATCCCGGCGCGCTTCCTGCTGGGCGACGGCCGCGCCACGAGTAACGACGCGTGGCAACGCAGCATGGGTGACGTGCTCACGTGCATCTGACGTCCAGCCCGATCGATTGGTACGCGGCACGCGCCGGCGGCGTGGTCGCCTACGTGCTCTTGTCGACGGTCGTGGCGATCGGACTGTCGATGACCGGCAAGAAGTCAATGAAGCACTGGCCGAGATTCGCGCTCGAGGACGTGCATCGGTTCGGAGGTCTCCTGGTTGGCACGTTCATCACGATCCACGTCGTCGCCGTGGCGATCGACGCGTACCTTCCGTTCTCACTCACATCACTCGTGGTTCCCTTGGTGGCGAGCTACCGGCCGATCTGGACGGCGCTCGGCATCGTGGCTGCCGAGCTTCTGATCGCTCTAGCCGTCACGAACCACTACCGCAACGGGCGTATCTCCTACGCGTTCTGGCGAAAGGCCCACTACGTGAACTTCGTCGTGTGGATCTCAGCGACGCTGCACGGCCTCGGCAGCGGCACGGACCGCAGCACCGTTTGGCTGATGGCGATCGACGCCGTTGCGGTGGGAACGATCGGCGCGCTGATCGTGTGGCGCGTGTTGCGACGGTGGCATCCATCCGGGTGGCTCATCCACCTCGCGCCTATCGGTGCGGCAGGAGTCTCGGTCGCCTGCATCGGTGTGCTCGCTTTCGGGCCGCTCCAGTTCCGGCCGAAGGAATGGAACGCGAGGACGTTCAGCGACACCTTGACCGGCCAGATCCTCTCCGATTCGGGCGTGACGAGGGGGATCATCTCGATGGCCGGGAACGGAACCGGATCGCAGAGGGTGATCGTGCGCGCGGATCTCCTGATCGCGCCGCAGCGCACGATCTCGACCAGCTTCCAGATGGAATACCTGCCGAGCGGAACCTTGTGCACCGGGACGGTGAGCAACGTGCAGAGCTACGGCTTCGATGCGACCTGTCACCTGCCCGACGGAAGCCCGCGCTTCATCCACGCCGAATGGAAACCGAGCCCCACGACGACACTTCAGAGCGGCGTGATCACCGCCCACGCGTGATCACCCCAATAGGGGTTTAACCGAGACGAGCACAGATCGCGCGAGGGTCGCCGTCCTCATCGTTCATGACGTCCGGTCCTTCGAATCCGAGTTCAAGAAGAAGGCGACCGATCGGTTCGGCCTGGTCGCCACCCAACTCCAGCAGTAACCAGCCACCAGGGCGCAGCCAACTGATGCTACGGCGCGCGACCTCTGCGAGAAGATCCTTGCCGTCGGCTCCGCCGTCGAGCGCGAGCCGCGGCTCGAAGGCACGGACGTCGCGCGGGAGCAGACGGAGCGAGCCCGTCGGCACGTACGGCACGACGGCCGTCAACACGTCGACACGGTGTTCGAACTCGCGCGGCAGCGGATCGTCCAGGGAGCCTTCGAACACCTCCACGCCGTTCCGTCGAGCAGATCGCGATGCGTTCGCATCGAGTTCGGTCGCAAGCACGCGCGCGGTCGGCTCGGCCGCGGCCAGCACGGCCGCGATCGCGCCCACGCCCGTGCAGAGATCCACCGCCACTCCTGCCGATGGGAGAAGCGTCGCCGCTCGTCGCGCCAGCGGCTCGGTCTGCGGTCGCGGCACGTAGACGCCCGGCGCGACGAACAATTCGACGCCGCAGAACATCACCGACCCCGTGAGCCATGCGAGGGGTTCTCCGTTCGTTCGGCGAGCCACGAGGTCACGAAGCACGCCCTGGTCACCCCCAGCAGCGCTGATGAGCTCATCGGCTTCCGCGGAGGGGGCGACGCAGCCCGCCTCGGTGAGCGCCAGCGTCACCGAGGCTCGATCCGGCGGCGCGATGTTCAAGAGGCGGCGCTGAACGCGCGGATCTCGGCGGCGTGCTCCTCGTAGTGATTCAGCGTGTCGTCCTCGAACCATTCCACCGCCGACTCGGGCAGCTCATCGAACGCCGACAGCGAAGCGCGTGCGCGTTCGCGACCCTGCTCCAATCGGAGATAGGCATCGTCCCACGTCATCGCACGACCGGTGGCGAGGATCTCGGCATCCAGAGCGTCCCGATCATCGGTTTCCTCGGGCTCAAGCTCGCCGCGGTGCAACGTGTCCAGCACGTCGCTCGTGTAGGCGGCCCAGTACGCGCAGTGCCACACGAGGTCGTGCGTCGACCAGTTCGGGACCACACCCTCGATGTCGCGCCGGCTGACGGACACGGCCGCGACAGCGTCGACGAGCTCGTGCCATGCCTCGTCCTCACGTTTGAGCAGTTCTTCCCGGTCCATCGCCGTCCTCCCCGTCTCGGTCGTTCGAGTATGTGCGAACCTCCCGATAGTTTCCTTGAAAGCCTGCGAGGGTAGACCTGGGACAACCATGGATGCGTTAAGCAAGGCCGGCCGCAGCGTGGACCGCTTCCAGCGACGACGGCCCTGGCTGGCGTTCCCGTTCGCGGTGGTGAAGAAGTTCGGGGACGACCAGGCTGGGAACCTCGCCGCGCTGGTGGCCTATTACGGGTTCTTCTCGTTGTTCCCCCTGCTCCTGGTGTTCGTGACGATCCTGGGTATGGCCCTGCGAGGGAACACCGCCCTGCAGCAACGGGTCGTGGACTCCGCGCTGGCGAAGTTCCCGGTGATCGGGACGCAGATCTCGAGCAACGTCCATTCCTTGAAGGGGAGCGGGCTGGCGTTATTCATCGGCGTCGCGTTGACGCTGTGGGCGGGCCTCGGGGTCCTCAAAGTGATGCAGACCGCGATGAACACCGTGTGGAACGTGCCCTACCGGTACCGTCCCAACTTCGTCCGATCCACGCTGCGAGCGGCGATCATGCTCGTCGTCCTCGGCGTTATGACGTTGGCCTCAGCCACGGCCGGAAGCGTCGGAACCGGAGCGGGAACATGGTGGTCGGCGATCCTCGGAATCCTTATATCGCTGGCGCTGAACCTCGTGCTGTTCATGTTGGCCTTCCGCATCCTGACGATCGAGAACGTCTCGTGGGGCGATGTGCTGCCGGGAGCCGGCATCGGAGCCGTGGCATGGACGATCCTGCAAGCGGTCGGCGGCTACTACGTCGGACATGAGCTCAAGGGTGCCAGCGAGACCTACGGAACGTTCGCCACGGTGATCGGTCTGCTCGCCTGGATCTACCTCGGTGCCCAGGTGACGCTCCTCGCCGCAGAGGTCAACGTCGTAAAGAAGCAGAAGCTCTGGCCGCGCGCGCTCATTCAACCGCCGCTCACGGAGGCCGACGAACGAGCCCTCACCCGATATGCGAGGCAGGAGCAGCGTCGGCCCGAGGAGTCCGTGGACATCCGTATCGAAGATCAGGCTTCCTCGAGGAGAGACTAAGGAACGATGAAAGTGCGAAGGCGTGCTCGGCTGGACCCATCCCAGGTCCAGGATCGTCGCGGGATGTCGCCCGGCGGCATCGCGATCGGCGGAGGAGGGCTCGGTCTCGTCATCGCTCTGGTGCTCATCGTGCTGAACCTCGCCGGAGGCGGGTCCAGCTCCTCCCCTGGAGGCCAGGCCTCATCGGACCTCAGCCGATGCCGCACGGGAGCGGACGCCCAACAGAGCGAAGACTGTCGGATCGTGGCCTACGTGAACAGCATCCAGAGCTACTGGGGCGACCACGTTGCTCGTTACGAGGATTCACCGACCGTGCTCTTCACCGACCGCACGTCCACGGCTTGCGGCGCCGCGTCCACGGACTCCGGGCCGTTCTACTGTCCGGCCGACGAGAAGATCTACATCGATCTCGGCTTCTTCCGGGAGCTCACGACTCGGTTCGGAGCACGGGGCGGACCACTTGCAGAGGCGTACGTCCTGGCCCATGAGTACGGCCACCACGTCCAGGATCTCGAGGGCATCTTCCAGCAGCACGCTGGCAACAACGAGGGGCCGCAGAGCGATTCGGTCCGGATCGAGCTTCAGGCTGACTGCTATGCAGGGGTATGGGCGGCGAACGCGGTGGACACGGGCTTCATCAAGAACATCACCGATCAGGACCTGTCTGACGCATTGAACGCCGCGGCTGCCGTCGGGGACGACCGCATCCAAAGCGAGACACAGGGTCGGGTGAACCCGGAAACATGGACACACGGATCCTCGGCGGAGCGCCAGTACTGGTTCCGCGCTGGATACACCGCAGCGGACCCGAGCGGATGCGACACGTTCTCTGGCCAGATCTGATCTGGACCTCTCACCTCCGAGAAGGAGTCGACTTGACCACCTGATGCGAAAGGGGTGGGATAGGCGCACTTCATGCCAGACCGGGATGCTGAGCGCGACGCCTTCGCCGAGAAGCTCTTCCAGTCGTCCCTTGGATACTTCGATGTCTTATCGATCCGCCTTGGCCAGCGTCTCGGGTTGTACGACGCGCTCGCATCCGGCACCGTAACCGCGCAGGAGCTGGCGTCGCGGGCAGGGATCGCGGAACGCTACGCGCGGGAGTGGCTGGAGCAGCAAGCGACCGCGGGGATCGTCACGGCCGACATCGACAGCGATCCGGTGACGTTCGAACTCCCCGCCGGCCACGCCCATGTGCTGCTGGACGTCGATTCGCTCTCTTACATGGGTGCCTCGGTGTCGCAGCTGTACAGCATCACGAACGCGTTCGAGCGGGTCATCGACGCGTTCCGCACCGGCGGTGGCGTGCCCTATGACGCGTACGGAGCCGACAACATCGAAGGGCAAGGGGCCGGCAACCGGCCGGTGTTCCTCACCACGCTTCCGAACGACTGGCTCCCGAACATCCTGCCGCTGCAAGAGCGGCTTCGTGGCGATCCGCCCGCACGCGTCGTGGACGTCGGCTGCGGGACGGGGTGGTCCTCGATCGCGATCGCGAAGGCATACCCGAGCGTGAGCGTGGATGGGATCGACCCCGACGAGATCTCGATCGAGCTGGCGCGGAAGAACGCCGCCGCGGAGGGCGTCGCCGATCGCGTCCGCTTCCACCAGGATGATGCCGCGCTCGTGGCTCGAGCACCCTTCGACGTCGCCACGGCGTTCGAGTGCGTCCACGACATGTCGCGCCCGGTCGAGGTCCTCGCGGCGGTGCGCGCATCGCTCACCGACGACGGCGCGATGCTCGTCGTGGACGAGCGCACCCGCGAACGGTTCACGGGAGCAAGCGACCCGCTCGAGCGATACTTCTACGGCTGGAGCATCTTCGATTGCCTGCCGGCCGGGATGTACGAGCAACCGTCGGCGGGAACCGGAACCGTGATGCGCGCTTCGACGCTCGAGCGCTACGCTCGCGAGGCAGGATTCACACGGTTCGAGGTGTTACCGATCGAGCACGACACGTTCCGGTTGTACCTGCTCCGGTCGTGAGAAGTTCTCGAAGGCCCGAGATCAGCGAGCCGAGGCCACAACCCAACGCCATCCGTGGCACAAGGTACCGTGGTGCTTATGGACAAGGCCGACTCCACAACCTGTCCGATCTGCGGCAAGGGCACGCTCCGCACGCTCGAGTTCGGGGATCAGCAGCCTGAAAGCCGTCAGGTGCAGACGTTCACGTGCGGCCACGAGGTGAAAGGCGCCCCGCTCAAGACCGCCGACACCCAAAAGCTCGACGTGGAGCGTCGCGAGTCGGAGGACACGGTCACCCCGATCGAAACTGACGAGTAACTTCCGTCAGCTTCCGAGCTCGGCGAGTGCGTCGTCGACCTCGAACAGGTACGCGCGCGCGTCGCACTCGAGCAAGGCGCGGCGCGCCTGCTCGAGTAGCGCGCGCGGATCCTCACCGACCGCCGCCATCGCGCGAGCGAGGTCCACCCGCGCTCGCGCCGCGTCGATCGGGATGTGGAGTTCGTCGAAGGCCTCGACCCCTTCGGCCAGTAGCCGTCGCGCCTCCGCGGGGTCGCCGGCGAGGATCCCTTCGACGATCCGAGCGTTGGCCTCGGAGAGCGATCCGACGCTTCCCGAGAGATCCTTGTAGGCGCCGGTTTCCGAGGAACGACCGGCTCGTGTGAGCGCGCGGACCAGATCCGTGTAGGCCTGCGGTAACACGTCGATGTTGAAGCGACGGAGCTGGTCGATCGTCGCCATGAACTCGGTTGCAGCTCGGTCGTTGTCCTTCCGCGCGAGCGCGAGCCTTCCCTCTATCCAGGGGATATACATCTGGCTTTGCTGCTCGGGATTGTCGTTGAGCACCGGGATCGAGGCGCGATGGACGCTCTCGGCCTCGTCGAGCTTCCCGCGGACCAACAGGGCCTCTGCGAGCGCGCTGAGGCGCATCCCACGCAGAGGCTCGTCTCCCACCTCGATCGCCATCTGCACCGCGTCACGCTGGAGGAGTTCGGCTTCTTCTGTCCCTCCGAGCTCCAAGCGGACGTCTCCGAGGCTCCCCATCAACCACGCTCCGTTCGAGCGTGCACCGGCTCGCTGGGCGAGCTCGAGGCCTTCGCGCAGAACCCCCTCGGCGCGGGGGAGGTCAGAGCCGACGTCCGACACGATCACCGACACGTTGTTGTAACAGCGCATCAGGTTGGCGAAGTCGCCGACCTGCTTGGCCAGGCGGAAGGCCTCCTCGACTGTGACGAGCGCTTCGCTCGACCGTCCGAGTTGCGTGAGGCAGACTGCCAGTGTCTGGGTCGCCTCGGCGAGGACCAGCGGCGATTCGGTCCGCCCCGCCATCTCGATCGCCCGCCGAAGCCGCGGCTCTGACTCGGCCCCTCGTCCTCGTCGCCACAGGTACCAGCCGTAGTAATGGAGCGCTGCGGCGAGTTCGGCACTGTCCCCGAGGGGCTCGAGCATCTCCACCGCCGTGCGTCCGGCGAGATCCGCTTCGTCGTCATGGGACTCCATGAACAACGGGACGACGAGGCGAGCGTTCGCCCATCCGACGCCCCGGATGTCGCCGATCGAGGTGTAGACATCGAGCGCTCGGCGCATAACCCGGAGCACCTCCGGGACGGGATCGGTCCCGAAGGACGCGTCGACATGTGCCCGAGCGAGCACGACCTGGTCCGCAGGCGGCAGGTCGAGGGCATCGGCGAGCCGCTCGGCTTCGCTGAACCACCTGTTTGCCTCGGCGCTCTGCCACAACGCGGCCGTGCGCTCCCCTGCCGCTAGCGTCCACCCGAACGCGGCGCGCTGAAGACTGGTACGGCGCTCGCCGGTCTCCCCGAGCTCGTCGAGGTAGCGGAGCGCCTCGAGCTCGTGCGTCGCGATCAGCTCCGCGATCTCGCCGGCCCGGTCTCCGGCGCGGTTCTGCGCCCACCTGGCCACACCTTCGTGTTTGTCGGCACGCAGCGTCTTCGGCAGGGAATCGTAGGCCCCGTCGCGGATGAGATTGTGGCGGAACGAGAACTCGTACTCGTCGGAGAACGATGAGGGCTCGTGGGGAACGATGAGCTCCTTCACGCGCAGCCGGCCGAGCGTCTCTCGCATCTCGGCAGTGCTCCGGCCGGTGAGCTCCGCGACCGGCCCGAGCCAGAACACGCGGCCCATGACCGAGGCGTCTTGGAGGGCGGTCTTCTCGTCCTCGGGCAAACCGTCGAGGCGCGCCGCGATCAATCCCTGCACCGATCGGGGCAGTTCGACGTCGCCAACGGGGCGGGCCACTTCCCAGCGTGAGGCCTCCGTGGCGCGTAGCACACCGTCGTCGATGAGCTTGCGGACGATCTCCTCGACGTAGAGCGGGTTGCCTTCGCTGCGCTCCACGATGACTCGGCTGAGTTCGGGGGCGATCTCGCCCGGCAAGAGGGAATCGAGCATCTCCTCCCCCTCGGCCTCGCTGAGTGGGTCGAGGGAGAGCGACGTTGCGTTACGTTTCCCGCCGCCCCACGTCGGGCGCATCTCGAACAGCTCGGCGCGCGCGGCCGCCACGACGATGATCGGTCCCTGCGCCCAGTCGGCGATGTGCTCGATGAGATCGAGGAGCCCTGGGTCGGCCCAATGGATGTCGTCGAGCACGAGCGCGAGCGGGTAGCGCGCCGCCATCCGTTCGATGAAGCGGCGCCACGCGTCGAACAGGTCCTCGCGGCTCGTGGTACCGACCTCTCCGGCTCCGACAAGCGCGCGGATCTGAGGTGCGATGGAATCGTCGCCGAAGAGCTCACGCACGGCGGCATCGGCTTTCTTGCCGGCGACCTCGGCGTCGTCGTCTTCGAAGATCTCGCATTGCGCCTTGATCGCGTCCGCGAACGCCGAGTACGACGTGTTGCCGTAGGCCAGGCAACGACCGCGACGCCAGTAGATCGTCTGTGGCAGACCTTCGACGTATCGCTCGAGCTCTGACACCAATCGCGACTTCCCGACACCGGCAGGTCCAACCACCGTCACCAGCGCCGGCCGGCCCTCGGACTCCACCCGACGCAGGGTCTGCTTCAACACCGTGAGTTCCTCGTCGCGGCCAACCAGGCGCGATTCCAAACCGAGCTGGGGGCGCTCGCCGCGTGTCCTCGCCTTGATCCGAAGTGCGTGCCACGCGGGTACGGGTTCTGCCTTGCCCTTGAGGGTCAGCGGCTCGAGCTCCCGATACTCGATCACGTCTTTCGTGCCGGCGTAGACGCTCGGGCCCACCACGACCTGCGACGGATCGGCGGCTGTCTGCAGGCGAGCCGCCGTGTTGACGGCGTCGCCGGTGAGCATGCGATCGCGAGGTCCGGCCGCGCGCTCGACATCGACGAGCACCTCGCCCGACTCGATCCCGATCCGCATCGCGAGCACCGGCTTGCCTTCGGCCGCAAACCCTCGGTTCAGCTCTGACAGGATCGCCTGCATCTCGAGCGCCGCCCGCACCGCTCGTTCGGCATCGTCCTCGTGCGAGCGCGGCACGCCGAACACGGCCAGCACCGCGTCGCCCATGAACTTCTCGAGCAGTCCCTCGTAGCGTCCGATCTCCTCGGCGAGCCGGTCGAACGTGCGCCCCACCACCGACTGCACGACCTCCGGGTCTTCCTGCTCGGCGAGCGCGGTGGAGCCAACTAGGTCGGCGAAGAGCGCGGTCGCGAACTTCCGCTCCTTCCGACGCTGTTCGACCTGCCCGAGGGCGGCGCCGCAGCTGTTACAGAACCGCGAGCCCTCAGGATTCTCCGTGCCGCAGGACGGGCAGACGAGCATGGGGGAACATTACCTTGCGCTACGTTGGCGGCCGGTTCTCTATCGGAAGGGGCGACATGCTCAAGGATTTCAAGGCCTTCATCATGAAGGGCAATCTCGTTGAGATCGCCGTCGCGTTCACCATGGGCCTGGCGTTCGCGGCAGTCGTGGCATCCTTCGTGGCCGACGTCATCACGCCCATCGTCGGTGCGATCTTCGGCCAGCCGGACTTCAGCGCGATGAAGATCGACATCGGGAAGAGTGCGATCACGTACGGCAACTTCCTGAACGCGCTACTGACCTTCGCGGTCGTGGCGTTCGTGATGTTCACGATCGTCAAGACCTACAACCGCGCGATGGCGCCGAAGGCCACCACGACCAAGGAGTGTCCTTTCTGTATGACCTCGATCCCGATCGCGGCGAGCCGTTGCCCGGCGTGTACTTCGCAGCTGGAGAGCCCTTCCTCCAGCCCTGCCGGCGGGTAAGAGCGCGATCCGAAGCGGTTATCCGGTGATCTTTCTTCGCGATTACACTCCACGCAGGTCAGCGCTGCGAGGCGCCCCCGTGGCTCAAGCGTCTCTACTGAGTAGCCCAACACCCGACCGTGAAGGGAAGACATGATCTGCGGATCCTGCGGTGCCGAGAACCGTGCGGGCCGGAAGTTCTGCGCGGAATGCGGTGCGGCGCTCGCGGTCGGATGTCCCACCTGCGGGGCGTCGAACGAGCCGGGAGAGAAGTTCTGCGGCGAGTGCGGTTCCGCTCTTGCCGAAGGAACCAGCCAAGCACCGAGTTCCGCGGCATCACAGGTCTCTTCCCCCGCACCTGTCGCGCCCACAGCTGAGCGTCGGTTGGTCTCGGTCTTGTTCGCGGACCTCGTCGGGTTCACCACGATCTCGGAGGCGCGGGACTCCGAGGAGGTCCGGGAGCTCCTCTCGATGTACTTCGATACGTGCCGCACGATCATCACCCGCTACGGCGGGACCGTCGAGAAGTTCATCGGCGACGCTGTGATGGCCGTGTGGGGCGCCCCGATCGCGACCGAGGACGACGCCGAACGCGCCGTCCGCGCCGCGCTTGAGCTGACAGCCGCGGTTGCCTTGATGGGCGAGGAGGCCAAGGTTCCCGAACTGAGGGCTCGTGCCGGCGTCCTGACCGGTGAGGCCGCAGTGAACATCGGCGCGGTCGGTGAAGGGATGGTCGCCGGCGACATGGTGAACACGGCCTCGCGGATCCAATCCGCCGCCGAGCCCGGCGCCGTCCTCGTCGGGGAGTCGACGAAACGCTCTATCGAGACCACGGTCGTGTTCGAGCCCGCCGGCGAATTCGAGCTGAAGGGCAAGGCCGGGCTGACACCGCTGTGGCACGCGGTGCGGGTGGTCGCCGGGGCTCGCGGGACATTGAAATCGACCGGCCTGGAACCGCCCTTCGTGGGCCGCGATCGCGAGCTTCGCGTGATCAAGGAGCTGTACCACGCCTCAGCCGACGAGGCCAAGGCGCACCTCGTCTCGGTGACCGGGATCGCGGGGATCGGCAAGTCGCGTCTTTCGTGGGAGTTCTACAAATACTTCGACGGCCTGCAGGTGGTGAACCTGTACCACCGGGGTCGTTGCATCTCCTACGGCGAGGGCGTCGCGTACTGGGCGCTGTCGGAGATGGTGAAGATGCGGTGCCGCATCGCTGAGGAGGAAGGAGCGGACTCGGCGGCGGCGAAGTTACGTTCGACCCTCGAATCGTTCGTCTCCGACCCCGAGGAGCGCGGGTGGATCGAGCCGCGACTTGCCCACCTCCTCGGGCTGGAAGAGCGCGCCGCCGCCGACAAAGAGGACCTGTTCGCCGCGTGGCGCCTGTTCATCGAACGGATGTCGGAGCAGAACCCCGTCGTGATGATCTTCGAGGATCTTCAGTGGGCCGACGCCGCGCTGCTCGACTTCATCGAGTACCTGCTGGAGTGGTCGCGCAATCACCGGATCTTCGTGCTGACCCACGGGCGGCCCGAGCTCTCTGAGCGCAGGCCGAACTGGGGCGCCGGCAAGCGGAACTTCACCTCTCTGTATCTGGAACCGCTTTCTGAAGAGCCGATGCGCGCGCTGCTGTCCGGCGTGGTCCCCGGGCTGCCGGACGAGATCAGCGCGCAGATCCTCGACCGGGCGCAGGGCGTGCCGCTCTACGCGGTGGAGACCGTGCGGATGCTGCTGGACCGCGGGCTGCTGCAACAGGAGGGCAATGTCTACCGCCCGACGGGATCGATCGAGAAGCTCGAGGTGCCCGAGACCCTCCACGCGTTGATCGCCGCGCGGCTGGACGGGCTTGCGCCCGAGGAGCGCAGGATCGTCCAGGACGGTGCAGTCCTGGGCAAGACGTTCTTCAAGGAAGGGGTCGCACGCCTGGCCGGACTGGCCGAACCCCAGGTCGAGGAGATCCTGTCCGCGCTCGTACGCAAGGAGATCCTCTCGGTCCAGGCCGACCCGCGCTCGCCCGAGCGGGGCCAGTACGGGTTCTTGCAGGACCTGCTGAAGACCGTGGCCTACGAGACGCTGTCCAAGCACGACCGTAAGGCCAAGCACCTTGCCGCGGCCGCGTTCATCCAATCGACGTGGGCGGCAGACGAGGACGAGATCGTCGAGGTCCTCGCCTCCCACTATCTGCGCGCCTACGAGGCGGTCCCGGAGGCGGAAGATGCGGCCGAGTACAAAGCACGGGCCCGGGACATGCTCGGCAAGGCGGGCGAGCGAGCCGCCTCGCTCGCGGCGGGTGTGGAGGCGCTTCACTACTTCGAGCAGGCCATCGAGCTCTCCGACGAGCCGCTTCAGCTCGGCGAGCTCCATGTCCTGGCCGGACGAGCTGCTTGGCAGACGGCGCATTCGGAGGATGCCACCTCGCATCTCGAGCGCGCCACAGCGTTCTTCGAGGAGGCTGGCGACGCGAAGCGTGCCGCGGTGGCCTCGAGCCGCCTGGCCGAGATCGACTGGTCCGTGGGGCGGATCGGGCCCGCCGTCCAGCGGCTCGAGGACGCATTCGAGGTGCTCTCCGGTGGCGAGAAGGACGAGAGTCTGGCGATCGTCGCGGCGCAGTACGGGCGGTTCCTCTTCCTCACGGGAAGCCTCGATCGGGCGGCGGCTCCGCTCGAGCTCGCGCTGGAGCTCGCGGAGAACCTCGAGCTGCCCGAGGTTCTATCCCAGGCGCTCAACAGCAAGTCGATGCTCGTGGGCACGCAGAACCGGATGCAGGAGAGCCGCGTCTTGCTCGAAGCCGCCCTCCGGATCGCCCTGGATCACTCGCTCACATCGGCCGCGCTGCGTGCCTACAACAACCTCCTCGTGCTCACCGACGTCCAGGACCGAACGGCGAGGACGCTAGAGCTGCTCGAGAAGGCGCTGGATCTGTCGAAGAAGGTGGGTGATCGGGTCAGTGAGGCCCAGTTCCTGATCGGCATCGCGGAAGCGAGCCGGATCCTCGGGCGGTGGGACGAGGCGGTCGCGTTGTTCGACGAGCTGGAGAGCCGCGAAGAACTGCCCGAGTGGGTGGCGATGCAGCTCCTCGGCCTCGCGGAGCTTCGATCGTGCCGGGGTGAGCAAGAGGGAGCGGAAACCCTCCTGCGCCGGTTCGAGGGGCTAGAGAACTCAGATGACCCACAGCGCCGCGCCGCGTACCGGATGACACGCGCCCGGATCGAGCTCGCTAGCGGCGAGCACGCGGCGGCCTTCGAAGATGCCCACCGGGTCCTGGATGAGCGGGAGGAGCTCGGCATCACGAACTTCACGGTGAAAGAGGCATTCGGTGAGGCTCTCGAGGCGAGCATCGCGCTCGGAGATCGGGAGCGAGCCGAGGAAGTCATGGAGCTGTTGCAAGGGCTGCGCCCCGGCGAGCGGACCCCATACCTGAGAGCTATCACGTCCCGCTTCGGCGCTCACCTGGCGGCCATGCGAGGCGAGGACCCGGGGCCCGGGCTCGCCGCCGCCGCCGAGATCTTCCGGGACCTCGGGTGGCGGCTCCACCTCGCCGTGGTGCTCTTGGAGAGCGCCGAGAAACTCGCCGCCGCCGGTCGTTCGGACGAGGCGGCCGGGCCACTCGAAGAGGCGCGCGCGATCTTCGAGGACCTCGGAGCCCGGCCATCGCTGGAGCGCCTGGATCGCGTCGCGCTCTCGATCACCGCGCCGAGCGCGGAGGCTGCATCCTGATCTGCGGATCTGTGTTCACGAGAACAGGTGATGCGCCATCCGTGTTCCAGCGCCGTCCGGTCATCCGGTGATCTGGACTCGTCCGATCTTGCAATCGTTGCCCGGGTTCACCGGATCGTTGTACGTGCAGAAGGTCAACTTCGCCTTCTGCGGAGCCGACCCGGTCACGGTCGCAACGACCTTGACGATCGCGTAGTCGAGTTCGGGCACGCTGCTGAATTCGCACCCCGGGGTGTCGGGACTCGGCTGGCTGAAGTCGCCTGTCTCCGACCGCGGCACGATGCACTCTTCGCGGATCACGGTCAGGTGCCGCGCATCTTGGAACTGGACATCGAGCTCCGAGCTGCCAAGGCCGAGGTTCACGGCGTACGCCTTGAAGACGACTCGCTCCCCGGTCTGTGCCGAGGCGACGTTCGAGGTGACCCGCTTCACTGCAAGGTCCGGTCCCGCTCCGGCGAATGCGACGCCCACATGGAGAGAAGCGATCGAGCTCGCTATGACGAACAATGACAGGACGCGCTTCACGCCTACCTCCGTCGAGCCTTGGGCTCGAACCACCATGGGTCGAACCCGCGATCCCCCTCGTCGACGAGCGTGCCGGGTGGCACGAGCTCGTCGATCGCATCCAGCGTCTCGGCGTCCAGACGGACGTCGGCCGCCGCGAGGAGGTCGTCGAGCTGCTCCCGCGTCCTCGGGCCGATGATGGCCGACGTCACCGCCGGGTGCGCCAACGTAAACGCGATCGCCATGTGCGTCAGCGAGATGCCCGCCTTGTCGGCGATGAGGATCAGCTCCTCAACGAGGTCGAACTTCCGCTGAACCTCGGGGCGCGACTCGTCGTATAGCGCAGCGAGCCAGTCAGCGCGTTCCGCCCCACGGACCGCGCGCGAATCCGGCGATCGATCGAAGTTCTCGCGTTTGTAGCGGCCGGTTAACCAGCCTCTACACAACGGACTCCACACGAGCACGCCCATCCCGTATCGCTCGGCGACCGGAAGCACGTCGTGCTCGATCTGGCGCACGAAGATCGAGTACGGCGGCTGCTCGGTACGGAAACGCGAGAGCCCGCGCTGTTCGGACACCCATTGCGCTTCCACCATCTGCCACCCCGGATACGTCGACGAGCCGAAGTAGCGGATCTTGCCCTGGCGCTGAAGATCGGTGAGCGCGCCGAGCGTCTCCTCGACGTCGGTCTCGGCTTCGGGACGATGGATCTGGTAGAGGTCGATGTGATCGGTGCCAAGCCGCCGGAGGCTGTTCTCGACCTCGCGCATGATCCAGACGCGCGAGTTCCCCTCGTCGTTGCGCCCCGGACCCATCTGCGCGTGCGCCTTCGTGGCGAGGATGACCTCGTCCCGCCGGCCTTTCAGCGCGCGGCCGACGATCTCCTCGGACTCGCCCTCCGAGTACACGTCCGCCGTGTCGACGAAGTTGATCCCGCCGTCGATCGCCGCGTTGATGGTGACCACGCAATCGTCGACGTCGGTGTTGCCCCACGCGCCGAACATCATGGTGCCGAGGCAGTGCGTGCTGACCCTTAGGCCGGTGCCGCCGAGCGTTCGGTATTCCATTGGCTCCTCTTCCGTTCAGCTGATCCCGCGCACCAGCTTCTAGACGCCCCGCGCGGACCAGGTTCCGCCCGGTCCGACGTAGCTCGTTCCCTCACCCCAGATCACGAGACTCGTCCCAGCCGAGCTGACGTCCATATCGAGGTAGTCCCCGTACGGGAATGCATACCCGGCAGCGGTCTTGTATGTCGCGCCCGTGCCGAGGTTGGAAAGACGCACCTCGGTACCCCAGGTCGCTCCGCCATTCGTCGTCCGCCGGTAGTAGGTGTTCCAGGCGTTGGCACCGTTGCGGTTTTCCTGCCACGCGATACGGAAGTCCCCGGCGGCGGATCCGGCCTCGATCGCTGGGAACCCCGCGTCCCCGGCGTTCTGACCGACCTCGGTACGCGTGCTCCACGTCACGCCGTCGGCGGACGTGCGAACCCACAGATCCTTCGGCGCTTGAAATGCGGTGCCCGCCGAATACACGACCATCAACGTGCCGGCACCATCGACGGCGATGTTCGCTTGCGCGGCCAGGAAGTCGGAAGGGCAGCTGGATGCGGTGCACGGTGGTTGTTCCTCGCTCGTGTCGACGAACGTCGTCGTCCACGAGGTGCCGCCGTTGATAGACCGGAGCACCGCGAGTTTCACCTGGCCGGTGCCCGACTGGTTCTCCGCACTCTCGGCGTAGTAGACGTTCCCGTTGGGCGCGACCACCGCTCCTTCGGCGAACCAATACAGGGAGTCGCTGTTGGTCTTCACTCGCGCGGCGAACGACGCGCCGAAGTTGTGCGAGGCGGAGATATAGCTGTCGCTGGAGTTCCAGCCGATGTAGACGTCCTGGCCGGTCGGTGAGATCGCCAGCACCGGCTTGTCCGAGAACGAGAGGCTCTTCCCCTTGACCGACAGCGGGGTGGACCACGTGACGCCGTGATCCATCGACTTGGAGAAGACGACACCCGGGTTGTAGTCGTTCAGCCAGGCCGCGTACACGGTGCCGTCGGTCGCGATCTGCACTTGCGGGTCGTATTGCGTCTTCACGCCCTTGCAGGCGCAGATGAAGTGATCAGTCCCGAACGTCACGCCTCCGTCGCTCGAAGTGCGTGCGATGATCGCGGGGTTGGGGCAGTTGGTGCAGGCCTTCGGGCCGTTGAAGCGCGTCGTGAGCTCCACGACGTAGTTCGAATTCGGTGCTGCGGCGATCGCCGGCTCCCAGTCGTCGGTGGTCTGGTTCCATACCGCCTCCGACGTGAAACCGGTGCCCGCGGCGCGTACTGCCACGATCGGTGAGACACCGATGACAAACGCCAGCAAGGAACCCAACAGGATCAGCCGAGTACGCATCGCTCCCCCTTCCTCCCGGCGAGGCTCATGCCCGCCGACGGTGACGACCACCGAATCCTGTTCGGTGGAGTCCGGATACGTCAAACTGCCTTCCGATCGTTTCACGCTTTCGCGCCGCGGAGGGTGGCGAGCACCGACGTCGCCTTTTCTTGAAGCAGGTCCGCCGTGCGGGCCTCGACGTTCAGCCGAAGCAAGGGTTCGGTGTTGGAGGGTCGCACGTTGCACCACCAGTCGTCGAATTCCACCGTGAGGCCGTCCAACCGGTCCCTTCGCCCGCCGATCAGAGCTCGATCCACATCCTCCATCCGCTCCTGTTTGTCGTCGACCTCGGAGTTGATCTCGCCGGAATCGAAGTAGCGGATCAAGGGGGCGAGCAACTCGGAGAGCGGATCCGTCGCCTGAGACAGCAGCTGCAGGGAGACGACCGACGCGATCATGCCTGAGTCTGCATGGTAGTTCTCGCGGAAATAGAAGTGCCCCGAGTGTTCGCCGCCGAAGACCGCCCCGGTCTCGGCCATGATCTTCTTGATGAAGGAGTGGCCCACGCGCGTGCGCACCGGCGTGCCACCGCTCTCGCGGATCACCTCCGGGACCGCCCAGGAGCAGATCAGGTTGTAGAGGATCGTCGCGCCCGGTTCGCGGCGCAGCATCGCCTGAGCGATGAACGCGGTCAACGTTGACCCGGTCACGTCCTGCGCTCGTTCATCCACCAGGAAGACCCGATCGGCATCATCGTCGAACGCGAATCCGATGTCGGCATGGCGTTCGCGCACGGCATCTCGAAGCCAGCGCTTGTTGGTCGG
Source organism: Actinomycetota bacterium (assembly GCA_030774035.1). Lineage (GTDB taxonomy): Bacteria > Actinomycetota > UBA4738 > UBA4738 > HRBIN12 > JALYLM01. Next base: position 39,607 of record JALYLV010000017.1, read on the forward strand.
GTCCATCGGGTCGGCCCGATGGTTCGGAAACGTCCCATCGAGCTCAGGGAAGAGACTGACGACCTTGACGGGAAGGCGTTCGAGCACGGCGGGGGCGACCAAGCCACCCATCCCGTTCGCCGTATCGATGACCACGATGAGCTCCCGCATCACGGACGCGTCGATGAACCTCAGCACGTGCTCGACGTAGGGCTCGAGCATGTTCCGTCGTTCGACGGTGCCGAGGGACGCCACGCTCGGTCGCGAACCTGCCTCGACGATCATCCGGATGTCGGCGAGACCTGTGTCCTGGCTCACCGGCTTCGCCCGTTCGAGGCAGAATTTCAATCCGTTGTACTGCTTCGAGTTGTGACTAGCGGTGACCATGACGCCCGGCAGGTCGAGCGCACCAGATGCGAAGTACATGAGATCCGAAGAAGCGAGGCCGATATCGACGACGTCGACACCACGAGAGGTAGCCCCCTCCGCGATCGCGTCGGCGAGCTGGGGCGAGGTGAGGCGGCAATCCCGAGCCACGACGATCTTCCGAGCCTTCGACCACTCGGCGAAAGCCGCACCGATCTCGCGCACGAGAGCCGGCGACAGATCGTCGGGAACCAGGCCACGGACGTCGTAAGCCTTGAAGACGCGCTCCAGCGAGGAGGTGTCATCCATGCCGAGCCACACTAGCTTCCCTGGTGAGGAGGTGGTGGCGACGGAGCCGGTGGTCGTGCTGTTCGACGTCGACGAGACGCTCGTCAGCACAGGCGGGTCCGGGACCCGGAGCTGGGGGGCGGCATTCCAGAAGCTTTACGGCCTCTCTGCCGACATCGGCGAGTACAGCTCACCAGGTCAAACCGATCCTCAGATCGCGCTGTCGACGTTCAGAGGAGTGCTTGGTCGAGACCCGGACCCCAGCGAGCTCAGCAAGATCTACGCCCAGTACCTATTGCACCTATCCGACGACATCTGGACCTCAGAGACCTATCGCGTGCTCCCGGGCGCGGAGCAGACCCTCGCACAACTCCAAGAGGCGAGCGTCATGCTCGGCCTCGTCTCCGGTGCTCTGGAGGGCGCGGCGCGCACCAAGCTCATGCCGGCCAACCTCAACCGATTCTTCGCATTCGGCGCCTACGGCTCGGACTCGCCCGATCGTGGCGAGCTGACGAGATACGCCATCGACAAGGCCACCCGTCTACACGTTCAGCTCACGCCGGCTCAGGTGAGCGTCGTAGGCGACACTCCTCTCGACATCGACGCCGCCAAATCGGCGGGGGCGGTGTCGATCGGCGTGGCAAGCGGGAACTACTCGACAACCGAGCTGCTAGCGGCCGGCGCGATCCACGTGCTCGGTTCTTTAGAAGAGCCGTTCCCGGGCCTCTGATGGCCCTCGAAGACCTATCAGGCATGGATGGAGGACCCGAGCGCGCTTGCGCCCGGGTCCCCCATCAAACGGTTCAGGTCTGCCGGTTCAGCCAGATGTTGCCGGGCCCTGTGGTGAAACTCGCGCTCTCGCCCATGACCGCGACGCTCTTGCCGAGGTTCGTGATCGCGATGCCGTCGTAGTCGCCGTACGGGGCCGTGAACCCGGCAGCCGACTTGTAAGACGCCCCGCTCGTCGCGTCGGAGACCTTCGCGTCGGCGCTCCATGTCAGACCGCCATCCGTGGATGCCCGGTACCACACGTTCCAGACACCGGTCCTGCTGTCCATATATGTCAGGCGGAAGTCGCCCGAGGCGCCGCCGACGATCGCCGGGAAGCTCGAATCGCCAGCACCGGTCGTCGGGGTCAGCTGCTGCTTGCCGGTCCACGTGAGCCCGCCGTCGGTGGAGCGCTGGACCCAGATGATCCCGTTCGTGCCGGCCACGGTGGAGCCGCCGTACTCGGCTACCAGGTTGCCCGAGACATCAGCAGCCAAGGTGGTCGTCGACGAGGTGATGTAGGTGGGACCTGCGAAGATCGAGTCCAGCGTCACCCGGGTCCACGTGGTCCCACCGTTGGTCGTGCGGAAGGTCGTGATGAAGATCGGCGATGACGCCGTCTGGCGGTTGGTGTTGGGGTACAGCGATGCCGACATCACCGCGGTCCCGCTTGGCAGGACCGCGAGACCGTTCGAATAGAAGTAGTGCGTGCCTGAGACCGTCCCGATCAGCTGCGCGGTGGAGAAGGATGTTCCACCGTTGTGGGAATGCGTCTCGTAGAGATCCCCGCCGGTCCCCTTGGTGAAGGTGATGTAGACGTCGGTCCCATTCTTGGAGATCCCCATCCACGGCTTGTCGGAACTGAGCTTGCCGGAGACCGTAAGTGGCGTCGACCACGTTGCGCCGTGGTCTGTGGACTCCGAGAAGACGATCGTGTAGTTGTTCATCCAGGTCGCATACACGGTCCCGCTCGAGGAGACCGCGATGGTCGGGTCGTATTGGAACCCGACGTGCGCGCACTGACAGAGCCTCACCTCTGACCCGAACGTCGATCCACCGTTGGAAGACGTTCGAACAACCATGAACGGACTCGGGCAGTTCTTGCACGCCTTCGCACCGGAGAAGTCGTTGTAGATCACGTACACGTAGGGAGCGGAGGGATCGGCCGCAACGTATGGTTCCCACGTGTCGCCGGCACCGACGATCGTTTCGCCGGCCCATCCTGTTGTTGCCGCGCCGGCTTGCGTCGGAAACGTGAGCGCGAGGGCGATCGTCGCTGCGACCCCGAAACGAAGCATCTTTCCCAACATGATCTTCCCCCTTCCGGGCGAGCGCATCCGTCAGCGATCAGGCGCCCGTTGCGAACCAGGTCCCGCCGGTCGTCTGCCAGCCTTCTCCCTCACCCCAGATCACGACGTCTTTCCCCGCACTCGTCACCGCTAAACCCATGTAGTCGCCGTAGGGGAACCCGTAACCACTAGGCGACTTGTAGCTCGCTCCGGTTCCGAGGTCGGACAACCTGGTTTGCACCGACCAGGAAGTGCCGCTGTTGTTCGTGCTCGAGAAGTACGTGTTCCAAGGTTTGACGCCTCCGTTGCGGTCGTCTTGCCAGGCGAGACGGAAATCGCCGTTGCCCACACCCGCTGCGATCACCGGGAAGGTGCTGTCGCCCCGCCTGTTCACGACCGTCGCGGCCGACCAGTTGATGCCGTCCGCCGAACGCGTGGCGTACAGCCGCTTCGGCGCCCCGGCGAGGTCGTTCTTGGTGTAGACGTAGAGGAGCTCCCCAGTTCCATCGACCGCGATCGCAGCCGATTGTGAGTATTGGTCGACCGGGCAGTTCGTCGCGGTACACGCTGGCGGTGCCTGGCTGTGCGCCATCACCTGTGTCTTCCATGTGCGCCCGCGGTCGGTCGAGTACACGAGCGCGAGCTTTGCCCCCTTCGTCGTCAGATCCTCCGCGTCTTCGGCGAAATAGATGCTGCCATCGGGTGCCACGACGCCCGACCACGCGAACCAGGCGAGCTTGTCCGCGCTCGTGCGGATCGCCGGCGCGAACGTGGCTCCGTAGTCGTGCGAAGTCGCAACGAAGCTCGCACCGCCGATGCCCTTGTTCCCGCTGCTGCCCCCGCCGTTGAACGCGACGTAGACGTCTTTGCCGCTAGGGGAGATCGCGAGCCATGGTTTGTCGTTCGACTTGGCAGACTTGGCGCCCACCGCCACGGGCACCGTCCAGGTCGAGCCTTGATCGAAGGACCTCTGCAGCGTCGTCCCCGGATTGAACTTGTTCAGATACGTCGCGTAGAGGACGCCGTCGGAGGCCACCTTGATCGCCGGGTCGGCCTGCCAATCACCGGCACCGGGAGCACATCCCGCCCCGCAGAGGTAGCTGAGGGGTCCGAAGGTGCTGCCGCCGTCCGAGGAGACGCGCATCACGATGCTCCAGTAGGCGCACGTCTTGCAGTTCCCACCGATCTGGGTCGAGAGCATGTACACGTGCCCGGAGGCTGGGTCCGTAGCAACGGTCGGCTCCCATTGGTTGCCGCTGGCGAAAGGTTGCTCGGAGGTGAAGCTCGCGGGTGTCGCAAGCGATGCCATACCGACTGCCGCCAGCGTAGGCGCCAGGATGAGGGTCGAACATGTCAGGAGCAGCAGGACGGTCCGCGTCCTCTTTGTCGCCTGGCCCATCTCTCGCCTCCCAGCGTCGATCCGGCGAAGCGACTGCCCGCCACGCGTCAGGAAGATGTCCTTCCTGTCCCGCCTACCTGCGACGACGAGGATAGGCGCAGCGTCGATCGAGGGTCAAGAGACCACCACCCCGGGTTGGAGACGGACCTCGGGACTACCTGCGGAGTATCGTGCGCCGATGACAGAGCCGTTCGACCGCGAGCTCATCGCGAGGATCTTCGACGAGTACGGCGACGCCGAGTGGACACGCCACGAGTCGACCCCGTTACGTCGTGTGAGCTTCCACGACCATCGGTACTACCTACGGCGGTTCGTGCGAGCGGGTGATCGGGTATTCGAGGTTGGCGCCGGAGCGGGGCGCTTCACGGTCGAACTCGCGCGACTCGGGGCGCGTGTCACGGTGGTCGACATCTCGCCTGAACAGCTCCGCCTGAACGAGGTGCACCTCGGAGAGGCCGGCCTCGAAGATGAGGTGGAGGCGCGCTATGTCGCGGACGTGCTCGACCTATCGAGGTTCGAGGATCGCGCCTTCGACGCGACCGTCTGCTATGGGGGACCACTCAGCTGGGTGCTCGACGGGGCCGATCACGCCCTCGACGAACTCTTTCGCGTGACGAAGACGCAAGGGCACGTGCTTCTCGGCGTCATGTCGAGGTTCGCCTCGTGGCACGCGTTCCTGGCCGCGGCCGCGGAGGAGATCAGGGAGTACGGACTCCAGGAGATGCAGGACATCGTCGAAACCGGCTACCTGCCCGATAACCACTCCACCCTCGGACCGCTCCACCTCTACACGTGGGCGGAGCCTCAAGGCGCTGCTCGAACGACATCGATGCGACATCGCGCCGTGGCCTCGGCCGCCAACTTCCTCTCGACCGGCAACGACGAAACGTGTGAGCGCTGGATACAGGACGACCCTGCGATGTGGGAGCGCTTCCTCGCATGGGAGGTCGCCGCCTGCTCCGAGCCCGGAGCGATCGACAGCGGAACTCACATCCTCGCGGTCGTCGAGCCTTTGGTGGTTGAGGAGAGTCGGAACATCACGCCCGCAACCATCCAGGCGCTCACTAATACCGGGAGAATCTCTCGACGTCCTGCTCGAATGAGGCGATGACCCCCTCTGAGAGTGTGGGTTTGGTCTCCCTGATCGCGACCAGGAAGTCCTCGCTAGCGGCACGCTCTCGGCTTCCCTCGAAATGCTCCTGCTCGAAGGCTCGCTGCGCCGCCTTGTGCGCCGCGAACTCGATGTCCGCCGGGGTGAAGAACTCACTGGCTTCGACGAGCGCGTCGATGTCGACCTGCTGGTCCGTAATCTCCCCCACGTAGCGTCCCCAGATCGCCTTGCGCGCCTCGGCGTCGGGAGGGCCAACCGGGAGGACGTAGTCGAACCGTCCTGGCCGCAGGAACGCCGGGTCGAGCGCGCCGATCGAGTTCGTCGCACACACCAGGAGATGGTGCGACGCCTGCCGGAACCGCGGGATCTGCTTCAGAAATTCGTTGGTGACCCGCGGACTCACCTTCCGCTGGTCATGGCGCATCGAAGCCAGGTCCTCGACCTCGTCTACGAACACAACAGCCGCCGGTAGCTCCAGGATCCGATCGAGGATCTGCGCCAAGGCCCTGGCCTCCTGGTCCGGCTTGTCGGCCGACAGCTCGCTCGGCTGAATCTCGATGAACGGCCATGCCAACCGGGAGCTGATCCCCTTGGCGAACGTCGTCTTGCCGGTTCCGGGCGGGCCGAACAGGACGACGGCCTTGGGCGGCTGGACGGCATGTCGCTCCGCCAGCTTCGGCTCCGAGAGCGGAAGGATGACACGTCGTTCGATGATCTCCTTCGCCTGGTCCATCCCCTTCAACACGTCCCACAGATGGCGGTCGATGGTGATCCCACCCAGATCGGCGAGAGCGGTCGGACCGAGGACGCTCGGTGAGATCTCCCGCTCCAGGTACACCGCATTCTCGACGACGCGGTAGCCCCGTTCCTCCAAGTACTCGCGAACAGCGTCGCCAAGCGTGACCAGGACCGCGATCTTGTGGACCCCTCGCTCGGAGAGCTGCGCTTCCATCCGGTCGAGCAGTCGGTCGGGCACGGCGGTCCGGTCCTGGTCGCTCAAGGCTCCCAGCCGAGCGATCCAGCCCGTCGTTCCCGAGATGAGACCCACCGCCACACCCACGAGGTGGCCGTCCGCCTCCGCAACCAGGACAACCGCCTCGTTCGAACCGATCAGGTCGATGGCCTCCTGAAGGTCCTGTCGGGCGATCCCCAGCATCACCGAACCATCGAGGAGCTCGATCACTCCCGCGAGATCATGGGGCCGATGGGGCCGGACGATGACTGCCATGGCCGGTCTAGCCTAACAATGCGGCTCAGTTCGCCGGCGCACCTGACGTGGACCCCGTTCCCGTTGTCACCGCTAGGTCGCTCTCATCTGTGGGAGGGTTGGGGCACCATGACAGTGTGCCTCGGCGACCTCCGGGCTCCGATAGGGTAAGTCTCGCGCCGAGCCCATGCGCGCAACGTAAACCCGCTCTACCGAAGGGGCAGTCAGCAGCGTCGATCAACTGTGGCATAGATGACTCTTTCTTCATCAACCCAGCTTCGGCCAAACAGGCTGCTCGGGGTCACCGAGCTCGGCCGCCGGCTCGGCGTGCACAAGGCGACGGCGTCGCGAATCGTCGCGACGCTGGCCGAGCGCGGGTTGGTAGAGCGTGACCCCGTCACCGAGAAGTACCGGCTGGGGTTCGGGCTGATCCGGCTGGCCGGCGCGGCCATGGCGGGCCTGGACATCGTCCGCATCGCGCATCCCGTGCTGGAGGACCTGGCCACGCGGACACACGAGACCGTGAACCTCGGTGTCCTGTCGGGCGATTCGGTCGTCTCCATCGACCAGGTCACGGGAACCTGGTCGATCGTGGCGGTCAGCTGGGTCGGACGTCGCACACCGTTGCACTGCACCTCGAACGGCAAGGTCCTGCTGGCGCAGATGTCGGAGAACGAACTCGACCGGCACCTGGTCGAACCGCTGGCGCGGTTAGCCGAGCGCACCATCACCGACCCGGAGGTCCTGCGGGCGCACCTCCGCCAGATCGTCGCGCGAGGCTACGCGCAGACGATGGAAGAGCTCGAAGAGGGGTTGAACGCGGTGGCGGCACCGGTCCGCCAGGCCGACGGCCAGGTGGTCGCGTCGCTGAGCGTCAGCGGCCCTGCGTTCCGGATGCGTGGGATGGACCTGCCCAGGATGGCGCACCTGGCCAAGGACGCGGCGGCGGCCATCTCGCTCCGGCTCGGTTACGTGGAACGGCGTCGGCCGGCTGGGTAAGGGGAAGAGCATGCCGATCGACTGGGCGCGGGAACGCAAGGCGGTCGACTCGCTGCTGGATGCGGTGGGCGGGACCCCGCTCCTTCGGCTCGGCAAGATCGCGACCGACGTCGAGCTGTTCGCGAAGATCGAGTGGTACGGACCGACAGGCTCGGTGAAGGACCGGATCTACGCGCACATGTTGGGTGAGGCCGAGCGCCGCGGGGACCTCCGCCCGGGGATGACGATCGTCGAATGCACCACTGGCAACGCCGGCATCGCGTGCAGCGCCGTCGCGGCGATCAAGGGCTACGACTGCGTGATCGTGATGCCCGAGGGCATGAGCCCCGAGCGCAAGCGGATGATCGAGGCGTACGGCGCTCGGCTGGTGCCGACGCCCGGCGCCGGCACCGACATCGACCTCGCTCTTGCGAAGGTGCGCGAGATCGTGGCGGAGGACCCGGAGCGCTACTTCTTCCCCGGCGAGTTCGAGAACCCGGATAACCCCGATGCGCAGGAGACGAGCGGCGAGGAGATCTGGGAGCAGGTCGAGGGCCGGGTCGACGCGGTGGTGGCGGCGCAGGGGACCGGTGGGTGGATCACCGGGGTCGCGCGGGCGCTGAAGGCGCATGATGCGCGGGTGCTGGCGTACGCGGTCGAGCCCGCCGAGTGCCCGCTGATCAGCGAACAGCGGTGGGGGACCCACGGCGTGCCCGGCATCGGCGACGGGATCATCCCGCCGAACCTTGACCTGGCACTGATGGACGGCATCGTGACCGTCTCGACCGAGGCCGCGTTGGAGATGGCACGGCTGATGGCACGCAACGAAGGGTTGTTGTGCGGTCCATCCTCGGGCATGAACGTCGTGGCGGCGTTGAAGGTCGCGGCGAAGCATCCCGAGCTCCGGCGCCTGGTGACCGTCGTCGCGGACACGGGTCAGCGGTACCTCTCGGGCGAACTCTTCGGCGAGCGGCTCGATGTGGACGAGCCCGAGCGCGAACACAGGGTCGATCCGGCGATCGTGGCGCAGCTGATCGAGCACCGGGATCGGTTGGATTTCCTGGCGTAGCGGGGCGCCCGGCAAGCCGGGCGCG
>JALYLV010000017.1:48095-52105 GCA_030774035.1 Actinomycetota bacterium
GCGCGGATCCCGTGTGAGCGCCATGTCGCGTTTCACATACCTCCGTCGGGGAACTAATCGATGTGACCCTTTGGGTAGCTATTCGCGTCGAACGAGGGCTCTGCCTCGTCATTCGTGACCGTGCCGACCTCTTGGCTCGAGCGAGTGATCATCGGCAGCACCTCACCGATCGAACCGCGGATGATCGCGGCCGCCGAATGGTCATAAGGGGTCGGCTCAGCATTCACGATGACGAGCTGCGCGCCTGCTTCCAACGCGGTGTCGCATAAGCGAGCAGCGGGCTGAACCTGGAGGGATGTCCCCACGGCCAAGAACACTTGGCAAGCCGCGGCGGCCTCTCTAGCGAGATGCAACACGTCCGGGTCGAGGCTCTGACCGAACGCCACCGTCGCCGACTTCTGGATGCCGCCGCATACGCGGCAAGGCGGGTCGAGCTCGCCGGCGACCACTCGATCTAGTTGCTCTCGCATCGGCGTCTCATGACCGCAGTCGAGACACTGCGAAAGACGGATCGTTCCGTGAAGTTCTCGAACGATACCGGGACTCGACCCGGCGGCCTGATGCAGGCCGTCGATGTTCTGCGTGATAAGCGCGCGGAGTTTGCCGGTTCGCTCGAGGTCCACGAGCGCACTGTGGCCGGGTCCCGGCGACGCGGTCCATGCCGCGTGGTGCAAGCGCTCCTGCCACGCGTCGCGGCGGACCTGCGGGTCGGTGAGGTACGCATCGATGTCGACGAGGCGCATCGAGGCAGGGTTCGTGGTCCATGCGCCGTTCGGACCGCGGTAGTCGGGGATCCCGGACTCCGTGCTGATCCCCGCGCCGGTGAGCACCGTCACCTGGTCGGCTGCCGCCACCGAGGCGGCCACCCGAGCGATGGGCTGGGTCATCGATCAGTCACCCTCACCCAGAGGGAACTCGAACATCAGCGTGGTTGCCGTCATCGGTCGGATCAGAGCCTCCTCGTCACGGTTCAGGAGCTCGTACCCACGCCTGTTCCACGCGGCGATCTCCTGCTCCACGGAGTCGGGGGTCGTGTTCTCGAGAGTGACGGAGATGCCGATCACGACCGACGTGGGCTGGGTCGCTCCGTTCAGGCGCAGCTTGAAGTCTCGGACGACGCTCCGAACGGTCGGGTCCAAGTCATCTGAGATGGTGAACGAGATCATGAGGTAGGGAGGAATGGCGTTGGCGAGGGGCTCGGGAAGTTTGGTACCGAGGACCGGGCATGGCTCGCTCCTCACAGCACCGATGCCGGGCGTCTCACCGAGTTCGATTTGCCAACGGAAATAGTCGCGAGTACTGAAGTTCTCGGCGAACCGGGCCAGGTCGAGGTCGTGAGGGAAGAACGCCTGGATGGTGGCGCCGACGTCGCCGTCATCCTCCACAGGCACCACAGCGATCGACGCCGCCCCGGGCTCGAGGACCTCCTGGATCATCGCCTCCAACGCGAACAGGAGACGAACGCGAAGCTCGTCGGCCGCCGGCGCTGGGACCACGACCCGGAGCTTGATCATCACCATCGACATGTATGCGGTCGGCGGCCAGAGGCGCATGTTCCCGAGCTCGTCGACGAGACGGGTCCCTAGAAGGTCCAGCGCTCGATGCGTAAGGCCCCAGTTGGCATCCCTGTCGAGTAGCGCGTACAGGTCCAACCCCGAGGGGGGCGCGTCTGAATCAAGGAGATCCTGGGGGATCCCGTCGAAGGCGGTCTCAACCAGATGGAAGGCCGCGGCCCCCAGTCTATCGAGCTCGGGATTGTCGAACCCGATCACCACCCCGTCCTCCGCATCGCCTCGGCGAGATGGATGCGGCAGCGAACGGCGGGAGAAACGACGGGACGTTGACAGTGTGGTTCCAGGCAGGCGATCACGGGGACCGAGGCCGCGTCACCCTCGGGCGTCTGGGAGAAGGTCATCTTGCACTCCTGTATCGGGGGTTGTGATCCAAGGATGCAGTACGAGTCTGACACGAACACGTGTTTGCCCGGTTACGTGGCATCGATCGCCTTGGGTCCGAAGCCGACGAGACGGAAGAGTCGGTCCTGAGCTTTTGATATCGATGGGCTCGTCCTCCGAGAGGGCGCACGGCTTGTTGAACGACGAGATCGTCCCGCCATCGGAACTTCAAAGCCGTGACCTAGAGCCACCCGCGCTGTCCCCCACTGACACACGCGTGCCGAGCCGTATCGGCCCGTAAGCCTGTTCCGGCGCCGGCCGATGATCCCTTCTACACTCGACACGAGACGTCGCGGGTTGCACGAGAGAGGTTTTCTGCCACATTTTCTGCTAGCTCGGCCCTCGTAGCTCAGTGGATAGAGCACCGGTTTCCTAAACCGGGTGTCGCAGGTCCGATTCCTGCCGAGGGCACTCTCACCAGCGAGTTCGTCGCGGGTTGGCCGGATTCCGAGTGCTCATGGACTCTTCCTCGCCACGAGTCACCTCCTGCCCCTTCGGGGCACTCGGGACTCTCAGACTAAGTGGCGTCGTTCGCGGGGAGCAGACCAGATCGAGTTCGAGATGATGCAACCCTACCCGATCCAGGTGGCGTGATGGATTCCAGCGTCCCGACTCAACGATTCACGGGGGGCAGACCAACGAGTCAACCAAACCTGGGGCAGTCCCGTCCTTCGTTAAGCCTTCCTGGGCTAGTTGAAGATGCTCACCCCACCTGGTCCCACGAGGAGTCCGAGGACGATGAGGACGATCCCGGCAAGGACCGCTCCCCTGAAGAGAGCCACGACCCCGGCGATCACAAGTACGGCAGCGATGATCCACAAGATCGTGTCGGTGTTGCCGCCGCTCTTCGCCGCGAGCATCCCGAGAACTTCGACCATGTCGCCTCCCTTCATCCTTTTGCAGCCACAGAACGTGGGTTCTTGGTCCGGAGCGTCGCCTCGATGTTCTTGACCGCCTTTTTCACGGGAATCTTGGAGGCGTCAGCCGCCTTCTTGAGATCCGAGTACGTGATGTTTCGCGCGTCCCGGTGATCCTCGTGAGGCTCACCGCAACCACAGGACATGCACATAGGCCCCTCCTCTCCTGAAGCAAGACGGTGATGGTTAGCCCAAGACGTCCTTCACGCCCTCCTTCGCCTTGCCGACTGCATTCTTTACATGGCCCAGGGCCTCTTTCCGCTTTCCCTTAGCCTGATCCTTCTTACCCTCCGCCTCAAGGGATCCATCGTCTGTCACCTCGCCGACGGTCTCCTTGACCTTGCCCTTCGACTTGTCCCACTTGCCCTCGGCTCGATCCTTGCTTGCAGAACCCATCGTCTGCCTCCTGACAGTAACCCTAATTTAGGTGATGTGTGCGATGACGCACCCAGCGCTGCGGTCTACGATGCGACCAGCATGAAACGGCCCTACGCCATAGCGATCGCAGCAGCGATTCTCCTGGCGGCCGTTCTTGTGGCCGTTCTTCTGCCTTCGCGCCAGTGCGGCAAGGCAGTCGGGACGTGTATCCATAGCCCCGGGTCATGCGTCGCTACGCAGGAATTCTGCTCTGGCGTAGCGGCGTTTCCCCGATTCATGATCGCTTTGGCAGGCCTTGCGATAGCAGCAGTGGTTCTCTGGGTACTTCGTCGCAGACCAAGACTGACCCGCGCTTAGCGTGTCAGACCCACACGTCAGAATGTGGGTGTGTCAGAAACCAACATCCTTCGGATCGCAGAGCGAATCCCCGACGAGGCAGCCGCCTACGCCTACCTTGAGGAGCTTCGCTGGAACGGCTCCCCGGTCTGCCCTCACTGTGGAAACGAGGGCCGCTGCTTCTTCCTGAACCCGGCCAACGGCAAGAGCCGCAAGACCCGGACCGGCCGACAGACTCAGCGCCGTCTCTGGAAGTGCGGTGCCTGCCGTAAGCAGTTCTCAGTTCTCACCGACACGGTGATGCACGGCACCAAGATTCCGGTGCGGACGTGGGTGTTCGTGATCTTCGAGATGTGCTCATCGAAGAACGGAGTGAGCGCCCGCGAGATTGAGCGTAAGTACGGCATCGCCTCCCGCTCGGCGT
>JALYLV010000018.1 GCA_030774035.1 Actinomycetota bacterium
TCCTCAAGCTTGTGGCGGCAATCATAGCGAAACGAAAGTGGTGTCTTTCGGCGCCACAGGAGAGGGGCGGTCGTGGAAGCGCTTGACAGTTGTGACGATTGCGGTGGATCCCCTGCGCAGACCGTGACCTTCGTTACCGCGAGCGAAACGGTCGAGAAAGACCTTTGCGGATCCCACGTGAATGAAGCTCTGGAAGGAGCGACGGCCCTCCCGCCCTCTGTTCGGCCACTCGATGGTCGATCCGATCGGGGATCCGTCCGCTCACGACCGTAAGGCAGCCTCCGTTCGCCCACCCTTGACCGTTCCCTTGGTCTCACGGTAGGTTCTGCGGCCCCCGATGAACACGCGAGACGACCAAGACGGCGTTCAACCCGTAGCGAAGAGCTCCCCCTCGGGCGCTGGGCTCACGCGGCGGGAGTTCGTCACGCGCGCCGCCGTCGTGGCCGGCGCGACCGCGTTCCCGTTCACCTCATCAAGGACGCCACCGCGGGCACCACCGATCTGGAGGCGTTCATCGTCCAGAAGATGCGCGTTGTGAAGACGCCGGGGATCAGCGTCGCGGTCGTGCGAGGGAACGAGATCCTGTACTCGAACGGGTTCGGCTGGGCCAACATCGAAGACGGCCAGCTCGCGACGCGCGACACGGCGTATCAGCTCGCTTCGATCTCGAAGACGATGACCTGCGCGGGAATCATGACGCTCTGGGAAGACGGGCTGATCGATCTGGACGCGAATATCAACGAGTACCTCCCGTTCGAGGTGCACATCCCGCACGCGCCGAACGTGCCGATCACGATGCGGCAGATCCTGACGCATACATCGGCGATCGCGGACAGGTACAGCGTGTGGGGCACCCCGTACTCCGACCCGACGCTGTACTTCCACGGCGACTCGCCGATCACGCTCGGAGACTTCGAGCACTCCTACATGGTGCCTGGTGGAACCGAGTATCAGGAGAAGGCGAACTTCTACGAGCGGTCCCCGGGTGTGCGCTATGCCTACTCGAACCTCGCGGTCGCGCTTGCCGGCTACGTCGCCGAGGTCGTGAGCGGCATCGACTTCGACACCCTGTGCCGTCAGCGCATCATGGAACCGCTCGGGATGACGGACTCCGGCTACCGATTGGCCGACCTCACCACCACGAACCTCGCGATGCCCTACGACGTGGACGCGCACGGCAACTTCGCACCCATCTTCCTGTACGGCTATCCCGACTACCCTGATGGCGCGCTGCGCACGAGCGCGGTCCATCTCGCGAGATGGCTCGGCGCGTTCATGAACTACGGGCGGTTCCAGGGTGCACGGGTGCTCCAGCGCAACACGGTCAAGGAGATCCGCCGCAACCAGATCCCCGATATCGTGACGTGGCCGCAAGGTCTCATCTGGTACGGCGACTCGATCGGCCCCTACACCGTCTACGGTCACAACGGCGGCGACTATGGCGAGAGCACCGAGATGTTCTTCCGACCCGATCGCGGGGTCGGGGTCATCGCGCTGACCAACTCGTACATCCCCTACGGCAAGCGCTGGACGTCGTTCCAAGACATCGAAGTGCGCCTCTACCAAGAGTTCTCCTGACCCCGCCCCGAAGGAGTCGATCCCTATGCGTCTGCGCGCCCCGCTCGCCGTTCTCGTTCCATTCCTGTTCGTTGCGACGGTGATCGCGCCGCAGGTCGCGCGGGCGACCGATACGCCGACGACAGATCCGGCGCCGGGTTGGGTAGGAGAGCGCGTGGTGAACCCGGTGACTGACGATTGGGAGCCGGCCGTCGCGGCAGATCCCAACTCGCCGTACGTCTACATCATCACCACGCGGTTCGGCCAGCCGAAGCCGTGCCCGAACCACTGTCCGACCCCGTGGATGGCGCTCACGGTCTCGAGCAACGGCGGCAAGACGTGGAGCGACGATACGGTGCTCTGCCCGTGCCACGGGTCCAAGGCCCAGTACGACCCCGTCATCGAGGTCGTCCCCGACACGGGCGACGTGTATGCGATGTTCCTGAACGGGGACCGTGCGGGTGGGCTCTCGGCGGTGTTCATCAAGTCTTCCAACCACGGGCAGACATGGACGGCGCCCGTTCACGTCTACGGGCGCGGTAGATGGACCGATAAGCCTGAGGTGACGATGAGCCCGGACGGGAGCGACGTCTACGCCTCGTGGAACGGCGTGACGAAGGGCGACCTGTGGATCGGCGTCTCACACGATGCCGGTGAAACGTGGACCCAGACCAGGGTTGTGCGCAGCATCCGCTACTTCTTCGCCTACGACGCGAAGATGCTGCCGGACGGAACCGTGCTCTTCTCGGAGAGCAGCTTCAACTACACCGGGCCCGCCCAGACCGGTGTCGGCAAGGTGTGGCACCACGCCATCATCTCGCGGAACGAGGGGCGGACCTGGGAGAACGTGATCGTCGGCAAGGTTGAGATCGGCCCCACATGCGCGTCCGCGGGTTGCTATGCGGACTTCCATACTGGTCAGACCTCGATCTCGACGGATGACTTCGGACACCTCGTGTTCGCCTACGAGGGAGCGACGACGCCCTACGCGCCGCAACATGTCTACGTAAAGACCTCCGCAGATGAAGGGCGCACCTGGAGCCGTCGCACGGCGCTGTCTACCAACGGTCAGGATGCCGGCCAGCCGCGCATCGCAGCGACCGGCAACGGCGACGAGCGCCTCTGGTACATGCAGACCTCGGACGGCGGGATCGGCCTGTCGTGGAACGTCTGGTACCGCAGCTCGACCGACGGCGGACTCACGTGGAGCGATCCGGTGAAGATCTCGGACGCTCCGGCGGGTGCTGCAAGCTACATCACCGCCGACGGCTTCGGTGAGGTCTACGGCGACTACGGTGAGATCGCGATCACGAACAGGGGGAAGACCATCGGCGTCTGGGGTGAAGCACCCAGCTACAACGGCCCCGGTGGAACCTGGTTCAAAATCCAGAGCTGACAGGCACGGTTCGCCGGACCCGAACTTCCGCTTAACCCACTACGCTTGCGGCAGCGCGCGAGTCCACGCCCGACCCAAGGGGGAACCAGATGCCAGGCATGCAGCCCGAAGACGTCTATGAGCTCACCGGGGTCAGTGACCCCCGCCTCTCCCCCGACGGATCGACGGTCGCCTACGTCGTGTGGGGCATCGACAAGGAAAAGAACGAGTACCGTGGCGCGATCTGGCTCGCGGCCAGCGACGGCTCGTCGCCTCCGCAGCGGCTCACCTCGGGAGAGAAACGCGATGCGGACCCGCGCTGGTCGCCCGACGGACAACAGATCGCCTTCACCTCGAACCGGCACGGGGAGCGGCAGCAGCTTTACGTGATCCCCGCCGGCGGGCCGGGTGAACCCCGTCGACTCACCGACCTGAAAGAGGACGTCCGTCAGGCCATGTGGTCCCCCGACGGTGAGCGCATCGCGTTCGCGTCCCGGGTGCGAGACCCTGCATACGAGGAAGAAGAAGATTCGAAGCGCGAGCCGAGACGGATCCGCCGCCTGTGGTTCAAGTTCGACAACGAAGGCTGGACGATCGACCGGCCGATCCACCTGTTCGTCGTGGTCGCCGACGGCTCCGCCGAGCCGAGCCAGCTCACGTCCGGCGACTTCGAGGATTCGGTTCCAGCGTGGTCCCCCGACGGCTCACGGATCGCGTTCGCCTCTGCCCGCCACGAGCGGTGGGACACGATCCCCGCGCGAGACATCTACGTCGTCGCGGCGGACGGGGGCGAGCCCGAACTCATCACCGCGACGGATGGAGCGTGTGAGCTCCCCTCGTGGTCACCCGATGGTTCGCGGATCGCTTACGGCTACATGCCCGGCATCTTCGACGAACCGCGGCACGGTCAGATCGCCGTGGTGGATCTCGCAACGCGCGAACGGCGGGAGCTCACGACCGCCCTCGACCGCAACTGCATCCCCTACCCGCCCGTGCGCGAGCCGATCTGGGAAGGCGACGACCGACTGCTCTTCGCGGTCGAGGATCACGGCAACCAGCACATCTATCGGGTGGCGACGGACGGGTCGGAGAGCCCGGAGCTCGTGGTGGGCGGGGAGCTAGCCGTCCTCGGTTACGACACGGTGGCCGGTCGCCTCGTTCACACGGTCTCGACGCTGACGACACTCGGGGAGCTGTTCGCCGGCGACCGCCGACTCACCGACGTGGGCGATGCGTTCACCGGTGCCCGCGAGATCCCGTCCGCCGAACGGTTCACCGCCGTGTCCACCGACGGCACCGAGGTCGAAGCATGGGTGGTCCGTCCGGCCGGATTCCGCGAGGGTGAGCGGTATCCGACGCTCCTCAACATCCACGGCGGGCCGTTCGCCCAGTACGAGAACAAGCTCTTCGACGAGTTCCAGGTGTATGCGGGGGCGGGCTACGCCGTCGTGTACTCGAACCCGCGGGGCTCGTCCGGCTATGACGAAGCCTGGGGACGTGCGATCCGCGGCCCCGTGGAAGGCGGGCCCGGCTGGGGTTCGGTCGACTACGACGACGTGATGGCCGTGACAGACGAAGCGCTGAAGCGCTTCGACTTCGTCGACCCCGAGCGCCTCGGCGTGATGGGCGGCTCCTACGGCGGCTACTTGACCTCGTGGATCGTCGGCCACACCGACCGGTTCCGGTGCGGGATCTCCGAGCGCGCAGTGAACGACATGGCGTACGAGGACGTCGCCGACATCGCCGGCGTGCTCAAGGGGTACGTCGGGGCGCACCCGTGGGAGGCTCCAGATGCGTACCGGCAGATCTCGCCCGCGACCTACGCCCGCAACATCACCACCCCGCTACTGATCCTTCACTCCGAGGACGACCTACGCTGTCCGATCGGACAGGCCGAGCTGCTGTTCACGATCCTTCGAGTCCTCGGTCGCGAGGTTGAGTTCGTTCGGTTCCCCGCGGAGAGTCACGAACTGTCGCGTTCAGGGAGCCCGCGGCACCGTGTTCAGCGTTTCGAAGTCATCCTCGATTGGTTGAACCGGCACCTGCAGGACTGAGTGGGACCCAGGTTCGCTCGGCGCTCAGTTTGATCGCCGAACTCCAGGCCTGAGGAACTGCCATGGCACGAGTCGAGGGACGCGCTGGCGATACATCTCATACCGATCGCCGAAGACCGACGACATCAGCTCTTCCTCCGTCACGCTCTTCGCGACGAGCACTAGCGTGCCTACGATAAGCACAGGGATCCATTGGCCTTGGCCGGTGACGAGGGTGGTCCCCAGCAGCATCCCGACCAGGCCCGTGTAGATCGGGTGCCTCGTGACGGCGTACGGACCTTCCGTCCGCAGCTCGTGACCCTCCCGGGCGATCGGCGAGATGGACCACATCGTGCCCAAGCGAATCCTCGCCCAGATAGCGAAGGCCGTCGATGCCACCAAGATGACTGCCCCGACGGTCTCCACCCATCTCGAAGCGAAGTCGAGGCGACGCTAGTCGAGATTCGCGATGGCTAGGATGGCCAGGATCACGAAGGCGATGGGGACGGCGCCGTGCCGGGACCGTCTTTCAACCCTCGGTGCGTTCCGCGAATCGTGCAGCGCCCAAACGATCCAAACGAACGCCACGAGCAACCAACAAGCCGCCGGTAACGCAGAAGTGATAGCCCGCCCCATGGGCGGATGGTAGCGCCGACTCAGTTACAGTCCGGATACCCGTGTGAGCAGATCCACCTGTGGACCGCCCGTTTCCACACGTGGGCGTGCTTGGTCACGCGGATCCCGGCGTGCGCGGCTGGGTATTTGCCTCGGCCGAGCCAGACGATCGTGCTCGGGTGACGCGGACACGCCGAGTCGTCGACCACCGTCCCGTCCGGGATCTTCATCGTCCCCGTTCCATTAATCGAAAGCGAATCGACCTTGAAGATCGAGCACTTGATCACCAGATCGTTCGCCGACGACGACCACTTGAACAGCGCGTTCTCATGCTTGCCCTCAGCGGTGGGCGTCTTGTACAGGCCGATCAGCATATGATCCAGCGTGAGGGTTTCGCCGTTCGGCGACGTCCAACTCCCCTGCGAGTCGTTGGGCTTCTCCGAGACGCCGGTGAAGCACTGCTTCCATAAGGAGTCGTAGAGGACGCCGCCGATCGTTCCGTCGTTCTCGATGCAGTCGTCGCGGATCCGCGTGAGGTAGCTGCCCGAGACGTACATCGTCACGTTGTTCGCGTCGTCGCTGGACTCTTTCGGACGGAAGCCGTCCTCGACGTCGTCGCAGCGGAGGTTCTTCATCGTCATCCAGTCGGTGGCGATGATCCTGATACAGGCCGCGTTGTAGCGGTCGTGGTAGAACTCCCACGTTCGGCCATCGCGGGCGGTCCCCTTCAGTCTCCCGCCTACGAAACACGTCCTCGCGGCCGCGGTTCCGTCGCCGATCGTGAAGACGCTCACGTTCGGGTGCTTGGGAGACGGATACGCCGTGCTCGTCACGCCGTTCAGCTTGTACGTGACGTTGTCTGGCGGGGAGTCGGCGAGCCACGGGTTGTGCAGGAGCTTCCCCTTGTGGAACGGACGCGTCACGTTGTTGCAATCGGGTGCACCCGAAGCGCGTAGGTCCCGAGATTGGCTGAAGGCGGGGGCAACGCCGCCCTGGATCAGGGCGAGCATGAGCGCGAGCACAACGACAGGGTTCCGGGGAAGGGTATGCATAAGGATCAGGTGAGGCGCCCGATGCTACGTGGGCGCCCCGTCGGAAATCATTCGCGATGGGTGCCGATCGCAGGGTCGGCGTGGCACTCGCACAGGTCGTCCGAGCAGCGGGTTTCGTGGCGCGAGCCGGGTTCCCACACGAGGTCGTGGTCGTCCTCGGCCATGAAATACGTGCAGCCGCACCAGTGGCAAACGTCCCTCACGACCTGGTGCCACGCCCCGTCCACATCCTGGCGTTCCGGCAAGTTCAGGACCTTCGGCATCGTGTCCCCCTAGCGGATCCCTCTCGACATGCTAGGCCCCTCCACCCCGAGATGGAAGCACGCCTCTAGCACTTGGGTTTCACCCATGATGGGCGAGGCCCGATCGCTACATCGGCATTTCGCGCGCGCCGCTTCACCCTCGAGCGATACGTGTTCATGTCGGCGTGCTGCCAGTCCGAGTGCACCAGGCAGCGCCAGCTCCGATACCGCTCATAGTGGAAGGGGCTCATCAACGCCTCCGCGTGACCGATCACGTTGCGAAGTTGGATGTCGAAGCGCGCCATGAGCCAGAGCGTCAGCCTGACCGATGCGTGCATCTGCGCCCGATCGTTCAGGATCTGCGCGTCGCTCGTGCCGACGTGCTCGATCCCGATCGCCGTGTAGTTCAGCCCCACTGCGTGCCGGCACCGCACGCGCAGACTCACGAGCTGATAGATCGTTCCGTCCCTGTCGATGATGAAGTGCGCGCACACGCCGGGCAGCTCCCCCAGGTGCGGTGCGTTCGACGCGAAGGTGTTCCACGCGCTCGAGAACGTGGAGCTGTCGGTGTAGTGCTCGACGATCACCTTCGGGTCGGTGAGCTCCCAGGTCCTCACGCCGTAGTGGCGGCGTGAATATCTCGCCATCTCGTCCTTGCGTCGCGCGCCGAACGGGATGAACTTCTTGACGATCGGGGGCTTCCGAACGGTGAGCGGGGTCGAGGCGGTGCGCACCCTGTCGCCGCCCTTGATCCCGGCGGCGGGGGCTGCGCTAGCAGCGAGGATCACAGTGACCGCGACGCACCAGACGAGGGAGCGGCTCAGGCGGCGAACGCGCGCAGGCGCGCGACGGTGCGTCCGCGTCCGAGCAGTTCGAGCGACTCCGGCAGCGGCGGGGACACGTTGGACCCGGTCACTGCGGCCCGAACCGGCTGCCAGCCCTTCGTGCGGTTCAGCCCGGCGTCGGTCGCCACGGCGTCCAGCACCGCGTGGATCTGCTCTGCGGTCCATCCCTCCAACGTATCGAGCGCATCGGCGCACGTCTTGAGGTAGCCGGGCCCGGCCTTCTCGACCAAGGCGGCGGCCTTCTCGTTCGGCGTGATGTCGTCGGTGAACAGGAACCGCAACAGCTCGGGCGCCTCGACGAGCGTCTTCATCCGCTCCTTCACGAGCGGCATGGCGGCGCGGAGCGTGCCCGGATCGGGCAGGATGCCGTCCCCGACGAGGAAATGCATGCAGCGCGCCGCGAGGTCGTCGTCCTCGAGCGACTGGATGTAGTGGTTGTTCATCCATTCGAGCTTCTGGGTGTCGAACGCCGCCGGGTTGCTCGAGACCCGGGAGAGGTCGAACGCCGCGATGAGCTCGTCGCGGGTCATGAATGTGGTCGACTCGTCCTTCGAC
Source organism: Actinomycetota bacterium (assembly GCA_030774035.1). Lineage (GTDB taxonomy): Bacteria > Actinomycetota > UBA4738 > UBA4738 > HRBIN12 > JALYLM01. The sequence continues at coordinate 8,275 of JALYLV010000018.1, forward strand.
CAACCGAGCAGCGCGAGGTAGTTCATGAGCGCCTCGGGCAGGAACCCTCGCTCGCGGAACGCCTCGACGCTCGTCGAGCCGTGCCGCTTCGACAGCGGCTTGCCGTCCGAGCCGAGCACCTGGGGCAGGTGCGCGTACCTCGGAGCGGTGCCCCCGAGCGCCTCGATCACCGCCGCGTTCCTCGGTGCGCTGGCGAGCAGGTCGTCGCCGCGGATCACGTGCGTGATCCCCATCAGCATGTCGTCGACCGCGACGGCGAGCAGGAATACGGGAGTCCCGTCCGAGCGAACGATGACGAAGTCGCTGAGGGACCTTGCGGGGAAATGGACATCGCCCTTCACGAGATCGGGCACGGTGACGTCGTGCTCCGGCATCGCGAACCTGATCGCGAACGGGCGGCCCTCCGCCTCGAACGCTACCCGCTCGGCGTCGGACAGACGCCGACACCGGCCGTCGTAGCCGGGCGCGCTTCCCTGGGCAAGCGATGCCTCGCGCCGTTGCGCGAGCTCCTCGGCCGTGCAATAGCAACGGTAGGCGTGACCGCCCGCGAGGAGCAGGTCGACGTGCTCGCGGTAGACTTCGGCGCGCTGCGACTGCCGGTAGGGGCCGTGGGGGCCTCCGACGTCGGGTCCCTCGTCCCAATCGAGGCCGAGCCATCGCAGCGACTCCAGCACTCCGCGGAACGCCTCCTCGGTGACGCGGCTCGCGTCGGTGTCCTCCACGCGCAGCACGTAGGACCCACCGTTGTGCCGAGCGAACAACCAGGAGAACAGCGCCGAGCGAGCGTTGCCGACGTGGATCGAGCCCGTCGGCGCCGGGGCGAATCGGCACCGAACGTCCGAGCTCATGCGACCACCCCGTTCGTCAACGTTCCGACGCCCTCCACCTCGACCTCGACGACGTCACCCGCGGCGAGCTTGCCGACCCCTTCCGGCGTCCCGGTCAACAGCGCGTCGCCGGGCAACAGCGTCATGAAGGTCGTCACGAACTCGATCAATGTCGCAACGCCGAACGCCATGTCGGTCGTGGAGGCGTGCTGGCGGACGTCGCCGTTCAGCCGCGTCTCGACGACGACGTCGTTGGGATCGAGGTCGGTCTCGATCCAGGGTCCCAGCGGGCACGAGCCGTCGAATCCCTTCGCGCGCGTCCACTGCGCGTCGGTCTTCTGGATGTCGCGCAGCGTCACGTCGTTCGCACACGTGTACCCCAGGATGTAGCGGTAGGCCTCCTCGGAGCGAACGTTGCGCGCGAGCCGTCCGATCACGACGGCGAGCTCGCCCTCGTAGTCCACACGGTGGCTGATCGGCAACAGCTGGATCGGGTCGTGGGGCCCGATCACCGACGTCGACGGCTTCAGGAACAGGATCGGCTCGTCGGGCACTTCGCCCCCGAATTCAGCCGCGTGCGCCGCGTAGTTCTTCCCGACGCAGACGAGCTTGCTGGGAAGTACCGGGGCCAGGAGCCGCACGTCGTCGAGCGGCACCTCCTCGCCGGTCGGCAGAGGATCCTCGAAGAACGTTCCCTTCAAGATCCGGACCGTCTCGGAGCGCCGGTCGATAGCGCCGGTGGCGATGCGGTCCCCATGGCGGAATCGAACGAGTCGCATGACGCCCGAGGCTATCGCATCGCCCGACCGCAACAGTGGTCCTGTCGTCGCCGCTCCAGAGCGGCCGCCATACTGAGCCGCATGACGATCCGCGTGGTGCCTCGAGAGGACCTGAAGGGCGATGAACTCGACGCGTTGCTGAAGCTGTGTTCGCCCCTGCTGGACGGCATCGGACCAACTTACTGGGAGGACATCGGCCCCGGCACGCACATCATCCACGAGGAGAAGGGCGAACCCGTCTCGCACGCCTGCGTCGTTCCCCTGGAGCTCCACGCCGCCGGGCGTTCAATCTACACCGGCTACGTCGAGGCCGTGTGCACGCGAGTCGACCGGCAGCACAAGGGATTCGCCACCAAGGTCATGGGCGCCGTCGTCGAGCACCTCGCCGCCGAGCACTACCTGCTCGGCGGGCTCTCGACCTCGATCCCGGGTTTCTTCACGCGGCTCGGATGGGAGCCGTGGCGCGGCACCCTCTGGATCCGAACCGATGAGGGCGTCGAGCGGGCACGCGACGCCGAGGGTTCCGTCTTCGTGCTCCGGACGGCCGCGACACCACGCCGGCTGTACCTCGATGCGCCGCTCAGCGCCCCTCGGCGCTCCTCGACGTGGTAGTCGTTTCCCGCTAGTCCGTAACAGACTAGTTCGAAGACCGTGCCGCGAAGAACGCCTCGAGGTCCGGTGTCGCGCGCTTCCGAAGCTCGGATGCGATCCGCTGGCGTTCCAGGATCTGCTCGAGCGTCTTGGCCGACTGAGGGATCGGATGCTCCGCGAAGAATGCGGCGGCGTCCTCCGCCGATCCCGGTGCGGTCAGGTAGCGGACACCCTCCGCGATCCGACCGATCAGCGACGCCGGGAAGCGCTTCTCGACCTCGTCCCAATGTTCCTTCACGAAGGCCCACCCGCGGTCTCCGAAGTCCCGGTTCGTTATCGAGTAGGCCAGCATGAACGGTCCGTTCTGCGTCCGAACCCAGTCGCTCTCAAGGGCGTCCGCGAGCGTGCGGTCGAACACCGTCCGGTCGCGGAAGAGTGGGAGCGCGAACAGGTACCGTTGCTCTTGCTGTGGGGTCGGCGGGTCCTTCGCGACCTCCACGAACCGCTCGTAGTCCTCTTCGCCGCCGCTCACGGCAACGATGTTCACCGCAGCGGCGGCGAGCGAGGCGTCGATCGGCTTGCCGGCGCGGCCTTCGGCCTCGTACTCGCGCGCGAGCCCAGCGGCGTTCGGGTCGACCCCGAGCACCCCCAAGCCCTGGAACAGCGCACCCCGGAGGGCACGAACGCGATCGGGATCAGCGTCGCGGGCTTCCCAGCCGAGCCGGTCGAGCGCAGGGGCCACCAACCTGCGCACGAACGTGCGGAACTGCTCCCGCGGCTCGCCGTCGAGGAACCGGTCGCACCACCCGAGCCCGAGCAAGATCGCCTGCCAGACCGCGAGGTCGTTCTCGTCGCCGAACCGCTCGGCCAGCTTGCAGAAGTCCGACGCACTCGCTGCCCCGGCGACGGCGGCGGCCCACAGGTCGTCGACGAGGTCGTACCGCTCCAATTCCGTCAGCTCCGAGCGTCGAGCCACCAGGGCCTCGGTCAGCGAACCCGAGTAGCGGACCCGTACGAAACTGCTCGAGCGGGCGTTCACCACGGGCACCCCGGTGGCGGGCAGAGAGATCCCCTCGGGCGGCGCCAGGATGGAGGACTCTTCCTCACCGAGCTCGCGCACCCGCAGCGGCACCTCCCACGTCGTCGTGTCGGCGTCGCCGTTAGCGAGGAACCGCGATTGCCTGACGTGGACCCCTCCGCCCTCGGCCTCTTCGACCGTCAACAAGGGATAGCCCCCCTGCCAGATCCACCGGTCCATGATCCGGCGGGCGGGCGCTCCGGTGGCGTGCTCGATGGCATCCCACAGGTCGTGCGTCTCGGTGTTCGCGTATTCGTGGCGCTTCAGATAGATACGGATCCCGTCACGGAAGCCCTCGGTGCCGAGGTAGCGCTCGAGCATCCGCAGGATCGAGCCACCCTTCTGATACGTGAGGATGTCGAACATCCCGGCGGTGTCGTCGGGCGAGGCGACCGGGTATTCGATCGCCCGCGTCGTGTGCAGCGCGTCGACCTCCTTCGCGGCAGAGCAGGAGCGCGCGAACGATGCGAAGCGCTCCCAATCGGGGCGCCAAGCCTCGACCGCGAGCAGCGCCATGAACGTGGCGAACGCCTCGTTCAACCAGATGCCGTTCCACCAGCGCATCGTGACGAGGTTGCCGAACCACTGATGGGCGACCTCGTGCGCTACGACGTCGGCGATGTTCTCGAGCTCGGGTTGCGTGGCCTTGGAGCTGTCGGCAAGCAACAGCGACTCACGGAAGGTGACACACCCGGTGTTCTCCATCGCGCCGGCCGCGAAGTCCGGCAACGCGATGAGATCCATCTTCTGATCGGGGTAGGCGATTCCGTAGTAGTCACGGAAGAACCGCAACGAGTAGGCGCCGGCTTCCAGGGCGAAGCCGGTGAGCGCGGCCTTCCCCGGAACGTGGATAACGCGAAGCGGCACGCCGTCGACGTCGATCGGATCGGTCGCCTCCAAGCGGCCGACGATGAACGCGACGAGGTAGGTCGACTGGCGCATCGTGTCAGCGAACCGCACCCGAACGAGGCCGTCGGAGAGCTGCTCGCGGCCGATCTCCGGGCCGTTCGAGATGGCGAGCAAGCCTTCGGGGACGATGAGGGTGACACCGAACACGGCCTTGTGATCGGGCTCGTCCCAGCACGGGAAGGCCCTCCGCGCGTCGGCCGCTTCGAACTGCGTCGTCGCGATCACGTGGGTCTCGCCGGTCTCGTCGTCCGTATAGGTGGAACGGTAGAAGCCACGGAGCTGGTCGTTCAGCACGCCGCGGAATCCGAGGCGGAGCACCCACTCCCCCGGCTCGACAGGCTCGGCGAGCGTGAGCGTCGCCCGTTGGAGCTCCTCGTCGAACGCGACATCCGAGATCGCGATCGCTACATCGTTACGGCCCGTGATCGTGCCGCTGTCGATCTCCAATTCGACGGCGTTCAGCACAACCTGATCGACGTGCTCGTGGACCATGACCGCGACCTCCACCGTGCCCGAGAAGGTCGCTGCTTCGAGGTCCGGTTGGAGCGTGAGGTCGTAGCGGAAGGGTTCGACGGTGCGGGGCAGGCGGTATCGGTCGAGTTCCATCGGCGAAGACTACAGCGGGCAACCCGAGTCAGCCCAGGAACCCACGGTCAGATGTGTGTCAGTCGTTCACGTAGGTGAGCCAGCCGGCGTACTTCTCGTTCTCGCCCTTCGTGGCGGCGAAGAACGCGCCCTGCAGCTCCTTGGTGACGGGCCCTCGGTGGCCCTCGCCGACGACCCGATCGTCGACCTCGCGGATCGGCGTGAGCTCGGCCGCGGTACCCGTGAAGAAGCATTCGTCGGCGTTGTAGAGGTCGGTCCTAACGAGGTTCTCCTCGCTCACCTCGTAGCCGAGGTCACGCGCGAGGGCCATCACGGTGGCGCGCGTGATGCCGTCGAGACAGCCAGCGGCGATCGGAGGCGTCGTCAGCACGTTCCCGCGAACGACGAACACGTTCTCGCCGGAGCCGTCGGTGATCATGCCCTGTTCGTTCAGCATGATCGCCTCGTCGTAGCCGGCCTTCAGCGACTCGACCTTGGCAAGGACGCTATTGATGTATTGGCCGGTCGCCTTCGCGGCGGCGGGCAGCGAGTTCTGGCCGTTCCTGCGCCAGCTGCTGATCTTGATCCGGACCCCGCGCTCCAGCGCGTCCTCACCGAGGTAGGCGCCCCACGGCCACACCGCGATCGCGACGTTGACGGGCGCGTTCAACGGGTTCACGCCCATCTCGCCGTATCCGCGGAAAGCGAGCGGCCGCACGTAACAGGAACTCAGCTCGTTCTCGCGGATGACGTCCTTCGTGCCCTCGACGAGCGCCTCTTTCGAGAACGGGATCTCCAGGTGATAGAGCTTGGCGCTGCGCGCGAAGCGGTGCATGTGTTCCTCGAGGTGCCACACCGCCGGACCGCGCGACGTCTCGTATGCCCGGATGCCCTCGAATACGCCGGTGCCGTAATGCAGGGCGTGGGAGAGCACGTGCACCTTGGCCTCATGCCAAGGAACGAGCTCGCCGTCCATCCAGATCTTCTCGACCTCGGTGATCGGCACCGCGTGAACCTCCTGCTATCGGGGCGCCCTGGTGGGGCGCCCCTCATGGTCCCTCAGGATACCGAGGCGAGCCCTCCACGGCGAGGGGCGTCAGGATACATCGTAGGCGCGCCAGGGAAGCGAAACGTACGGTTGGGGCTCGAGAAGCAGGTCGCCGTAGCGCTCCTGCGCCCAGGCTCGCACGACCCGGCACGCTCGCTCAAGATCTTCATCGCTCAGACGCCAAGTGCAGCTGTACATGCGGCTCGCCGCTTCGTCGAAGAACGATGACAGTGTTGCGGTGTTTCGGAGTGTGATGCCGTCAAGCTCACGGCGACGGGCACCGAGGGCAGAGAACGCCTCGTCGAGCTCGTGCGATCCGCGCTGCATGTCGAGACCGACTGGCTCTGCGTCTGGGCCGCACTCTTCGACGAACCGGATCCAGAGCTCGCGCCACGTCCCTGTGTAGCCGCCCGGATCGATCACGATAGCGCCGCCCTCGGTCCGCACGACGCGAACCAGCTCCGCGACGGCGTCTCGCCAATTCGGGATCAGGTGCAGGACCCATCGCGCGTATGCGCCGCCGAACGTGTCGTCGGCGAAGGGCAGGCGGGTCGCGTCTCCTCGCACGAGCGGGAACGGCGACCGGCCGCCCGTCTTCTCGGCGATCTTCGACATCATGCTCGCGGACAGGTCGATCCCCACGACGTCGATCCCGCGCTCGTTGAGGGGGATCGCCAACTGTCCCGTTCCGACACCGATCTCGAGGATCCGGCCGCGGCCCCGGAGCTCCCGCTCGAGCACGCCGATGATCTGATCGTGGGTCTCATCGTCGAACTCGCGCGTCGCGTCGTAGTACCCAGCCGCGCGGTCGAACGAGACGGAGCCGCTCACAGCGGAAAGGCTACGACTTCGGGATGTCCTTCTTCGCGTCCCAGAAGGGAAGCGGGGCCACCGCGGCAGAGCGCGCGCCTCCCGGACTCTGAAGCTCGAGCGCGGTGCCGTCGTCCATGTGCGAGGCCGGAACCCACGCGTAGCCGACGTTCTTATCGAGACGGGGCGACCACGCTCCGGCGGTGACGCGGCCGACCTTCGAACCACCGGGCGCGTGCACCGGCCAGAAGTCGTTCAGCGCGCCCTCGTCGCTCATCGGGTCGCCGGCGATGTCGATGCCGACGAGCTTGCGATCGACGCCGGTCGCGGCGAGCTTCGTGAGCGCTTGCTTACCCAGGAAGTCCTGCTCTTGGTCGAACTCGACGAACTTCTCGAGACCGCTCACATGCATCGGCGTGTCCTCGATCCGCATGTCCGAGCCGTAGTTGAAGATGCCTGCCTCGATGCGGCGCGCCTCGCTCGGCGCGATCGGCCGGATGCCGAACGGCTGGCCTGCCTCGCGGACCTTCTCCCACAGATCGCTGCCACGTGAGGAGTCGCGCAGGTAGATCTCGTAGCCGACCTCGCCCGTCCAGCCGGTGCGTGACACGACGACCGGGATCCCGTCGACCTCGGCCTCCGCACACCAGTAGTACTTGAGGTCGGCAACGGCATCGCCGAAAAGGGCTCGCACGACGTCCTTCGATCGCGGCCCCTGGACCTGCATCGGCGCGACGTCTGCCTCACGGATCGTGACATCGAAGCCGCGCCCGGCCGCCACACCGGCAACGAACAGCAGAGCGTCCGAGTCGGCGAGCGCCAGCCAGAAATGATTCTCTCCCAAGCGCAACAGGACCGGGTCGTTGACGATGCCACCGTCCGCAGCCGTCAGCAGTACGTACTTGCACTGCCACACGTCGCATTTCGTCAGGTCCCGACAGGTGATCAGGTTCGTGAGCTCGAAGGCGTCCGGGCCGGTGATCTCGACGCAGCGCTCGACGCTGACGTCCCACATCGTGACGTCGTTCAAGAGCGCGTTGTACTCGGTGACCGGGTCGTCGTAGAGCGTGGGCAGCAGCATGTGGTTGTACAAGCCCCAGCTCTTGCAGCCGTGGCGCTTGGTCGCCTCGAAGTAGGGCGACTTGCGGTACCACGGCTGCACGTAGAAGGTGAACGTCTCGGATGCCACGTCTTCCTCCTCGGGATCGGTCGCAGGAGACTACCGGCCGGAACCCACCGCACACCACACGGTTAGCTCTTCGCGGGGATCTCCTTCTTCGGGTCGAGGAACGGCAGCGCGGTCACCGTCGCTCCTACGGCGCCCGTCGGTGACTCGATCTCGATGCGCGTGCCGGGGTCGGCCTTGTCGACCGGTACCCACACGTACCCCATGTTGATCTCGAGGCGGGGCGAGTAGGAGGCGCTCACGAGACGCCCGATCGACTTGTCGCCATCGACGACGGGCCAGAAGTCCTCGAGCCACATGCTCAGCGGCTCCCCGTCGATCTTCACGCCGACGAGCTTCTGCTTCACGCCCTCGGCTTTGATCTTCTCCAACGCAGCACGAGAGACGAATTCGTTGTCGTTGTCGAGCTCGACCAGGCGCTCCAGGCCTGTCACCTCGAGGGGGCTGTTCGTGATGTCCATGTCGTTGCCGTAGTTGAAGATGCCGGCTTCCATGCGGCGCTGGTCGCTCGGGGCGATCGGCCGCAGCTCGAACTCCTCGCCGGCGTCGATGATCTTGTCCCACAGGTCGCCGGCGGCGCTCGAGTCACGCAGGTACACCTCGTACCCGAGCTCGGCGCTCCAGCCGGTACGCGACACGACCACCGGGATGCCGTCCAGCTCGGTCTGCTTGTGCCAGTAGTACTTCTGGTCGGCCACCGCGTCGCCGAATAGCTTGCGGATCAGCGGCTTCGAACGCGGCCCCTGGATCTGTAGCGGCGAGACGTCGGGCTCGCGGATCTCGACATCGAGCCCCGCGAAGGCCTGCACACCCATCGCGTAGAGCAGGGCATCCGAATCGGCGAGGGAGAGCCAGAAGTGATCCTCGGCGAGCTTCAGCAGGATCGGGTCGTTCACGATGCCGCCGTCGGGCGCGCAGATCAACACGTACTTGCACTGCTCGGGCTGCGTCTTCGAAAGGTCGCGCGGCGTGAGCAGTTGCGTGAACTTCGCCGCATCGGGTCCGGTGATCTCGACCTGGCGCTCGACCGCTACATCCCAGAGCGTCACCTTGTCGACCAGGTGCCAGTACTCCTTGATGTCGTCGTCGTAGTAGGTCGGGATCAGCATGTGGTTGTACAGATCCCAGCTCGTGCAGCCGGCCTCCACCGTCTTTTCGAAGTACGGCGACTTCTTGTACCAACTCGCGAAGTAGAACGGGAACGATCGGTTCTGCTCTGCCATGTCGTGCTTACCCCTTCCGTGAACGCTTGCGCTGCTTGGTGTCCTTCATGATCTGGCGGACGGCGTTGTACCCCGGGATCCCGCAGACCCCGCCCCCGCCGTGCGTGGCCGACGACGCCTGGTACAGGCCGCGGATCGGTGAGCGATAGTCGGCGTATCCCGGCGCCGGGCGCATGTGGAACAGCTGCTCGGCGCTCAGCTCGCCGTGGAAGATGTTGCCGCCGATCAAGCCCCACTCGTGCTCCATCTCGTAGGGGCCGATCACCTGCCGGTGCAGGACGCTGTCCTTGAACCCCGGTGCGAGATCGTCGTAACCGGAGATGACCCGGTCGGCGTAGGCCTCCAGCTCGTCCTGATGCTGCTCCTCGGACCACTCGTGGGGAACCCATTGGGTGAACAGGGAGATCACGTGGCATCCCTCGGGTGCCAAGGTGCGGTCGTAGACCGTGGGCATCACGCCGTCGCTGAAGGGCGCCGTGGCCGGTCTGCCCGCGCGCGCTTCCTCGAACGCCTTCTCGAGGTAGCCGATCGAGTGTGCAAGCTCGACGCCACCGGTCAGGTCGACCAGGTCGGGTTTCGCGGTGAAGACCGGCGCCTTCGACAGCGCGCAGTTGATCTTCACGACGCCGCTGCGCGACTTCCAGTTCTCGATGTCATCGACGAAGTCCACCGGGAGGTCGTCGCGGTCGAGCTGACGCAGGAACGTGATCTTGGGATGTGTGGCGGCTACGAGCACCGGGGCGTACAGCTCCTCGCCGCTCGCGAGCACGACGCCGGTCGCCGCGCCGTCACGGGTGAGGATGCGATCGACGCGCGCGTTGGTACGAACCTCGGCTCCGAACGACTCCGCGCTTCGACGGATCGCGTCGGAAACGGCGCCCATGCCACCTTCGGGCACGGCCCAGGATCCAAGGTGCCCGTCGCCGACGTCGCCGATCGAGTGGTGCGCCATCACGTAGCCGGTTCCCGGCTCGTGCGGACCGGCCCAGGTGCCGATCAAGCCGTTCAGCGCCATCACCGTCTTCACCTGATCCGTCTCGAAGAATCGGTCGAGGATGTCGACGATCGACATCGTCATCAATCGGGTGACGTCGGCGACCGTCTTCACATCCAGGCCGCGGAACCGCCACGCCAGACGCAGTTGCTCCAGCAGATCCGACGGCTTCTTCGAACCGACCTTGGGAGGGATCGCCATCAGCATCGGGCCGAGCACGGCAGCGAGCCCGCCGATCCACGCGTCCCATTTCTCGATCGCCTCGGCGTCGCGCTTGGAGAACTTCGCGAACTCGTCGTAGTTCTTCTGTGCGTCGTCGTCGAACTGAACGATGCAGCGCCCGTCGGGGAACGGCAGGAAGTACGGGCCGACCGGCGTGGCTTTGTATCCGTTCCGTTCGAGCTGGAGGTCCCGGATGATCGTGTCGGGCATCAGGCTCATGACGTAGCTGAGGGTGGTGACCCTGAACTCGGGGGCGTCGGGCCACGGCGCCATCGTGTCGGCGGCGCCACCGACCTTGTGGCGTGCCTCGAGGACGACCGTTCGGGCTCCCGCCCGAGCGAGGTACGCGCCTGCGACCAGGCCGTTGTGACCGCCGCCGATCACGATCGCGTTGTATCGGTTGGATACGGGGGCGCTCATACTTGGCCGACCCTACTCCTGAACGGCCGTTCAGGGCAAACGAAAGACCGGGCATCTGTGCCCGGCCTCTCGCCTGTTCAGGATGCGGCTACAGGACTGACTGGTCGTTCAGTGACGGGCTCGTCGTGGCGCAGCTTCAGGATCGGGAGCAGCACGACGGCGGTGATCACCGCTGCCACACCACCGACCAGGTATACACCCTGGGGACCGAACGCCTTCAATGCCGGCCCGCCGAAGATGTAGGCGAACGCCAACCCGAGCGAGAGCACCGCCTCGTACGCGGCCACCACACGGCTGCGCACCGCGTCGGGTGTTCGTCGCTGCATGATCCCCTGTTCGGCAACGATCGTTGCGCCGTCGCTCGTCCCCATGATCAGCCCGAACACGAGGACCGCCGTGTACACCGGCGCTAGACCGACCCCGAGATGCCCGATCGCGATCCCCACCGCGCCAACGAACATCCACAACGGTTCCGTCCGGCTGGTGAGCTTCCGCGCGAGCACCGAGCCAAGGACCGAGCCACCACCCCAGCACGTGATGAGCAGCCCGAACCCGAGGGACCCCGCCCCGAACTTCTCGGCGAGTGGGGCGTCGGCGACCATCCCCATCCCGGCTCCCATCACGAAGACGACCCACGCGATCGTGATCAGGCGCAACACCTGTTCGCGCCACAGGAAGCGGACGCCGGCGGCCAGACCGCGGTGAGCTTCCTCCTCTTCGTGGTTCCGCCGGCCCGCGAAGCTCCCCCGAACCGACAGCGTCAGCAGCACGGAGACGGCGAACGTCAGAGCGTTCAACCCGAACACCCACGAGGAGCCGACCGTCGTTACCAGCAGGCCTCCGATGACAGGACCGACCATTATCCCGGCGTTCCTGCCGATCGCGATCAGGCTGTTGGCCCACGCGATGTCATCTTCCGTATCGACCAGGTTCGGGATCGCGGCAGCCGAGGACGACCAAAACGGCGACTCCGTCACCGCCGAGCCGAACGCCAGCAGAACGAGCGTGATCGGCAGCTGCACGAGCGCCATCACACCGTAGAAGCCGGCCGCCACGACCTCGGACCAGATCATCACCTGGCGTCGATCGAATCGATCTCCCAGCGTTCCGGTCAACGGCCCGAGGATCCCGGTCACACCGAAGGTGAGCAACAGGGTGAACGACTGGAACGCGCCCGAGTGGGTCCGATCCCACACCGTGAACATCAGCGCCGTGTATGCGGCGGCGCCCCCGGTCATCGAGATAAGGCGACCGACGGCGAGGCGACGAACGTTCGATCTGGGTGAGCGATTCATGAAGCGGACTCCTGATTGCGGTGCGGTGGAAGAGCTGGGGACCTACCGGTGGCGCGACGCGGTGGTGCGCGTCATAGCGCTTCAGGCATCTGGGTCTTGAGCTCGATCCGCTTCATGGTCCAAGGATGGTAGCACGCGATTCTGCCGACGGTCGAACACGCGAAGTCTGCACGCGATTGGCCACCTGGATATGGTTCCTCATGGAGGTGAGCGCTTGATGGAACTGCGACGGCTGGGTGCAAGCGGCGTTTCGGTCTCGGTGATCGGGTTCGGTGGGTACGAGCTGCTCGGCGACGACTCCGGCGTTGCGACGGCGAGGGCGGCGATCGAGGCCGCGATCGACACCGGCGTCAACTGGGTCGACACGGCCGAGGCTTACAGCGACACCGGCAACGAGCGGGTGATCGGCGCAGCGCTGGAAGGGATGCGCGAAGACATCCTGATCTCGAGCAAGGTCGCGCCAGACAAAGGCGGCCTGCATCCGAAGCGCATCCACGAAGCGTGCCGAGCCAGCCTCGATCGGCTCCGCACCGATCGGATCGACGTCTACTTCATCCACTGGCCACCCGACGACGACGACGTCTCGCTCGAGGAGTCGTGGGGCGCGATGGCCGAGCTCGTCGACGCCGGCTTTGTGCGCGCGATCGGCCTGTCGAACTACGTCATGGAGGACATCGAACGGGCACACGCGATCCGTCGCGTCGACGTGGTCCAGCAGGGGATGTCGCTGATCGACCACCTTGACGAGCGACCGGTCGTAGCCCGCTGCGGCGAGCTCGACATCGGTGCCGTGATCTACGAGCCGTACGGCAGCGGCATCATCACCAGCGCTATCACAGCCGAAACAGATCCTCGAGCGATGTGGGGCGACGACATCGTGGAATGGGACGCATACGAGCGCCTGCTGGGCCCTGGGAGGCTCGAGCGCTGCCTGGCGGTCGTCGAGCCGATGCGCGCGATCGCCGAACGTCTCCGCGTCCCCGTGGGACACGTGGCGGTCGGCTGGGTACTCGCCCAGCCCGGCGTCACCTCGGCGATCTGCGGCAGCACGAACGCCGACCACATCCGCGAGAACTCCGACGCGGCCGAGATGAAGCTCGACGACGAGACGCTCGAAGAGCTCGAAGCGCTGATCCCGCTGGGACCGACGTTCTCCGCTACGTGACCGACACCTTCGCAGTGTAGATATCAAACGTCGTCAGCGCGCCGTCGGGGTTGTCGCCCGTCGAGTTCGAGTTGTCCGCCCAGGCCGGGTAGAACGCCCCACCGAGGAACGACATCCCCGTGAAGTCGCCGTACTCGACGCCGTTGTGGGAATCGTCGCCGTTCGACGCTCCTGCCGCGATCCGGACGTTGGCGCTGAAGCGGCCACCGCCGTTCCGGCTCACCGCGCCGTAGTACATCGCGTCGTCGTTGGGGATGCCGTTCGTGTCACCGATCCCGCCGTTGCCGAGGTCGTTGCGGGCATCGTGGAACGACACCGCAACGAACCCGGTCGTCTGGTCGACCGAGATGTGTGGATTGAACTGCGAGTTGGTCGTCGCGTCATCGTTCACCTTCACGGCGGCCGACCACGTGGAACCGTCATCGTCGGAGTGCCTAACATAGATGTCGGTGTTGTCGCTCTCATCAGGGGTCTCGTTCGTGTAGAGCATGTACACCCGCCCGCGGTAAGCGTCACCGCTGCGGTCGTATGCCACCGCCACCTCGGCGTCGACCGAGCGCGATGCCTGTGGCGCGATGTAGTCGAATCCCCCGACGTTCGTCTGCGTGACTGCGATCGCGGGACCGAACCCTTCCGGACCGAGCCCGTCCGGATCGACGTTCACCCAGAGCGTCGAGGGACCTTGTCCGCCGGCGCCGTCCTGGTAGGTCACCATGACCTGACCGTCCGGACCGACGCTGATGTCGCCGAACGTGCCGTGCTTGGAGCCGGGCACCGCCTCCGGCGCGCCCCAGGGGCCCACGTCCCCGAGTCCGCTCACCGACGCGGCGGAGACCCGAACGAGCTGCTGCTTCGCGAAGAGCTTGTACGTCACGAACACGCCGCCGGGCCCGGTCGTGACGGTCGGCTGGTCGACTGAGGGTCCACCCTTCATACGAACCTTCGTCGCAGCTCCCTTCTTGGAGCTCTTGCCAGCCTCGGCGGCGCCAAGCGAAGTGAACGTCGCGCCTCCATCGACCGACAGCGCAGACAACACGTCGTGGGCCTTCGAGTCGAGGTAGATCATGAACAGGTTGCCGTAGCTATCCCACGAGAGACTGGGGTCGCAGCACGCGACGCCGATCCCGTCGGTACCGTCTGCGACCAAACGCGTGTTCCAGGTGCTCCCTCCGTTCATCGAGTACGCGAAGAAGAGCTTGTTCCCGAACTGCACGTTCGTCAGGATCGCGATGTTCTGCGGGTTCGTCGGGTTGATCGCGATCGCGGTCTCAGCCTGATTGCCGGCGAGCTTGCTGACGTTGATGTTCGGACCAACCGTGATCTCATGCGGCACCGCCGTCGCGGACGGCGCGCCACCGACGAGCGCTGCCAGAAGCGTGATCACAGGAACGACGTGCAAGAGTGTGCGCCTCATCTGGGGGACTCCTTCGGATCGGGGGAACTCGAACCTATCGCCAATCGCGTGCTTCGGTCAACGTGGTGAGCGTTATGAACCCGGCAGCGAGATCGCGCGGGTGCGGGTCGCTTCGATGGCGTCGGCGATGTGAGCGAGCACGTCGGCGGGCAGAGCCGTGTCGACGGTGATGCACATCAGGGCTTCGCCCGCCTCGGCCTTGCGACCGACCTCCATCGTTGCGATGTTGATATCGCGCTCGCCGAGGATCGTGCCGACCTTCCCGATGATGCCCGGCCGGTCTGTGTAGTTGAAGAAGACCATGTGCCCGACGGGGGCGACCTCGACGTCGAACCCGTCGACCTCCACGATCCGCTCGGCGGTCTTCCCGATGATCGTTCCCTGCAGGCTCACCGGCCCGCCATCGGTGTCGGCCCGCAGCGACACGAGGCTGACGTAGTCCTGCGAGACGGTCGAGCGCATCTCGCTGACGACGAGACCTCGCTCGCGCGCCAACATCGGCGCGTTCACGAACGACACCGGCTCGTTCACCGTTCTCGCGAGGATCCCCTTGAGCGCCGCGAGCGTCAGCACCCGCGTGTCGGACTCCGCTATCCGCCCAAGGTACGAGGCGACGATCGAGCGGACGCCGCCCTCGGCGAGGCCCGCGATCAGCGTCCCGAGCCGTTCCGTCAGGGGAACGTATGGCCGAACGACTTCGGTCACCTCCGCGCCGGCACTCACGTTGACCGCGTACGGGACGAACTCCCCCTTCAGAGCGAGGCGCACCATCTCGGCTACTGAGGTGCCTGCCTTGTCCTGGGCTTCTTTCGTCGACGCGCCGAGATGCGGCGTGACGACGACGCCATCGAACGCGAACAACGGCGAATCGGTCGTGGGCTCGACGGAGAAGACGTCGAGCGCCGCGCCGCCCAGGTGCCCGCTCTCGAGGGATTTCGCCAGCGCGTCCTCATCGACGATGCCTCCGCGTGCTGTGTTGATGAGGCGCGCGCCTTCCTTCATCAGGCTCAGCTCGCGTTCCCCGATCAAGCCCTCCGTCTCGGGTGTGAGCGGCAGGTGGATCGAGACGAAATCGGCCTGCACGAGCAGCGCTTCGAGCGACGGCATCGCGTCGACACCCATCTCCTTGGCACGCTCGGCACTGACGTAGGGGTCGAACGCGATGACCCGCATACCGAACCCGGCCGCGCGCGTTGCGACCAAGGCACCCACGCGCCCGAGCCCAACCACGCCGATCGTCTTGCCCGCGAGCTCGACGCCCTCCCACTTCGCGCGCTCCCAGGAGCCTCGCTTTAGGGCCGCATGCGCCTGTGGGATGTTGCGGGCCTGCGCCAGCAGCAACGCCATCGCTTGTTCGGCGGCGCTGATCACGTTGGATTGCGGAGCGTTGACCACCATCACGCCGCGGCGGGTAGCGGCCTCGACGTCGACGTTGTCCAGCCCGATCCCCGCGCGCGCGACGACCTTCAGGTTGGACGCCGCCTCGAAGACCTCCGCCGTCACCGCAGTGGCGCTCCTGATGATGAGCGCGTCGTAGGGCGCGATCTCGGCCGTGAGGTCGCCCGTCGCTAGGTCGGTGCGGACATCGACCTGGAAATCCTTCCGGAGCTGCTCGAGGCCTTGCTCGGAAAGCTGTTCGGTGACGAGGACCCGCACGCTACGCGGTCTCCGCTTCCAGGAACACGCCCTCGGCCGCTGCGACGGCGGCACCGCGCTTGACCGGGTGGCCGAGCTTCTCGAGCGTCATCTCCAGGGCTGCGAGGCCACGAAGGATGTCGAGCTCGCTGATGTACCCGAAGTGCCCGATGCGGAAGACCTTCCCCTTCAGCGGACCTTGGCCCGGCGCGAGCACGACGCCGTGATCCTTTCGGATGCGGGCGCAGATCGCGTTGGCGTCGGCAGCCTCGGGGGCGCGGATGGCGGTCACGGTCCAGTTCTGCTCGAGACCCTCGCCGAACAGGTCGAGACCAAGCGCCTTCACGCCTTCCTTCACGCCGCGGCTGAGCGTCTGATGGCGCTTCATCGCGACGTCGACGCCGTCCTGGAAGTAGAGACGCAGCGCGGCCTGCAATCCCTGCATGACGCTGATCGCCGGCGTCCACGGGTTCTCGGGTTCAGATTGCGTTGCGTACTGGCGGTAGATCCTCCAGTCGAAGTAGAAACGCGGGTTGGTCGCGTGCTCGGTCGCCTCCCACGCGCGCGGGCCGATCGCCGCGAACGCGATGCCCGGGCTGGCACTGAGCGCCTTCTGACTGCCGCCCAGCGCGACGTCGATTCCCCATTCGTCGAACGCGAACGGGACCGCGCCGAGCGAGCTGATCGCGTCGACGATCACCATCGAGCCGGCGTCCTTCGCGACACGCGCGAGTTGTTCGATCGGATGGATCACGCCTGTCGAAGTCTCGGACTGCGTGAGTAGAACTGCCTTGCAGGGATGCTCGGCCAGCACTCGCGCGACGTCGGTGGGGCCGGCGCGCTGACCCCATTCGTAGTCGACCGTGTGGACGGTGAGTCCGTACGCCTCAGCGAGTTTCTTCCAACGATCGGCGAAGAACCCCGCGAGCGGCACCAAGACCTCGTCGCCGGGTGAGAAGCAGTTCTGGATCGCGGACTCCAGGGCGCCGGTTCCACTCGAGGTCATGAGCAGCACGTCAGCCGACTCGGTGCGGTATAGCTTCGCAAGATGCTCGGTGACGTCGCGCATGATCGCGCCGAACCCGGGACCGCGATGGTAGACGAGCGGGCTCCCTTGCGCGAGCGATACCTCCGGCGGAATCGGGGTCGGCCCCGGGGCCAGGATGATCTCGGGCCTGTCCACTGCGATCGCTCCTTGTGGTCTCGAGGGCTCGAAACCTCAGCCTAGCAGGGGGGTTGCGCCGAACCGAGTCGATCGCCGTTGACACCAGGCGCGACGAAACGTATCTTCAAGATTCATCGACAAACCTCGATTTAAGCGTGAGGGGCTCCCGGATGAGAACCGCTCCACCCGAGCCGACCGTGGTGGCGTGTTGCTCCCCTGTCGCCACGCCCAACATCAGCGACGACCAGGCGGAGACGCTCGCTTCCCTCTTCAAGGCGCTCGCTGATCCGAGCCGAGTGCGGATCGTGAATGTCCTGGCGAACGCCGATGAGCCCGTGTGCGTCTGCGAGTTCATGCCGGAGCTCGAGCTCTCGCAGGCGACCGTCAGCTTCCATCTGAAGAAGCTGCTCGACGTGGGCTTGCTGACACGCGAGCAGCGCGGGACCTGGGCGTACTACTCGCTCGACCGCGACGCGCTGAGCCGACTGGCCGGCGTGTTCGATCCCCGAGGAGGAGGAAAGCGATGACCGAGGACACCACGCTCCGCGAAGAGGTTCGTTCGCATTACACGTCGGCTGCATTGACCGTTATCTCGGGAGCAGGACCCGCAGAGGATTGCTGCCACGCCGGTTCGTCTTGTGCCGAGGAGGGCCACGTCTTCGGCGCCGGCCTCTACGACGCTCTTCAGCGAGACGCGCTGCCCGAGGCGGCCGTGCTCGCGAGCCTCGGCTGCGGCAACCCGACCGCGGTGGCCGACCTGGACGAAGGCGAGACCGTTCTCGACCTCGGTTCCGGGGGAGGCATCGACGTCCTGCTATCCGCCAAGCGGGTCGGGCCGAGCGGCAAGGTATATGGGCTCGACATGACCGACGAGATGCTCGCCCTCGCGAACAAGAACAAGAAGGAAGCGGGAGCGGCCAACGTCGAGTTCCTGAAGGGCTACATCGAGGAGGTTCCGCTTCCGTCTTCAACGGTGGACGTCGTGATCTCGAACTGCGTGATCAACCTGTCCTCCGACAAGCCGCGCGTGTTCGCTGAGATCGCTCGCGTACTGAAGCCTGGTGGACGCATCGGCATCACCGACGTCGTGGCCGGCGACGAGCTCACAACAGTAGAGCGAGCCGAGCGCGGCAGCTACGTCGGGTGCATCGCCGGAGCGCTGTCATTCTCCGAGTACGAGCAGGGATTGCGTGCGGCTGGGTTCGTCGACATCGAGCTGACTCCGACGCACGAGGTCGCGCCCGGCGTCCACGACGCGATCGTGAAGGCTACGAAACCAGCGTGAGCGGCGGCGCGACCCCGACCCCGACCGTTCTCTTCGTCTGCGTGCACAACGCGGGGCGGAGTCAGATGGCCGCAAGCCTTCTCGCCAAGCATGGCGACGGTCGCGTCCGGGTGCTCTCCGCCGGCTCTGCGCCATCCGACGAGATCAACCCAGCTGTTGTCGAGGTGATGCGCGAGGTCGGAATCGATCTGTCACAGGAGCATCCGAAGCCACTCAGCGACGACGCAGTCCAAGGAGCCGACGTCGTCGTGACCATGGGTTGCGGGGATGCGTGTCCCGTATTCTCGGGGAAGCGTTACCTCGACTGGGAACTCCCCGATCCCGCCGGGAAAAGCGTCCAGGAAGTCCGCCCGATCCGCGACGAGATCGACCGCCGTGTGAGGGGATTGCTCGAGGAGCTCAACGACGCCCACTGAGCGAGTCGGGGCGAATGCCCCGTCGCTCACGCAGCGGCTGGGATCAGCGTTCGCAGATCGACGTCGGGGTCGGCGAGAGCTGCTGGAGCCGGCGCGACCTGGGCTTTGATGAGCCCGAACGAACGTCGGACATCGCGCGGCCAGTCGAGGCTCACCGCCGAAAGCAACACGCCGCTTGCGTCGAGCAAGAACGCGCAGAACTTCCGTTCCTCGAGCGAACCTCGGACGACCATGCGATCCCATGTGGGCGCGACGCCGCTCATCTGCAGGTTCGAGTCGTACTGATCCGACCAGAACCAGTGGGGGTCGTCGAAGACTTCGCCACGTCCGAGGATGTTGCGCGCCGCCGCCTGTCCCATCTTCATCCCGTTGTCGAAATGCTCGACGCGGATCGGGCCGAAGACCGGGTGGTCGTGGGTCGCGACGTCGCCGACCGCGTACACGCCAGGGACCTCGGTCTCGAGATACGCGTCGGCCTTGATCCCACCGTTCGAACCGATGCCGACGCCGTGCATCACTTCGGCGACGGGCTCGGTGCCGACCCCAACCACGACGAAGTCGCACTCGATCGTGCGACCCGACCTCGTGAGCACCCGTTCCACTCGCCCATCTCCCTCGAATCGCTGCACCGTGTCGTCGAAATGCATGACGACCCCGTTGTCGTGATGGATCGCCTCGATCGCACGCCCGATGTCTGCGCCGAGGACTCGGTACAGCGCCGTCTGGAAGATCTCGACGACCGTGACGGCGAGCCCACGGCGGCGAAGCGATGCCGCCACCTCAGCCCCGATGAACCCGAACCCGACGATCACCACGTGCCCAGCGGCTTCGGCGGCTTCGCGGATCCGCTCAGCGTGCTCTGCTGTTCGCAGCTCGAAGATCCCTGGCAGATCTGCTCCCGGCACGTCCAACTTGCGGTTACGAACCCCCGTGGCGATCACTGCTTGGTCGAACGGGATCTGTTCACCATCGTCCAGCGTGATGGTTCGGCTGCTCGGGTCGCATCGATGTGCTCTTCGCCCGAAGCGGGTCTCGACCTCGTGCTCGTTCCACCAGTCCTCTGGGCGGATCGGGGTGTCGAACGCTCCCCTCTCGCCCCGCAGGACTTCCTTCGATAACGGCGGACGCTCGTACGGCGCATGCGGTTCGGCCCCGATCAAGACGATCCGCCCGTCGAACCCATCGTCGCGCAGCGTCGCCGCGGCGGTACCACCGGCAACCGAAGCCCCGACGATCGCGACGGTCCGGACTTCGGGCACGGTGCGGTTAGACCTCGATCCGGAGCTCGCCGTCCTCGTCGCTCACCGGGTAGGTCTCGATCGGATCGACCGCGGGCCCCTGAACGACCGCCCCGGTCCCCATGTCGAACGTGCTGCCGTGGCATTCGCATTGGATGGTGGAACCGTCGATCTCGCTGCCGACCGACAGGTTGCATTGTTGATGCGTGCAGATGTCGCTGAACGCGTACAACGTGCCCTCCGAGCGTGCGACCGCGATCTCTGCGTTCTCGATCATGAACGCCTTCGCCTCGCCCTCGGCGATCTCGTCGGCATTGCCCACCGTCACGAACTCCCCCATGCGTTCCTCCCGGCTCGGGCCCGCACACGCGCGGGCGAACGGTTCCAGCTTATTGCCTCACTCGGTGGTCGGCCGGGCGGGGCGCCGACGCCGGCGGGCACGCACGACGTAGGTCGCGGCGAGCGCCCCGTAGAAGGCAACGAGCACGAGGATCCCGACCCGGAACCTGATGGGCAACACGGCCGGCAAACACGCGCCTGCCACCCAGCCGAGCTGGAACAGTGCCTCATAGCGAACGAACACGCGACCCAGCGCACCGTCGGGCGCGAGCTTCTGCATCAAGCTCTGGAACGCGAGCCGCGCGAACTCCGCCGCCGCTCCGCCGACGAACGCGTACACCGTCAACAGGGGCAGCCCGTAGATCTCGAACGCGAGGAGCGCCCCGACGCCCGCGGCCGTCACGCAGCCGATCACGATCGCCTCCTCGCGCGTTTCGTTGGGCAATCGCGGCGCCACCAGATCCGCGACGAAGGCTCCGACGACCCCAGCTCCGGCGAGAACGACGAACCAGTATTTGGGCGCGACGTCCTCACGCAGGGAGAACGCGAGCAGGAACAACAGGAATCCGCTCGCCGCGCGCATCCCGATCGCCCCCACGGCCGGACCGGTCAGGGCACGAACGCGCCCGCGGGGCCCAACCCCTCGCGAGATCGTCGCCGAGAAGGCGCCACTGTGGCGGGCCGGGTGAGGAAGCCTGATCGTCAGCAGCGCCGACGCCGCGTACATCGTCGCCGCCAGGTAGACCGGCCCGGAGGCGCCGAATACCTTCACGGAGGCGACCCCGAACGGTGCCACCGCGAGTGCGCCGATCGCAGCGATGCGCCCGAGGCGCGCGTTCGCGCGCATCAGTCCTTCGTCGGGCGGGGCGTACGCCATGGTCAGGCCGTTCTTCGTGATCGCGTGCACCTTCGACAGGGCAAGCAGCGACAGGGCCGCGGGGAACAGCACGAGCGTGCCGATCCGTGGGGCGGCGTAGATCGCGATCGCCGCCCGTCCCGCCGCCGCGGCGAAGTCGACCACGCGTCGCGGCCCCGCCCGGTCGAGCAGGGGTACGAGCAGCGGGCCCGCCAGTACGAGCGGCAGCGTCGTGAGCAAGAGATAGGTCGCGACGCGAACCTTCGCCTGCCCCACCGGCAGTGAGAAGAACACCGAGTTCGCCAGCGAGATCGCGAGCAGCGCGTCTCCGGCGACGCTCGTCAGGTGCGTCAATCCATATGCATCGATCGGGTCGGCCGACCGCCACATCCGTCGCAGCGGATACACACATGCTTCGAGCAGACCGGCGAGACCGAGCAGCAGGAGTTGCCACCACGGATACCGCCGCGGCCGGTTCGGATCGACCCGCACGCGACCCGGCGCCTACGCCTGCAAGTGCTCCCGCAGCACCTGCTGCGCCAGCTTCGGGTTGGCGGAACCTGCCGACTTCTTCATGACCTGACCGACCAAGAAGCCCATGATGGCGTCCTTGCCGGCGCGGAACTGCTCGACCGCATCGTGGTTCTCGGCGATGACCTCGTCAGCGATGGCACCCAAGGCCCCCGTGTCGGACACCTGCGCGAGCCCGCGTCGCTCGACGATCGCATCGATGGGATCACCCGTCTCGAATGCCTCCTCGAGTGCCTGTTTCGCGCCCGCACCGCTGATCCCATCGCGCTCGAGCATGTCGATCAGATCGACCAAATGCTCCGGCGTGATCTTGGACGCAGCGACCCCGGCCTTGTTCTGCAGCCCAGCGAGGTCCTGCGTGACCCAGTTCGCGGCGGGGACGGCAGGCGCGCCGAGTGCAACTGTTCGCTCGAACAGCTCCGTCGACGCGCGATCGGCTACCAACACCCGAGCGACCTCTGGCTTCAGACCGTGCTGGCGCTCGTAACGCTCACGGCGGGCCCGAGGAAGCTCAGGAAGCGTCGCTCGGATCTCCTCGATCCATCCGGCGCTCGGCTCGATCGGTGGGATGTCCGGCTCGGGGAAGTAGCGGTAGTCGAACGCCTCTTCCTTCGAGCGCATCGACTTCGTCGCGCCCGAGTCCTCCTCCCAGTGACGGGTCTCCTGGACGATCGCCTCGTCGGCGTCGAGCGCCTCGGCCTGACGGCCGATCTCGTAGTGCAGAGCGCGCTCGAGCGAGCGGATGGAGTTCATGTTCTTGATCTCGACCTTCGTGCCGAAGGCCGCGCTCCCTGCCGCGCGCAGCGAGATGTTCGCGTCGCAGCGGAGCGATCCCTCTTCCATCCGGACGTCGCTGACGTCGAGCACCTCCAAGAGCGAGCGCAGTTCCCGGATGTACGCGGCGGCCTCGTCGGGAGAACGTAGGTCGGGTTCGCTGACGCACTCGACGAGCGGCACCCCGGCGCGGTTGTAGTCGATGAGCGCATGGTCGGCGCCGTGGATGCGACCGCTCACGCTTCCGTGGGTGGTCTTCCCGGTGTCCTCCTCCATGTGGACGCGCGTGATCCCGACCCGCTTCGTGGTCCCGTCCGTCAGGTCGGCGTCGAGGTGGCCGCCCACACAGATCGGCAGGTCATATTGCGAGATCTGGAAGTTCTTCGGCATGTCCGGATAGAAGTAGTTCTTCCGATGGAACAGCGAATGCGGTGCGATCGCGCAATCGAGCGCCAGACCGATCTTGATGATCGAAGCGATCGCCTCGCGGTTGGGAACGGGCAGCGCGCCAGGGTGGCCGACGCAGACCGCGCACGTGTTCGTGTTCGGCTCCGCGCCGAACTCGTTGCGACACCCGCAGAACATCTTCGTCTTCGTATCGAGCTCAACGTGACACTCGAGCCCGATGACGGTTTCCCACTCGCCCATGACGCGGCTAAGCGTAGCCGACGCCCGAAGGCGAACAGACCGGAAGACTATTCGCGCGAACCGCTTGACAACCCGAACATATGTTCGATATGATGATGGAGCCTCCTCCCCGAGGCGTTTCACGAGGTTCATGTGCAACAGGCAACAGAGCAAGCCAGTACGACGTACCTCTCCCCGGTCGATCCGAGCAATGGGCTCATCGATGAGATCGACGCCGCGCATGTCCGCGTCTGCGCGTCGCAACGTCAATTGCTGCGACTGATCGCCGACGCTCACCGGCGTGAGATCTGGCGTGATGCCGGTGCCCGCGATACCGCGCATTGGCTCGCGATGCGCCAGGGCATCTCGGAGTGGAAAGCTCGGCGCTGGATCGCCGCGGCCTTCGCGCTCGAGGCGCTTCCCAGACTGTCCGATGCGCTCTCGTCCGGCGAGCTCGGCATCGACAAGGTGGTGGAGCTCGCCAGGTTCGCCGAGTTCGATACCGAAGATGGACTCGTCGTCTGGGCGAACCGGGTGTCGTGCGCGGGAGTGCGCAAGCGAGCCGACCGGGAAGTACGCATGTCCCAAGAAGACGCGACCGATCCGGTGCGAGACCGCTCCCTCTCGTGGTGGTACTTCGACGAGGGACGTCGGTTCGGACTCGAGGGCCAACTTCCCGCCGCGCAGGGAGTCGTCGTCGCGAATGCGCTTGAACGGCTGTCGAACGAGATCCCGGTGATGCCCGATGAAGACGAGCGGTGTTACGCGACGGCCCGCAGAGCCGATGCTCTCGTCGCACTCGCCTCTACGCAGGTCGCACAGGACCCCGACCTGGATCGGGCGACGCTCGTCGTTCACACGACGCCCGAGGCGCTGGCCTCCGCCGATCGCGCGAGCGAGATCGAGAGCGGCCCCGTCATCCACCCGGACACCGCTCGCCGACTCCTGTGCAACGCTCGTGTCCAGACGGTCGTCGAAGACGAGGGCGGTACCGTGGTTGGCCTCTCGCGGATATCGCGGGAGCCGAGCGCCTGGATGCTGCGTCAGCTGCGATACCGCGATCGGGAGTGTCGATTCCCCGGATGCGGGGCCCGACGGTTCACCGAGGCTCACCACGTCGTCTGGTGGGAACGGGGAGGCCGAACCGACCTCGACAACCTGGTCTTGATCTGCTCGTTCCACCACACGCTCGTCCACGAGCGCGGCTGGAAACTTCGCCGCGGCCAAGACGGCACCGTCGCTTGGTGGCGTCCCGACGGGTCGAGCTATGCAGCTGGTGCCGATCCTCCTCCGGAGGGGTAGAGGCCTGCTGCCCCTATCCTCCCCTGATGACTTCGTCGGAACGGCCCCCTCCATCGAAGGTGACCGCGTGGGTGGCGCTCGGCTCCCTCTATATCGTCTGGGGAACGACCTACCTCGGGATCGCGAAGGTCAACGCTTCGATCCCCGCGCTCGTCGGTGCCGGGTTCCGCTTCGTCATCGCGGGCGCGCTGCTGTATGCCTTCCGGCGCATCCGCACGCAGACGAGACCGACCCGGCAGCAATGGCGTAGCGCCGCCATCATCGGGATCTTCCTGGTGTTCGGGGGCAACGCCTTCGTCGCGATGTCGGAAAAGACGGTCCCAACCGGGATCGTGGCATTGATCATCGCCCTGGTTCCGATCTGGATCACGCTGGTCGACCGCGTGGTTCTTCGGAGCTCGCTCCCCTCCTGGCGCACGCTCGCCGGGCTACTTGCGGGGTTCATCGGTGCGGCGGCGCTAGTCGGCAGCTCGGCGCAGGGCCACACGAGCATCGTCGGATTGCTGTTCGCCGTCAGCGCTTCTTTGTTGTGGGCGGTTGGGTCGATCTATGCGAGGCGCGCTTCGCTGCCTGACGACGCGTTGATGGCGAGCGGTATGCAACAGCTCGTGGGCGGCATCGTCGTGCTGGCGGTAGCGATGCTCAGCGGTCAGTTCAGTCGGTTCCATCCGGGTGAGATCACCGAGTCGTCGTGGTTGGGCTTCCTCTACCTGCTGGTGTTCGGCTCCTTCGTCGGGTTCAGCTGCTATCTATGGCTGCTGCGGAACGTGCGCACCTCGCTGGTTTCGACATACGCGTACGTGAACCCGGTGGTCGCGCTCGCGCTCGGGGTCGCGGTGCTGAACGAGACGCTCGCCGGACGCGAACTGGTGGCGGGCGTGGTCATCCTCGCGTCGGTCGCACTGATCGTCTCCTCCGGCGGGCTCCATCGAACCGACGCGGATGCGACAGCCCCCTCACACGTCAGCGAGAAGAGGCGGCCAGAGGTCGAGGCCGAGCTCCCCTTCGAGGGCGGCGGCAGCGCGGAGCAACGTCTGCTCGCCCAGGACGGGGGCCGTGAATTGGAGTCCGATCGGTAGTCCGGACGAGTCCAGCCCGCAGGGGACACTGATCGCCGGCACCCCCGCGAGGTTCGCCGGGATCGTGAAGATGTCGTTCAGGTACATCGCCATCGGATCGTCGGACTTCTCGCCGATCTTGAACGCGGTCGTCGGCGACGTCGGCGAGACCAGCACGTCGAACTCTGCGAAGGCCTGATCATAGTCGCGGATGATCAGCGTCCGAACCTTCTGGGCCTGGCCGTAGTAGGCGTCGTAGTAGCCGGCGGAGAGCGCATAGGTGCCGAGCATGATGCGGCGCTTCACCTCTGGCCCGAATCCCGCGCCGCGCGTTCGGAACATCATCTCGATGGAATCGTCGCCCTCGACGCGCAGCCCGTAGCGAACGCCGTCGTACCGCGCGAGGTTCGACGACGCCTCGCTCGGCGCGATCAGGTAGTAGGCGCTCAGCGAGTACCCAGCGTTCGGCAACGACACTTCGCCGACCTTCGCGCCCAGACGCTCGAGGCGATCGATCGCCGAGCGAACCGATGCGGCCACCTCGGGTTGTACGCCTTCTCCGAACGCGTCCGCCGTCACGCCGACCCGCAGACCGGAAACACCCTTTTCGAGTCCCTTGGTGTAGTCCGTCGTTTCGACTTCCAGGCTCGTCGCGTCGCGATGATCCTTGCCGGCCAGGACGTTCAACAGCGTCGCCGCATCCCGGACGCTCCGCGTGAACGTGCCAACGGTATCGAGCGAGGAGGCGAACGCGATGAGCCCGAATCGCGAGATGAGCCCGTACGTCGGTTTCAACCCGACCACACCGGTCAACGAGGCCGGCTGGCGAACCGAGCCGCCGGTATCCGTGCCGAGGGCCCACACGACCTCGCCGACGGCGACGGCCGCGGCGCTCCCACCACTGCTGCCGCCGGGCACCATGTCGAGGTTCCACGGGTTGTGTACGGGGCCGAACGCTGAGTTCTCGTTCGAAGAACCCATCGCGAATTCGTCGCAGTTAGTCTTGCCGATCAGGACCGAGCCGGCGCCGGAGAGCCGTGTCCACGCAGTGCAGTCGTAGGGCGGCACGTACTCCTCGAGGATGTGCGACGCGCAGGTGGTTCGGATCCCGTTCGTCGTCAAGACGTCCTTCAGCGCGATCGGGATCCCTGCGACACCCGACTGCGGTGCACCCGACGCCAGATAGTCATCGAGCGCGGCCGCTCGCTCCCGCGCGAGCTCTGGGGTGAGCGTCAGGAACGCCTTCACCCGTCCCTCGACCGCCTCGACCCGTCGAAGGGCCGATTCCGTCAGCTCGACCGCGGTGAGCTCGCCGGCCGAGAGCATCGGCGCCAGCTGCGACGCGGTAAGGTCACACGATTCGAACGTCACGCGCCGGTCTCCGCGATCTTCGGCACCCGGAACCGATCGTCCTGCTCTTCCGGAGCGTTCAACAATGCGGCCTCGCGCGGCAGGGACGGCTCGACAACGTCATCGCGGAACACGTTCGCGCGCGGGATCGCGTACGCCGTGGGAGGGACCTCATCGGCCGCGACCTCGACCACCCTCGCCGCGTGCTCGAGGATCAGGCCGAGCTGCGACTTCAGGTTGGCCCTCTCGTCGTCCGTTAGTTCCAGCCGAGCCAGCCGCGCGACGTGCTCGATATCGATCTCAACAGCCATCCGCGGCAGTCTATCGGTCGGGTACCTCGGCCGTGAGATCCATCTCGAACATGACCATGTCGCGGGCGCGGATGCCGTTCTCGATGACCTCCACGGGGTAGTGATCGAAGTAGTCCTTCCGAACCCCGTCGAAACGGAAGCCGGCTTTTCGGTAGAAGGCGATCGTCCCGAGGCTGCAGTCGGACGTACCGACCGTCAGGCGCGATACGTTGCCGTCCCCGCGGCATCTCTGCGCGATCGCTTCGATGGCCGACCGACCGAGGCCCCGCCCACGAGCCTCTTCGGCCAGCGCGATGTTCGAGATCTCGACGTCTTCACCTTCGCGTACGAGCACCGTTACACCGATCATCTCGTCCGACTCGCGGATCTCGAAGAGCTCGCCGCGATCGAGGTAGCTGTGGAGGTGCTCGTCCGCGTCATCGGCCTCATGGAGCAGTTCCAGATGCCGCTCGGGATCGAAGCGCACTCGCTTCAGGGACACCCCCGTCAGCATGGATCAGCCGCCGGAACCGCTGCCGAGCGCTAGCAACTGCTCCGCCACCTCCGGGGTGAGCTCGATCTGCTTGTGCGCGATCAGGCGACGGAGCAGCTCCTCCCAACCCGGGTACGCCGCGAAGGTGGGTCGTAGCAGGGTCTCTGCGGCGTCGATCAGTCCGGCCTGGGCGAGCGCGATCGCACCCCAGAACCGGATCTCGTCGCTCTCCGGTGCTGCGGTGAGAGCCGCCGCCAAGCTCTGGGCCGCCCCCGCCTGATCTCCTTCGTGGTCGAGCTCTTCCGCCTTCTCCATCAGGTCGTATGCGCCTTGAAGCTCGACGAGCCGTCGGAGATCGCCCAGCGGATCCTCGTGATCGTCGGTGCGCAGATGCATCCTCACGCCGCGCCACGGTTCATCCAGACGATCGGGGCCCACGATCAAGATCCCGGCGGCCTGGCGTCCTCGGACGTCGCCTCCCTCACCTTCGGCCGCATCGAGCGCTGCAAGCAGTCGTGACGAGAGGACACCGGCTCCACTCGTGTACGCGGCCGACATCGCGTTCCACACGGTCGCGTTCCACATCATGTTCGCCTGACAGCTGAAGTCCTCGCCCGCGGCGTGACCCGCCTCGGGGATCGTCCTCGCGCCCGTGTGCGTGGCCACGTTGCCAACGGCATCGACCATCGCGACCTGGCGGATGTCGGCTTGTTCGTCCCGGGCGAGCAGCTCGTTCAACGCCTCGTTCGCGGTCGCGCCGGCTCGCATGAAGTCGAGCCCACGCGGCCCGTAGCTCTCCTCTACCTCCGCTTGTGTCGCGACAGCGCCAACCCCAGCTTCGGCGAACGGCACCGTGCCACCGGCCGCGAACCAGTGCGACTGCACGGCGACGCCCATCTCACCCGTCGAGGGATCCCGCGCAACGATCGAATACGTCATCTCCCCACCTCCAGACGGATCACCGCGTCCCACCGATCTCGAACGGTTCGTTCCACGCTCGGATGAAATCAGAACCCACGCGCGCGAGGAGCCCTGCGGCCATCAAGGCATTGCCGATCAGCCAGACGTCGGTGATGGGCCCGATGCCGCCAGGCACCGGTGAGACCGCTTCCGCCTTCGCCGCCACGCTCTCGAAGTCGAGGTCGCCGGCGATGCGGCTCTTGCCGGTCGCCTCGTCCTTCAGCACGTGGAACCCGACGTCGACGGCGATCACACCCTCGCGGACCATCTCACCGGTCACCAGTCCCGGCACTCCTGCCCCAACGATCAGGATATCCGCCAGCCGCGTGATCTCGGGAAGTTTCCCTGCCCGCGCCGTGTGCGCGTGGCACGCGATCACGGTTGCGTTCCGTTCGAGCCCCATCCATTGCGCCGGCTTCCCCACGCTGATCGACCGCCCGACGACCACGAGCGTCTTGCCCGAGTAGTACGTGGCAGGATCGCCACCATTCGAGCGAACGTACGCGTCGAGCAGGTAGAAGCAGGACGCCGGCGTCGAAGGGAAGAAGCGCGCGCGGCCCTGTGCCAGCAGCCCGGCGTTCTCCGGGTGAACGGCCTCGATGTCCTTCATGGGGTCGAGCGAGTTGTTGATGTCGGCCTCGGGCAGGTGCCTGGGCAGCGGACGCATGATGAGGATGCCGGTAACCCGTGGGTCGGCGTTCAGCTTCCCGACGGTCGCGAACACGTCGGCCACCTCGACGTCGGCGGCTAGTCGCTCGCAGACGTAGTGATACCCGAGGCCCTCGGCCAGACTGCGCACGTGGCGCTCGTACGCGGCGGCGCCGGGGTCCGAGCCGATGACGACGGTCGCCACCCCGGGGTGGACCTCGGACGCACGCAACACCTTGAGCTCGGTGTCGATCGTTCGCCGAAGCTCCTCCGCGAGCTCGTTCCCGTCGATCACGTGGGCCATCGTGATCACGACCTCCGTGCCGGCTGCTCGCCGAGCCGCTTCAAGAATTCGGCCTCGTCGATAATCTCGACGCCGAGTGACACAGCCTTGTCGTACTTGGATCCCGGGTTCTCTCCGGCGACGATGAAGTCCGTCTTCTTCGACACGCTCGAAGCGACGCGGGCCCCAGCCTCCTCGGCACGTTCGGTGGCGACCTCCCGGCTCAGCGACTCCAAGCCACCGGTAAGGACGATCGTCCTTCCCTCGAGCGGCTTGGGCCCCGTACCGCCACCGGCACGCTCGTCGGCCATCCGTGCGCCGGCCGCGCGGAGCTTCTCGATCAGCGCCATGTTGTCGGCGTCGTCGAACCATCCGCGCACGGTTGCGGCGATCTCGGGGCCGATCTCGGGGACCGCGTCGACCTCGTCCTCACTGGCGGCCGCGATCGCATCGATCGAGCCGAAGGCGCGCGCGAGCACTTGGGCGACGTGCGAGCCGACGTGGCGGATGTTGAGGCCCACCAGCAGTCGCCACAACGGCCGGTCCTTCGAGGCTTCGATCTGTTCGAGGACGTTCGTGATCGACTTGTCCTTGAAGCCCGGGAGCTGCCCGAGCTTCTCGGCGTCGAGCGCATAGATATCCGCAGGGTCCTCGATCAGACCGGCCTCGAGCAGGCGCATCACGGTCATGTAGCCGAGGTGCTCGATGTCCATCGCGCCGCGCCCGGCGAAATGGAAGAGCCACTCGATGCCCTGCGACGGACAACCACGCTTGTTCGGACACCGGTAGTCGGCTTCTCCCTCGGCGCGCACCAGCGGTGTGCCGCACGACGTGCAGTTGGCCGGCATCTTCCACTTGCGCGCGCTCTTCTTGCGCTTGGAGGGGATCGGTCCGACGATCTCGGGGATGACGTCCCCGGCGCGCCGGACGATGACGGTGTCGCCCTGACGAACGTCCTTGCGCCGTACCTCCTGCTCGTTGTGCAGGGTCGCGTAGGTGACGGTGACGCCGCCGACGAAGACCGGCTCCAGAACGGCGAACGGCGTGACCTTCCCGGTCCGCCCCGTGTGGACGTCGATCTTGCGAAGCAGCGTCGTGCGCTCCTCGGGCGGGAACTTGTACGCGATCGCCCATCGGGGTGCGTGCGAGGTCGCGCCGAGCTCGCGTTGCAGGTCGATCTGGTCGACCTTGATCACCGTTCCGTCGATCTCCCAATCGACGCTGTGGCGGTATTCCTCCCAGTGCGTGAGGAACGCCTTCACGCCGTCGATCGAATCGCGCCGCTCGGTCGTCGGAGGCACCGGCAGGCCGACCTTCGCGGCCCAATCGAGGAACCCAAGGTGCGAGTCGAACGACACCCCCTCGGCCGCGCCGAACGAGTGCACCCACATCCGTAACGGCCGGGACGCGCTCACCTTCGGGTCCTTCTGGCGAAGCGAGCCAGCCGCCGCGTTACGTGGGTTAGAGAACGCGCGCTGCCCAGCCTCGGTGAGAGTCTCGTTCAGCTCCTCGAACGCCTTCACCGGCAGGTACATCTCACCGCGGACCTCGATGATCGGCGGAGGCTCGTCGAGCTTCAGCGTCCGAGGAACGTTGCGCACCGTTCGGACGTTGGCCGTGATGTCTTCACCGATCCGGCCGTCCCCGCGCGTCGCCCCCTTGATCAACACGCCGCGCTCGTAGGTCAGGGCGCAGGCGATGCCGTCGATCTTCAGCTCGCAGGCGAAGGCAGCCGCGTCGCCCACGGCCCGGCCAACCCGTACCGCCCATGCATCGAGCTCCTCGAACGAGAACGCGTTGTCGAGGGAGAGCATCGGCGCCCGATGTTCGACGGGGGCGAACAGATCGGCGATCGCACCGCCGACGCGCTGCGTTGGAGAGTCCGGGGTAACGAGCTCGGGGAACTCATCCTCGAACCGCTGGAGCTCGCGCATCAACTCGTCGTACTCGGCGTCAGCGACCTCAGGGGCGTCGAGCACGTGATAGAGGTACGCGTGGTGGTTCAGCTGCTCACGCAGCTCCTCCACGCGGAGCTTGGCCTCGGCGCGCGCACGGTCGTCCCCCGTTCGCGCCATCGCGCTAGGCGGCGATCTCCACACCGCCGGCGACGCCGATGCGATCATCGATCACGACAACGCCTCCCTGCACGCCCGGTACTTGCCGAAGGTAAAGCAACGCCTGTGCGAACCCGTCCGGTTTCGGAAGGATCGCCTGGACGCCGGCCGCCGCGGCATCGGCCAGCATGCACGACGAAGCGATCACCGCGAGCCCGTCGGGGCCGCTGTGATCTCGCCCACGACCGAGCGTCGTCGAGACCCCGATCCCGTCTCGGTCGGCATCGACGATCACCGTGATCGGCGGTCCGCCATGGCGTTTGACCGCCAGCTTCATCCTCTTCTTCGTCACGATGAAGTAGTCGCCGTCGCAACCGACCGTGAGCTCCGAGACCTGATCGGCGAGGAACCGGCCCACCTGGTCGACGACCGCGCCGCGGAACGTGAACATCGGCCCGACCGAGGCCGCGTGCGCTGCGGCCACCATCTCCTTGACGATATCCGGCGCGTCGGCGGCGACCGAGTTGATCGGTCGCTTGCTTTGTCGGAACTCGGGGTAGCGGAGCGCATATGACTGCAACTGCTCCCAGAACCCGAGAGCCGCCGCTCGGGATTCTTCGGCGAAGTCGTCCGAAGCCGTGATGTGCAGCGTCAGGTCCTGCACCTGGATGTCGAAGGCCTTCGGCCGGCGTTTGAGCAGCTTCACCTCGCGATGATAGCCCGCGCGTACGACAGGCCCGCAGTCACCGGATACAGTCACAACCTGTCGACGTGAGAAAGGGGAAGACGATGGCGCATCCGAACGAGGACAGGTTCCGCGGAGGTTATGCGGCGTTCCAGACCGGGGACATGGACGCCCTGCGCAACGAGTTCCTGACATCAGACGTTATCTGGCACCAGCCGGGTCGGAACCCGCAATCGGGCGACTACAAGGGCATCGATGAGGTCCTCGCTTCGTTCGGGACGTCGATGGAGCTGACCGGCGGAAACTTCAGCGTCGAGATCCACGACTGCCTGGCGAACGACGAGCACGGGACCGTCCTGGCGACGGTCCGCGGGCAGCGGCCCGACGGCAGGTCCCTCGAGGACAACTACGTGCACGTCGTGCATTTCCGCGACGGGAAGGTCGCGGAGTCATGGATCCATTCCTGGGATCAGCACAAGGTCGACGAGTTCTGGGCGTGAGGATCAGCGCAAGGCGCGGATGATCCGGCCCCCGCCGAGCGTCTCGTCGCCCCGGTAGAACACGACGCTCTGCCCCGGTGCCACCGCGCGCTGGGGCGTGCCGAACTCGACCCGCACGCCAGCGTCGATGTTGGGCTCGATCACGGCCCGCACGCCGTCGCCTCGGTAGCGGATCCGCACGTCTGCCTCGAACGGCGAATCCACCGGCGGGGATCCCGACACCCAAGAGACACGGTCGGCCTCGAGGCCCGGACGGGAGAGCAGCTCGCCCGGGCCGACCACGACACGGTTCGCGCCAGCATCGATCTCCAGCACGTACGCGGGTTCGCCAACCGCGACACCGAGGCCACGCCGCTGTCCTACCGTGAACGCGAACGCGCCGTCGTGATGGGCGAGGACTCGACCTGCCGGATCCACGACCTCTCCGGTGCGCACGAGCGCAGGTGCGACCGACCGCACGAAGTTGCCGGCCTCCCCGCTGGGTGCGAAACAGAGCTCCTGCGAATCCGGCTTCGAGGCCACGGGTAGCCCGAACCGCTCAGCGTGCGCGCGCGTTTCGGCCTTGGGCATGCCACCGACCGGGAACAGCGAGCGCGCCAGCTCGCGCTGGCCAAGCATGTGCAGCATGTACGACTGGTCCTTGGCGGGATCGGCGCCGCGAAGCAGATGCCACTTGCCGTCGGGCCCACGAACGCTCTTCACGTAGTGCCCCGTGGCCACGAGGTCGATACCCAGCTCGTCGGCTCGTCGCAGGAACGCACCGAACTTGATCTCACCGTTGCAGCGCGCGCACGGGTTGGGTGTTCGCCCCGCTTCGTGCTCAGTCAGGAAATCGTCCATCACGGTGGCCGCGAACTCCATCGTCATGTCGCAGATCTCGAACGGGAACCCGCCGATCCGGGCGACCTCGGCGGCGTCGGCTCGTGCGGCCGGCCCGCAGCACCCGTGCTCGACGCCCTCCAGATGCACCAGGTTCATGTGCGACCCCAGCACTTCGTACCCCTGCTCATGGAGCAGGCACGCGGCGACGGAGGAGTCGACGCCGCCGGACATCGCGACCAAGACCGAGGGGCTCATGGAGTTCGAGGCTACCGCAGGGCCGAGCCCAGGACGTGGGGAGTCGCGAGGAGATCCCCGGGGACATCGAAGCGCTCGATCTCCTCGATCGAGAACCCGGCCGCCTCGATCGCTCCGACCGTATCGCGGTTGGGATGGCACCCTGCCCCGAAGCGCCCCCACGGCCGGTCGAGTCGGTCCTGCCACGCGGCGAACCGAGGATCCGCCGATCGGACGTGCTCGTAGAAGAGCAATGTGCCGTCCGGCCGCAGCACACGCCTGGCTTCGCTCAGCGCGGCCGGAACATCGGAGACCGAGCAAAGCACGAGGCTGAAGACCACGACGTCGGCCCATCCGTCATCGACCAGGATCTCATCGGCTTCGGCCCGCTGCAACCGCACGGGCACGTTGGCCGAACCGGCCGCTGCGCTGAGCCGCTTGAACATGTGCGGATCTGGCTCGGTGGCGAGCAGCTCTGTCACGCCCGTCGGGTAGTGGGGGAAGTTGAGGCCCGTTCCGGCGCCGATTTCGAGCACCCGCCCGCCGGCTCGGGCGAGCATCTTCGACCGATGCTCAGTGGCTCCTCGCGCGTCCGCGCGCGGCGCGAGCTTCGAATAGAACCATGCGAAGAGGGGGTGCCCTGACACTGCAACGAGCCTATCCCCTACCTCCGCGTATCGTTCCGGGATGATCGACGCGCGGTTCGACGACCTCACCAGCGCCGCTTCTTCGTTCAGGCTCGTGGATCCGGTCGGCGTGATCGAAGCCGCGCGCGCCGATGAGGTCGCACCGGCGATAGAGGCCGCAGAAGGGGCCGCTGCACGAGGCCTGTGGGTGGCTGGGTTCGTGGCGTACGAGGCTGCCCCCGGGCTCGATCCGGCGCTGGGCGTGCGGGCTCGTGCGGCCGGAGATCCGTTCGAACGACTCCCCTTGGCGTGGTTCGCGATGTTCGAGCGGCGTGAGGATGCCGTCCTGCCGCGACCTCGCGACGACACGCCTCCACCTGAGGGCGCGTGGCAACCGTCGGTCGACCGCGACCGCTATGACAGCGCGATCGCCCGGATCCGCCAGCACATCGCCGCAGGCGACACGTATCAGGTCAATCACACCTTGCGCTTGCGTTCGATCGTCGAAGGCGACGAGCGGGGCCTGTATCGCGATCTCTGCTTCGCGCAACGGAGCGCTCATGCGGCATACATCGACGCAGGCAGATACCGGGTTCTCAGCGCATCCCCGGAGCTGTTCTTCGAGATCGAACAGGGCCGGCTGAGCACGAGACCGATGAAGGGCACCGCCCCGCGCGGCCGGTGGCCCGAGGAGGACGACGCGATCGCCGCCGGCTTGCGCGGTTCCGTGAAGGAGCGGGCCGAGAACGCGATGATCGTCGATCTGCTCCGGAACGACCTCGGCCGCGTCGCGCGCATCGGGTCGGTCGAGTGGTCGAAGGTGTTCGAACCCGAGCGCTACGAGACCGTGTGGCAGCTCACCTCCACCGTGACCGGCGAGCTCGAGGCCGAGGCCGGACTGCTCGACGTCTTCCGCGCTCTGTTCCCGTCGGGTTCGGTGACCGGCGCGCCGAAGGTCCGAACGATGGAGCTGATCGCCGAGCTCGAGGATTCCCCGCGGGGTGTGTACTGCGGGTCGGTCGGCTGGATCGCGCCGGCCGGCGCGCCCGGGCCGAGCGCCTCGTTCAACGTGGCCATCCGAACCGTCGTTGTCGATTCCGAGACCCGAGCCGCCGAATACGGGGTCGGCGGTGGCATCACCTGGGACTCATCTGCCGCCGGTGAGTACGAGGAGACCGTCGCGAAGGCGCGCGTGTTGACCGCGCGTCGCCCGCCGTTCGAGCTGCTCGAGACGATGCGCCGCGAACCCGGTGCGCCGATCCTGCACCTCGCGGAGCACCTCGACCGCCTGCGTGCCTCGGCCGGGTACTTCGGCTTCCCCTTCGACGAGCCCGCGATCAGGACCGCGCTGGATCCCGCCGGATCGGGGATGGACCGGCCCGCGCGGATCCGGCTGCGGCTCTCACGCAGCGCCAAGGTGGAGGTCGGGGTGTCGCCGATCGATCAAAGGGAACTCGAGCCCGTTCGAGTTGCCCTGGACGACGTGTCGGTCGACCCCTCGGACGTGTTCTTGTTCCACAAGACCTCGCTCCGGCAGCGGTACGAGGACGCCAGGAAGCGGCACCCCGACGCCGACGACGCGCTGCTCGTGAACAACCGGGGTGAGCTCACGGAATCGACGATCGCGAACCTCGCCGTGAAGCTCGAGGGACGGTGGTGGACACCACCGCTGGACGCGGGTCTATTGGCGGGGATCGGGCGACGGATCGCGCTGGAAACCGGGACGCTCGCTGAGCGAACGATCACCGTCGGGGAACTGCGGACCGCCGAGGCGATCGCGCTCGTCAGTGACTCGCGGGGTTGGCGCTCGGCAGTCCTGCTCGTCGACGCCTGACGGAGCCGCGCTTGGGGGGAGCGGTCCCTTCCCTTATCGGCGTACGGGTCGGCGGCTTGAACAGGATGGACGCCAGGGGGTCAAGCTGCTTCGCTGCGGCTCTTCCGCTTGCCGCGGGGAACGTAGGCGTGAACGGGTTCGTGCTGCCAGCAGTAATTCCACTTGCTGTAGATGGAGAGCTTCGTGCCGCAACCCGGCTCGGCACACACACGCCCCGCCTTGTAGCTCTTGTTCGGCCTGGGCAGGGTCCGAACCGACGCGCCTCGGTATCTCTCGTCGATCACGTGCGCCACATCCTTCCGATCGACCTCTCTCTTCAGGGGTTCGAACAGACACGGCTACCGGTTCATTCCGATTTCGGAAGAGGCGGGGCGTTACCGCTTATCGCCTCCGAAGCGCGGGTCACGCTTTTCGAGGAAGGCCCGCATGCCTTCTCGCTGGTCAGAGGTGTCGAACAGAGACACGAAGAGGTCGCGCTCTCGGGCACGACCGACGGACGAGGGGTTCTCGGAGGCCGCTCGGATCGCTTGTTTGGCGGCGGCCAGGGCGTCGCGAGGTCCGAATGCGAAGCTCCGGGCGTCCGCGGTCGCGGCGTCCAGAACGCCGTCGGGCTCGATCACGCGGTGCGCCAGGAGGAGCCGCTGGGCTTCTTGGGCTCCGACACCACGGCCCGAATAGATCAGGTCGGCCGCCACGCCGACACCCGCCACGCGGACGATCCGTTGGGTGCCCCCGGCGCCGGGGATCACCCCGAGCTTGATCTCGGGTTGGCCGATCGTCGCATCCTCGGCCAAGTAACGCAGATCGGCGGCGAGCGCCAGCTCGAACCCGCCCCCGAGCGCGTATCCGTTGATGGCCGCGATCGAGATCTTTGGGATCGACTCGAGGAGATCGAGTGCATCCCCAAGCGCGGCCACAACGGGTCCGATCTCGCTCGGTCCGTATCCGGCCATGGCCTTGACGTCGGCCCCAGCGGCGAAGAGCTTCCGCCCGCCCCACACCACGAGCGCCCCGATGTCATCTCGACGCTCCGCTTCGCGCAGAACCTCCTGCAGCTCGAGACCGACCTGATGATCGATCGCGTTCGCGGGGGGGCGGTCGAGACGCACGAGGCCCACCCCGTCGTCCACCTCGAGTCGAACGAACTCCGGCATGGTCGCGATGCTATCCGACCCGCCCGTGGCGGAGCCTCTTGCAAGGTCTGTTGCACCTGCAAGTCGCTGCTAGAATGCCGCTCCTCATGGAGCGAGCGGGCCACGACTTCGGGGACGTCATGGATGAGCTGCGTACTCGCGGGCTGAGGATGACGCCGCAGCGGCGGGCGATCGTGTCCGAGGTCATGCGCACCGTCGGTCATATCTCCCCCACCGTGATCGCACGCAAGGTGCAAGGCGAGATGCCGGGGGTCAATGCGTCGACGGTCTACCGGACCCTGACGCTCTTGGAGGAGGTTGGCGTCCTCTCCCACTCCCATCTGGAGACCGGCGCCGAGTATCACCGGGCAGAAGAGGCCGAGCACGTCCACCTGACGTGCGGACGATGTGGCCGCGATGACGCCCTCTCACTCGCCGAAGCCAAGACGCTCCAGCAGCTGATCCGGACGCATCACGGCTTCGAGGCCGATCTCACCCACTTCGCGATCACCGGGCTGTGCGTCGACTGCGCCGCCGCGCTCGGCGTCTCGGCCTAGAGGTAGGCCTCAGCCACCGAAGAGGGCTGGCAACAGCGTCCCCTTGCCGAACAGGAACAGCGATCCGATCACGAGGCTGAATGTCGCCGTGAGTATCGCGACCGCCGCGTAGATCTGCCAGTTCTCCGACGCTTTCAGGAACCCCACCGCAGAACCCAGCGTGATCAACGAGTTAGACGTCAGCAGGCCGACGATGAACGCTCCGAGAACGACCTCGCCGGTGAACCTGCCACCCGCCCCCGCCGCAGCGAGGAAGATCAGCAGCTGGGTGGGCGTCTCTGCTCCGACGCCGTGGACCATCCCCACCACGAACGAGGTTGCGCGTCCGTAGTTCATGAACGCGTCGTCGGGCTCGGGGTGCTTGTGGTGGTGGTGACCGGGGTGCCCGTGGTGCCCGTGGTGCCACTCGGAGACCGGGATGTCTCCCGCTGCCGAGAGCGAGAGGGAACCGACTTCTTCTTGCATCCCGTCGCTGTGGATGTGCACGGGTTGCAACTCGTGCTCGCGGTCGGCGTCGCTGAGTACCCGACGCCGCGCTCGTTGAGACAGGTTGCGTACACCGGTGAAGATCAGCATCCACCGGCTGCGCATCCGAAACTCCCGGCCGTGGCGGATGAGCCCCGCGAAGACGTATACACCGAGCAGGATCAGCGTGAACCCGACGATCCGCTCCATCACGTTGTCGACGCCCGGCGGTAATTGCTCGCCCAGGACGATCGCGAGGGTGCCGATCACGAAGACGACGAGCGCATGTCCCAACGCGTACAGCGATCCGAAGAACATCGCCTTTCCTCGGGAATCCTGCGAGCTCGTGATGTCCGTGATCGCTGCGATGTGATCCCAGTCGATCCCATGCCGGAACCCGAAGAAGAATGCCGAGAGGATGACGCCCAAGCCGAACGTCTCGGCGGCGCGTCCCGCCCCGATCACGACCCGTGCCGTTCGTCCATCGAGAGGCCATCCAACCAAATACCGCAAGCCATGGCAAATGCAACTTCATGCAACGGCATGAGGTGCCACCCGATCAGAACCGCGGGGTCTCGCGATAGTCGCCGAACACCTCGAGAAGAGCCGACACCATCTCGCCTTCGGTGCATCGTGCACGGGCGCACTCGATCAAGAGTGGCATCAGGTTCGTATCGTCGCGGGCGGCCTCGGTGAGTGCGGAGAGCGCCGACCGGGCGGGCTCGGGGTCGCGCGTCGCTCGTGTTTCAGCCACGGCTTGCCGCTGGGCCCGCTCTGTCTCCGGGCCGATGATCAGCGTGTCGATCGGTGACTCGTCTTCCTCGACGAAGGCGTTGACACCGACCTTCACCAGGTCGCCCGACTCGAAACGTCGCTGCTCCTGGTACGCGGACTCCGCGATCTCCTTCTGGAACCAGCCGGCTTCGATGCCCGCCAAGACGCCGTCCAACATCGATCCGTGGCCCATGCGGTCGATCTGCGTGAACAGCGCTTCCGCCTGCTCCTCCATCCGGTCGGTCAAGGCCTCGACGAAATACGAGCCGCCGAGAGGGTCTGTTACATCCGGCACGCCGCTTTCGTGGGCGATCACCTGTTGGGTGCGGAGCGCGAGCAGCGCCGCCTCCTCCGTCGGCAGCGCGAGGACTTCATCGAGGGAGTTCGTGTGGAGCGACTGCGTGCCCCCCAGCACCGCCGCGAGCGCTTCGACGCTCGTTCGAATCACGTTGTTCGTTGGTTGCTGCGCGGTCAGCGACACGCCGGCCGTCTGGGCGTGGAACCGTAGCCGCATGGCGTTCGTGTCGGTGGCGCCGTACCGATCCCGCAACCACCTCGCCCAGATCCGCCGTGCCGCCCGGTATTTCGCGATCTCCTCGAAGAAGTCCATGTGCGCGTTGAAGAAGAAGGACAGGCCCGGCGCGAAACCGTTCACGTCGAGACCGCGCGACAGCCCGAGCTCGACGTAGGCGAACCCGTCAGCCAGCGTGAACGCGAGCTCCTGGGCCGCCGTCGCTCCGGCTTCCCGGATGTGGTAGCCGCTCACACTCAGTGGATGCCACTTCGGCACGTTCGCGGCGCAGAACCCCATCAGGTCGCCGATCAGCCGCAGGTGCGGTCGCGGCGGGAACACCCACTCCTTCTGCGCGATGTACTCCTTCAAGATGTCGGTCTGAAGCGTCCCGTCGAGCGAGGACCACGCCACGCCTTGGCGCTCGGCCGCCGCGAGGAAGAACGCGAAGATGACGGCTGCGGGCGCGTTGATCGTCATCGAGGTGGTGACGCCGTCAAGCGGGATGTCCTGGAACAGGGTTTCGAAATCGTCGAGCGAATCGGTCGCGACGCCGCAGCGACCGACCTCCCCCTCGCTCCGAGGGTCGTCGGAGTCCAGTCCCATCAGCGTCGGGAGATCGAACGCGACGGAGAGCCCGCCCTGGCCGTGTTCGAGGAGACGTCGCAGGCGCGCGTTCGTCTCGGCCGGCGTGCCGAAGCCCGCGAACTGGCGCATCGTCCACAGCCGCCCCCGGTACATCGACGGGTATACGCCGCGCGTGAACGGGAACTCGCCGGGGGCGCCCAGCGTCGGCGCCGCCCCATCCCCGAGATCGTCGGGCGTATAGACGGCCGCGACGGGCTCGCCCGAGAGTGTCTTCGCTTCCCGATCCGCTTCCATCGTCTCCTCCGGTCTACCTCACCCCTGCCCGGACCGCTCGGCGGCGGCTCGCCGGCCCAGCTCAGCTGCGGCTGCGTAGGGATCGAGGCGACGCGCCTGAAGGTCATCTGCGAGCGATCCATCGCCCGCGAGCGTGCTCGACGCCAGTTGGCGGAAGCGCTCGGCCGCGAGGCTCTCGACCTCACGGAGCAGGCGCGGG
>JALYLV010000019.1 GCA_030774035.1 Actinomycetota bacterium
TCTTTCTCCTGTTCTCGGGCGTCTTGAGCGATCGTGTCCAACGACGGCGGCTGCTCATCATCGCCGACATCGTGCGGATGGTCGCGATCGGCGCGATGGGAGCGATCACGCTGGCGGGCTCGCCTCGGTTGTGGGAGTTCGTGGTGCTCGCCGCGATCTACGGAGTCGGCGAAGCCTTGTTCGGTCCGTCGTTCCACGCGATGGTGCCAGATCTCGTCTCGAGCGAGCTCCTGATCGAGGCGAACTCCCTCGGCCAGCTCGTTCGCCCGATGGGCCAGATCCTGATCGGGCCCGCGATCGGTGGCTTCCTGGTGAGCGGGATCGGTCCGGGCGGCGCGTTCGTGATCGACGCGGTGACCTTCGCGTTCTCGGCGTTGATGATCCTCTCGATGCAGGCGCGGCCGCCCGTCGCCCGAAGCGAGGAGACCTCGGTCATGCACGATCTGAAGGAGGGGCTCGGCTACGTGCGCTCACGGACCTGGCTCTGGGCCTCGATGGCGGCCGCGACGCTCAGCCTCCTCTGCTTCATCGGGCCCTTCGATGTCCTGGTTCCCTACGTCGTGAAGAACCTGTTCGGCGGTTCCGCGAAGCAGCTCGGCCTCGTGTTCGCGGCCGGGGGTCTCGGATCGGTGATCGTTGCAGGCGTGATGGGGCAGCGGCGTCAGCCGAAGCGTCCCCTCACGACGATGTACCTCTCATGGGCGCTCGGGACGGCCCTGCTCGCCGGATTCGGGCTCGCCGGATCGGTGGGACCGATGTACGTCGTCAGCTTCGTATGCAACGCCGCCTTCACGGTCGTGATGGTCCTGTGGTTCACCGTCGTGGCCCGGCTCGTGCCTGCGGAGTTCCTAGGACGCGTATCGAGCATCGATTGGATGATTTCGACGGGCGGGTTCCCCTTGTCATATGCGCTGACCGGACCGATCGCTGCGGCGATCG
The DNA here is from genome assembly GCA_030774035.1 of Actinomycetota bacterium. GTDB lineage: Bacteria > Actinomycetota > UBA4738 > UBA4738 > HRBIN12 > JALYLM01. The sequence goes on from JALYLV010000019.1 coordinate 940, forward strand.
GGGTGCGTGCGACCTTGATAGGCGCCGGGGTTCTGGGCGCGACGACGATCCTGCTGACGGTATGGCTCGTCCCGGGCACGATCGCGCCCGACCACGATGGATCCCTCGATCAGCGCGTCGCTTCGGATCCTCCGGCGTAGAGTTTCTTCTGACGGGACCACATCGCCAGAAAACATGGAGGAACGCAGAGTGGAGTACACGCATGTCGGCCGGCTCGGGCTGGTCGTGAGCAGGCTCTGTCTCGGGACGATGAACCTCGGACCGCACGCCACCGAACCGGAGTCCCAATCCATCATGGATTCCGCCGTTTCGCACGGCATCAACTTCTTCGACACGGCCAACGTGTACGGCCGGCATCTGGGCGTCGGTGCCACCGAAGAGATCATCGGTCGTTGGTTCACGAAAGGCGGAGGGCGCCGGGATAAGGTCGTGCTCGGGACGAAGGTCTACGGCGGGATGGGCGACTGGCCGAACGAGAGCCGGCTGTCGAAGCTCGCGATCCGCAAGGCGTGCGAAGCATCGCTCCGGCGGTTGCAGACCGACTACATCGACCTCTACCAGATGCATCACATCGATCGCGAGGCGTGGTGGGACGAGATCTGGGAAGCGATGGAACAACTGAAGGTCGAAGGCAAGATCCTCTACGTGGGTTCGTCGAACTTCGCGGGCTGGCATATCGCCCGCGCCAACGAGATCGCGAACTGGCGTCACTCGCTCGGTCTGGCCGTCGAGCAGTCGCACTACAACCTCGCGGCTCGCACGATCGAGCTCGAGGTCATCCCGGCCGTCCAGGAGTACGGCATGGGGCTGATCCCATGGAGCCCGCTGGCCGGCGGATTGCTCGCCGGCGCGTTGCACAAAGTCGTGGAAGGCCGCCGCGCGCAGGGATACATGCTTCAGGAGATCGAGGATCACCGTGCACAGCTCGAAGCGTGGGAATCGCTCTGCGACGAGCTCGGTGCACGTCCTTCAGACGTCGCGCTCGCTTGGCTGCTCGCGCAACCGGCGGTGACCGCTCCGATCATCGGTCCGCGCACGGTCGACCAGCTGGAATCGTCCCTGAAGGCGCTAGACGTGCGACTGGACCCCGACGTGCTCGGCAAGCTTGACACGATCTTTCCCGGCCCCGGAGGACCAGCGCCCGAAGCCTACGCCTGGTAGCTGGCGACGGCCGGCGGGCCGACCGCGTCCGGGATCACCTCGGCGTCGAGGGGAACGTCGCCCCGAAGCCTCTTCCACAGGTCCACCCCGAACCAGACGAGCAACGCGATCAACAGCGGATGGCCGAACACGAGCTTCAGCTGCAACCACCCCGGCAACTGGAACGTCTGCACCTCGAGCTGGGAGGCGACGAGGACCGCGCACGCCAGCTCGAGCGTCCGCCGTGGAACTCGGGGCAGCATCCACGCGATCGGGATCACCCAGGCGAAGTACCACGGGAACAGCGTCGGCGAGACGAGCATCATCAAGATCAGCGACCATCCCCACGCCGCGCCCAGGAACAGGGCATCGGCGCCCGCCTGCGCTCTGCGAGCAACCTGCTTCCCGATCATGAACAAGCCGAACGCGAGCGTCCCGAAGACGGCCATCCTGGCGATGTCGACGCCGATCGAGCCCCCGACGCTGCCGGCGACACCCCGGCCGATCGCCTCGAAGAGCCGCTCCATCAACTCGGGCGGCGCCATCCACGAGTCGTGGTGGATGAGGTCGAGCATCCCCAGGGTCGGGTTTGCACGTTGGAGGAACGGGAGCGCGGCGACGAGCGAGATCCCCACGGCGAGTCCGAGGTGCTTCGCGAGAAGCCCGAGCCGCTTGCCTCGCTCCGTTCGGGCGACGAGATAGACGAGCATCAACACGAGCGGCACCGCGGCGGTGACCTTCACCAGCGCACCGAGCGTGAGCGCCGCGGTAGCGGTCAGCTCGCGCTTTGCCACGACGAGCCAGATCGCAGCGGCCACGGAGAGCATGACGAGCGCGTCGACGTGTCCGCCGCCCGCCGTGTGGAAGATCATGATCGGGTTCAGGCCGATCATCGCGACCGCGTATGCGGTCCTTCGAGGGTTCACGCGGTCAACGAGCGAGCGAACGATCGCCATCGAACCCACCATCGCGCCGACCGCCACGAGTTTGAACGCGACGATCGTGCCGGGGATCGAGTGGAACACTGCCGTGATCGCCGCGGCGAGCCACACGAACAACGGACCGTAGACCGAGGGTGTGTTGCGCCAATCCGGCCAGATGAAACGCGACAACGGATCTTGCGGGAAGTTCGCCGGCACCTGCACGTACGGGTTGCCGCCGTACCGGCTGACGATCCGTCCGTAGTAGGCGTAGCTGAAGACGTCGCGCGACAGCAGCAGCGGCAGCAGGAGGACAACGACCTGGTAGGCCACAGCGAGCGTGATCACCGTGCGGACGGGGAGCAGGCCACGGGAGCATGCCCGCAGGACGAGCAGGAACGACGCCCCCGCGGCGATCATCGCAGCCAGCCCGACCATGACCAGCATGTCGTTCGACAGGTGGGTGAGCAGGAACAACCCCGCCACCATCCGCATCGGACCGCCCGTCTCTGCCTGTACCGGCAGGGCAGGGTGGAACGGAGAGTTGGGAGTAGCGGCGACGAGAGCGACGGCGACGATGCTTAGCACTGAGGCCGTGACCGCACGGCGCGGGGTGAGCCAAGCATCGACGGCGCTCGGCAGCGAACCGACCGTGGGCATCGGAACGAATCCTACGGCATGAGCCGGTTGGCCTGCATAGCAGGGGTGCCGGGGGTCAGCCCTAGGCGCCGAGGGCCCGCTCGACCTCGTGCGCAGCCTCGATCACCGCGGGTGCGTGTCGCTTCGCGCCGATCCGGCCGAGCCGACCCTCGGGTCCGGACACGGACACCACCGCGATCAGTTCGCCCAGCGGGCCGATGACCGGAGCGCTCACCGAACCGACACCCGGCTGGCGTTCGCCCGCGCTGGTGGCGTACCCGAGTCGACGTGCCGTGGCGACCTGCTGCTCGAGCGCGGGTCCGACCGGGGTCTTGTCGGTGAGCTTCTCGGCCTGCGCGATCAGGTCGCGCCGCAGCCCCTCGGGTCCGAACGCGAGGAAGATCTTGCCCGCGGAGCCGGCCGTCAGCGGAAGCTCCGAGCCGATCTCGACGATCGTGCGCAGCTCGGAATCGGATTCGACGGAATCGATGCAGACGCGCCGCTCGTAGTCGCGGATGAACAGCTGGGAGGACTCGCCGGTCATCCTCGCCAGCCGCTCGAGGATCGGGTGCGCCAGATCACGCAGTGGCAGCTCGCGCATCGCCGTGGCGGCGAGCCGGAGCAGCCGCGGTCCCAGCCGGTAGCCATAGCTGACTTGGAAGGTGAGAAGCCCCTGCGCTTCGAGGGCCTTCACCAGCCGGTGGGTCGTGGAACGCGTGAGGTCGGTGGTCTCAACGATGTCGGTGAAGCTCCGCGAGCCGCGCTCGACCGCATCGAGGACCGCGACGCACCGGTCGAGAACGCCCACACCGGTGGCGGGCACGTGGATCGTGCCGGGCCTGCGTCGCGTGGGCGGGGCTGTTATGCTCACATTCCGCATAATGGTACCCAGTTCCAGATATCGGAACAACCCTCCGGCGGGCAGAGAGACAAGGGCGGAGCCATGACCACGAGGAGCGCATCGATGCCGCAGACGCTTGCCGAGAAGGTCTGGGAACGCCACGTCGTCCATCGGGCTGAGGGCGAGCCCGACCTTCTCTACGTCGATCTGCACCTCGTCCACGAGGTGACATCGGCGCAGGCCTTCGACGGCCTTCGCCTCCACGAGCGCTCCGTCCGACGCCCCGACCTGACCGTCGCCACGATGGATCACAACGTGCCGACGACTCCCGGTCCGGTCACGGATCCGATCAGCGCGCGTCAGATGCAGGCCCTGTCGAACAACGCTGCCGAATTCGGCATCACCATCTTTCCGATGGGCTCACCCGGCCAAGGGATCGTCCATGTGATCGGGCCCGAGAGGGGATACACGCAACCGGGATTGGTGATCGTGTGCGGCGATTCGCACACCTCGACCCACGGCGCGTTCGGTGCGCTCGCGTTCGGCATCGGAACGTCGGAGGTCGAGCACGTGTTGGCGACGCAGACGCTGCCCCAGAACCGTCCCGGCTCGATGGCGGTGACGATCGAGGGCGATCTTCCCGCGGGCGTGAGCGCGAAGGACGTCGTGCTCGGGATCATCCACCGCATCGGCACGGGCGGCGGCGTCGGGAAGATCATCGAGTATCGAGGAAGCGCGATCCGCGCGTTGTCGATGGAAGGTCGGATGACCGTCTGCAACATGTCGATCGAGGCCGGCGCTCGGGCGGGGGTGATCGCGCCCGACGACACGACGTTCTCCTACGTCGAGGGCCGCGAACACGCGCCGAAGGGAGCCGACTGGGAGCGGGCGCTTGAGGATTGGCGCACCCTTCCAACCGACGGCGGCGCCGTCTTCGACGAGGACGTGCACATCGACGCGACCTCCCTCCGTCCCTACGTCAGTTGGGGAACGAACCCGGCGCAGTCGGTGACCATCGACGAATCGGTTCCCGATCCGGATTCGTTCGAGGACCCGGCGAAGCGGGAGTCGGCGGCTCGCGCTCTTTCCTACATGGCGCTCCGGGCGGGAACGCCGATGCGCGAGGTCCGCCCCGACACGGTCTTCATCGGTTCCTGCACGAATTCGAGGATGGAAGATCTGCGCGTGGCGGCGGGCGTCGTCGCCGGCCGCCGGGTCGCCGACGGGCTCCGGGCCTTGGTCGTTCCCGGCTCCTTCGCCGTGAAACAACAAGCGGAGGCGGAAGGGCTCGACCGGATCTTCGAGCAAGCTGGTTTCGAGTGGCGCGGCGCCGGCTGCTCGATGTGTTTGGGGATGAATCCCGACACCCTGAGTCCGGGCGAGCGGAGCGCCAGCACGAGCAATCGGAACTTCGAAGGCCGGCAGGGGAAGGGCGGACGCACCCACCTAGTGAGCCCGGCCGTCGCCGCCGCCACCGCCGTCGCCGGCCATTTCACGACACCGGACGACCTTCCCGCGAAGGAGGCGTGAGCAACGTGGAACCGATCGAGGTCATCGAGGGCACCGCGCTGCCCATCGACCGCAGCGACGTGGACACCGACCAGATCATCCCGGCCGAGTACCTGAAGCGGATCGAACGGACAGGCTTCGGGCCCTTCCTGTTCGCGGAGTGGCGCAAGGATCCGGACTTCGTGATCAACGACCCGCGCTACGCGAACGCCTCGATCCTGCTGGCTGGGGCCAATTTCGGTTGCGGATCGAGTCGTGAGCACGCGCCGTGGGCGATCGAGGACGCCGGGTTCCGAGCGGTCGTCGCGCCGAGCTTCGCCGACATCTTCCGCAACAACTGCATGAAGATCGGCCTGTTGCCGGTGGAGCTTCCGGCTGAGTCCGTCAGGGCGTTGATGGATGCGGTGCTCGACGACCCCGCGACCGAGATCGTCGTCGACCTCCAACGTCGCTCCGTGAGCGCCCCCGGCCTGGAGGAGGTCTTCGAGATCGACGACTTCACCCGCTGGCGGTTGCTCGAAGGCCTCGACGACATCGGCCTCACCCTCCGCAACGAGGAGAAGATCACCGTCTACGAAGCCACGCGGGCTCCCTGGCTGCCGACTGCATAGGCTGCATCCCGTGTCGTGGACGCCCGATCGCTTCGAAGAGCTCGTCGCAGAGGCGGTCGAGTCGTTGCCGGGATGGGTTCACGAAACGCTCGACAACGTCGAGGTGTTCGTCGAAGACGAACCACCGCCGGGACAGCATGGACTCCTCGGGCTCTACCAAGGAGTGCCACTCAGCGCTCGAGGCGGCCACTACACATGGGCCATGCCGGATCGCATCACGCTGTTCCGCTCGACGATCCAACACGTCGCAGGCGGAAGCGATGCGAAGCTGCGAGCGGTGATCGCGCACACCGTCGCGCACGAGATCGCGCATCACTTCGGAATCAGCGACGATCGGTTGCGCGAGATCGACGCCTATTGATGCGATGACCGACCCGCGTGACGAACGCTTCATGTCGATGGCGCTCGAAGAGGCGGTCGCGTGCGTTGCCCACGGCGACGTTCCGATCGGATGTGTGGTGGTCCGCGGCGACGAGCTCCTGGGCGGGGCTGGGAACGAGCGCGAGCTCCTCAACGATCCCACCGCGCACGCCGAGATCGTGGCACTGCGCCAAGCGGCCGAGGAGGTGGGCTCGTGGCGGCTCGAGGGGTGCACGCTCTACGTCACCCTCGAGCCCTGCGCGATGTGTGCGGGTGCCATGGTGAACGCGCGTCTCGACCGTGTGGTCTTCGGAGCGAGCGACCCCAAGGCGGGGTTCGCGGGCTCCCTCGGCAACCTGCTCCAGGACGAACGGCTGAACCACAGGGTGGAGCTCGAGGCAGGGGTCCTCGCCGAAAGGTCGGCCGAACTTCTGCAGCGATTCTTCCGCGATCGCCGGTAGCGCGGGCAACGATCGGTTGACCTACGATGGCCCGACCCATGGCCGGGTCTTTCTCTCTTGGAGGGAACGGAAGAACATCGAAGTGGCGGAAACGGATCGCCATCTCGGCTGTCGCCGTTTCCCTGCTCGTCGCTGGATCGATCCTGCTGTTGCAGACCCGATCCGATCGCCCGAGCGTCCCCGAGATGACGATTACCATCGAGTCGCAGCAGGTGACGGTCCCCGTCGCCACGACCCTGGCGAGCGTCATCGGTACCTACGATCTGCATCCGGAGCCGGGGAAGCTCGTGGACGTAACCGGCGCGATCCTGAAACGCCAGGCCGATCCCGGAGCTCTGCTCGTCGATGGGGTGGCCGCGATCGCCTCGCGGGTGCTCCTGAACGGCGACGTGATCGAGGTCCAGGACGGTACGGATCGGACCGAGCCCGTCCGAACGACCAGGACCGAGCTCCCCGGCTACCGAGCGGGCGATCCCCAGTTCACGGTCTCGACGTGGCGGATCACTAAGGTCACCCACTTCGGGCAGATCTCCGGGAAGGTGTTGGGTACCCAGTACATCCCCAAGGGCAAGGGCAGGACACCGAAGGTGGTCGCGCTCACCTTCGACGACGGGCCCTGGCCCGGATCGACCGCGCGTATCTTGCGGATCTTGCGTCGGTATCGCGTGAAGGCGACGTTCTTCGTCATCGGAAACCTCGCCGAGCGCCGCCCGCAGCTGGTTCGCAAGGAGGAGCACGACGGCATGCTCGTCGAGAACCACTCGTGGGATCACCCGGTAACGCCGCCGTTCGACGAGCTGGCACCGGTGCACATCGAGAGCGAGATGTCGATGACGAACGACGCGCTCGAGGGGCTTGGGCTCAGCCCGACGCTGTTCCGGCCCCCGGGCGGAAGCTACGACCCCGCGGAGATCGCGATGGCCGACCGCGCGGGACTTCGGATCGTCCTGTGGAGCGTGGATCCTCGGGACTGGGAACCTGGAGCCACGAGGCACGCGATCGTGAAGAGCGTGCTCGGTCATGTGCACGCCGGGTCTATCGTGGAGCTTCATGACGGAGGCGGCGACCGCTCGGCCACGATCGCCGCGCTCCCCGACATCATCAAGGGCATCCGCAAGCGGGGATTGAAGCTCGTGATGCTTGGATAACGATCGGCTGAACGGTCCGGCCTCGACGCGTTGCTAGACTCGCCGACGGAGGCGTGCCGGAGCGGACGAACGGGACCGCCTCGAAAGCGGTTAGGGGCCTAAAAAGCCCCTCGCGTGTTCAAATCACGCCGCCTCCGCGAAAATGTATCCTGACGTGCAAAGGTAGGCACGGGGTAGGCACACCTCGACCCTGCACGAGTCAGGAGTTGACGCATGGCCAGCATCCGTAAGAAGAGCGACACCGCGTGGCTCGTGTCGTGGCGCGAGGGCGGTCGCGACTCGAAGAAGCGGTATCGGCAGTTCCGCACCGAGGCGGAGGCGCTCGCGTTCAAGGCGACTGTCGAGCCCTCACCGCACGACGCCCTCATGGCCGAACACCAGAGGTCGTTCGATCGCGGCGAGATGGACGCCTCCATGGCTGCGATGCTGGGGCTGACGGCGCTGCAGGCCGAGGACCCCGACTGGTCCGTGGTCGGCTATCTGCGTCGCATGATCGCCGCTGACCGCGAGCTCAGGGACACGACGCGCACCCTCTACGAGCGCAACATCCGCGTCCACCTCGACGACACGGAACTCGGCAAGATGGACGTGAGACACGTCACGCCAGACGACCTCACGCGGTGGTGGGCACAACTGGACGCTGGAGTCGGCGCGAGGCGAAACGTCCACCAGCTGATCAGCAAGGTGCTCAAGCGCGCCATGCTGGTCGGCGACATCGAGGCGAACCCCCTCGCCCGTGCCCCCGAGGTCAAGCGACCGAAGGCCGGTCGGCGCGAGGAGGTGGAGCCGTTGACGGTCGATCAGATCGAGGCGCTCGCTGAGTCTGCGCGCCGCCTGCGTCGAGGCGCGACCGGGCTCGCGGCTGCCATGGGTGCTGCGCGCGACCGGCTTGAGGTGCTTGTTATGGCGTACGGCGGCCTTCGTGCCGGCGAGGTTGGTGGGCTTCGTGTCCAGGACATGCGACGCGAGGGTGACGCGTGCCAGCTTCGTATCCGGCAGGCCGTCGTGCGCGAGACCGGCAAGGCCGCCTACGTTGCGCCGCCGAAGACCTCGAGCGGTCGTCGCGTCGTGAGCATCCCGTGTTCGCTCGCCGACGAGATCGAGGCGTTCGTGAGCGAGCACGCGACCGCGAGCGACGGGCGAGTCTTCCACGGACCCAACGGCGAGATGCGAGCGCACAACGACATCAACCACAACGTCTCGAGCGCAGCGAAGGCAATCGGCATGGATGTGAACGCGCACCAGCTGCGGCACACCGCCGTCTCATTGCTTATCGACGCTGGCGCGAACCCGAAGAGCATCCAAGCGTTCATCGGTCATGCGGACATCCGCGAGACCCTCCAAACGTATGGGCATCTCTTCGACACAGGCGGGGCGCAGCTCGCCGAGATCATGGAATCGCTGCGCGAGGAACACCGCACTCGCATCAACGGCGAGTAGGGCGGCAATCTTGCGACGTCGCTGGGTCGGCCCCCACCTCAGTCTGTACCTCGGATTCACTCACTTACACGCGTGGTATCCTTGAGTCACGCGATATACGGAGTCTCGCGTGAAGGAGGATGACAATGCGTTCCGGGTACGTCTTCAAGGTAAAGGAGATCTTCCCCTACTTCCCCCGCCCCGATGGCAAGGGCGCCCCGGGCAACGCGATCAGATCGTGGGCCCGGAAGGGCATTATCGACGCGTACCAGGTAGCACCAAACGGGGATTGGCACCTCAGCGCACAGGGCATTAGGGACGCGTGGCGTCTGTGGGCGCAGCACAAGGGGCTCGACTTCGACGCTATGCCGGCCGAACTCGCCACCCTCCTGGCCGACGAGCGTTCTTCATCGTCCCTGAACGGCGAGCCCGTGGTGCGTATCGAGATCACAATCCACACGACAGGAAACTTGGAGGTCGCCTCGACCGCCCCGTGATGATCCTGCGGCGCGCCTTCAGCGCGGATGCACTAGCGCGACCAGGTCTCGCACGGCTTGCGGCGCTGGCGTCCCTCCGTCGAGGGACGCCTCGCTGATCTGGTCGTTTTCCGCCGCCGCCCGTTCGAGTTCTGCGACCATCTCGCGCGTCCAAAGATCCTTAGGGATGAGCTCGAGCAGCGAGAACCGCGCTCTCGTAACGTCGAAGCTGCCACAGTTGCAGAAGGCGCGCACCACAGCCCGCGCGGCTTCTGGAGCCTGACGTCTTCTTGTCGGCGAGGCACGGAAGGATCCGATGGCGATGGCTCGGAAGACAGAAAATGCCAATTGCCACGGTCCCAGTTCCCCCAGCTGAATGGCTTGAATCGCGCCAAAGAACCCGTAGGGCTGCGAGCCGGCGTTGACTGGCACGACTGTAACTCCACGACCGATCGCCCAGCCAACCTCTTGATCGGTCCAGCTGCTGGCGTGGAATTCCTCCGTGACGTACGCGACGAGCGCGTGACACGAGGCGAGCGCTCGTTCGATGACGTCCCGCCAGTCTTGCGACGGCTCGATCTGCGTGTGTGCGACGAAGCACGTGCAGCCGTAACCCTCAAGGAACCGAGCGATGTCCGTAACCTCAGCGCGTGCCGGGTGAATGTGACTGATGAACACGCGGAGCCGGTCGGGGAGCCAAAGACCTTCCACGTCAGGTTCGGGCGGCACGCTCCGCGCCTCCGGGACGCGAACGCGCCCGTCCGGAGCGACGAACCCCGCCTGCATCAGCGCTCGACGAAGATTCCGACCAGGGGACCCGGGCGTGTCGTTCTCCTGTGGGTAACGGTCCAAGACGTCGGCCGCCAGGTCGAGGTAACGCTGCGCGCTGTCCGGGTCGGCCCAGTCGATACGGACGTGGTACTCCTCGACGAGCGTTCGCCTTTGGCCACCGGCGTCTTCGACGTATCCCCGGTCGGTGAACTCGTGCGCGTTGAAGAGGTCGTCAATCTCGCGCAGGGTATAGGGCCCGGAACCGCCGACGGCGTTTCGCAGGGCGATCCGCACGGCGAGAGAAATGATGTCGCGGCGCTGTGACACACCCGGATGGTATCGGGGCCGCTCAGCCCTCGCCGCGTGGCACGCCTCGAGATGGCGCCAGAGAGAACAGAGCCAATTTCAGCCGCCAGTGCGCGAGTTCGTCAATGGCGACGGCCCAACTCGTAAGGTAGTCAGCTCAAGCACCCACTCGAACAAGGATGACAGGAGCTGAGCGTCTGGTGGATGATCGCGAGCTAGCCCGTCTCCTGCGAACCGTGAATCCCACTACACGCGAGATTCTCCGCCGGCTTATGTGTGGCGACCAATGGGAACGCGACGAGTTCGCAGCGGCTCTCATGCGTCAACCAAGCGATATCGGAAAGGATCTGGCCAGCTTGGTCGACTTATCCTCGATTCATCCTGAGTTGCGTCGGCGCGTTGCGCGGGTCCTCGGGGAACTGGAGGCCGCGCCAGCTTGAAGTCACCGCGCCCTTCGCGGGGTCAAGTCCGCTAGGTTCCAGTCCACAACGCATCGACTAGGGGAGACGCTGTGGCTGAGCGAGGGAGCGCACGAACTGGTCCGCTGGCACTCCGCGCCGGTACCTGGGTCGCCCGCTACTCGACGCCGCTGCTTGTCACTGGAGGTGTCGCGGCCGCAGCTTGTGCGGCGATTTGGGTTGATGGAAACCCCGGCTCAGTTGTTCGCTGGGGTGTATTGATCGGTTGCCTCGGCGTTTCGGGTTGGGGGCAACTCTTGGATTGGAAGAAGGTTCCCGAGGCCGAGAACCTGGCCCGGGAGAATGCGAGGCTTAGGCAGGAGCTTGATGACTCTTGGTCCTACGTCCGCGACGCATGTGACTCGCAGCTCGCGACGCTCGCCAATCACCTGCTGCGACTCAACGACACGGACCGGATCAGTCTCTACAAGCACGAGAGGGACATATTCGTGATCAGTGGTCGCTACTCGAAGAACCCCGAATACGCGAAGCCCGGGCGGCCTTTCTATCCGGACTCTGAAGGATGCATCATGAGGGCGTGGCAGCAAGGCGAGGCATTTGTCGACGACCTGCCCGATCCTGAGAGCCACCAGGACGCCTATGTGGCGGACCTCGTGAACAACTGGCAGATGCCGCTGGAGACTGCCCAGAACCTTCGGATGAAGAGCCGAACTCTCTACGCTCGAGCACTGGAGGATCCGAGCGGGATGAACCGAACCGCGGTCCTGGTAGTTGAAAGCGTCGAGGTTGCAGCCTTCGACGTGTCCGACCTTCAGGCTACGATGGCCTCTGAGGAGGGCCGGCACATCTTGGAATTCCTAGAGAAGCGACGGGCTCAGGCGCCCGACCCCGCGTTCGCGATGAGGGAGGGCTTCTGAGGATGGCGAACCTGCGAGACGTGCTGGTCTACTTCTGCAAGAAGTATCCGCACCCCGGTGAGCTGTCCAACGCCCGGCTTACCAAGATGGTCTACCTCGCTGACTGGAGGTCCGCGATCGAGCGAGGAAGGCAGCTGTCAGATGTTGAGTGGTACTTCAATCACTACGGCCCTTACGTTAAGGACGTCTTGGAGACAGCCAGGGCTGACGACGCATTTGTACTGAGGTCCGAGGCGAACGTCTTTGGGGCGGACAAAACCGTCATTGGCGTCAAGCCTTCAGCGGACAACCCCACACTCAACGCCGAGGATCAAGAGATTCTCGACTTTGTGATTCACAGAACCGAGCGACTATATTGGGGCGACTTCCTCAAGCTCGTGTACTCGACGTACCCAATCCTGACGCAGTCTCGATATACCTACTTGAACCTTGGCAAGCTCGCGCGTGAGTACGCCGAGGACAAGGGAGTCTTCGAATCAACCTAGGCGAGTTCACGGCTGTTCAGGTCGAAGGCGGCGAACAGCGGCAGTGATCGCCGGATCAACCTCGGTCCGCTTGTAACAGATCGCGTGCTCCCATCGCCCGAGCTTGCCCCAGGAGTTCACCGCCGCTACCCACCGTCGCGCCGCGGTCGCCTTCGCATCATCCTTCTCATCGGCTTTGCCCTTGCCTTCGATGAGGAGCATCTCGCCGTCTCCCAGCTTCACGAGGAAGTCCGGGCGATACCGCAGCGTTCGACCGAGGAATCGATACGGGATCTCGAGGAACAGGCGGTCGTTCTTCGCGTAGGCAAGGACGCGATCGTCCTGCTCCAGTTCGTGGGCGATCTGGACCTCCAACTTCGAGTCCGCCACGACGTGGGAGATGTGCGACTTCATCGTGAGCTCGCAGGGCTTTGCCGTCACGAAGGCGATACGGTCGGTCGACCCGATCGGGTCGTAGCTGTCGAGGACGGGCAAGAGCCGGTCCGTCGAGCCCGCCTCCGGCCTGATGGAGTCGCTGATCCGCTGTCGGAGCTGCTCCATGTAGCGAAGGTTGCAGAGTTCGCGCCTGTCGACCCCCTTGCCGTAGTCCACCTTCTCAGCGACGACCCGCTCGACGATCTTGAGCGCATCCGGGAACAACCAGGGCTTGTCGAACGGCGCGATGACCGCGGCGGCAACGCGGAAGAGCAGCCGCTGCATCCTGAAGCGCTCGTAGGCGACCTCGCGGTCGTGGATCTCCAAGCCCAGCCCCTGGCCCGGCAATCCGGCCTCGAACTCCATCCAAGTCTCGGTGGGGTCGAACTCCGCGGACACGCGGATCGGCTCGATCGCGTCGATATCCACGGTGAGCGTCTCCCCGACGTCGCTCACGATCTGAACGACCCGAGGGAACTCAAGCCGGCAGTTGGCACGCTCGGTGATGGTGTGTACCTGTGTCGTCCGCGGGGGCTCGATGGGGGTCCCGGCGTCCGCCTTGGCGAACGGAAGCAGCTGAAAGGGCACCCCGTACACGTCGACATACTCGGGGCGGGATAGGTCGGTGTAGTCGGTGCGGCGGAGACCTCTGCCGACGACCTGCTCGCACAAAAGCTGGCTCTGGAACGCCCGCAGCCCGAGGATCTGCGTGACGTTGCGGGCGTCCCAACCCTCCGACAACATCGCGACGGAGATGAGGCAGCGAACCTGCTCACCGGGCTGGGCCTCCTTCCCCACCGTCGCCACAAGGGCGCGGATCCGCTCGGCGGCATCGCTCGCCGTCTCGGCATCGTCGCGAGCCTCAGCGTCAGCGAGGAGCTTCGAGTCGATCCGCACGGTGACCTGCCGCACGTCGTTATTGCGTAGTTCCGGTCCGGCTTCGCCCAGCACTGCGATGTGCCGGTCGAGGATCTCGGCCATCTTCGTCTCGTTCGTCACGACGATCATGACCGGGGGAACATGCCGCCCCGCATCGCGCCAGGCGGTGAACGTGCGCTCCCACTCGCCGGAGAGCTGCTTGAGGGGGCCGTCGACCTCGATGAGGTAGTCGGTGAGAGGGTGTTCGCTCTCCGCGTCATCGCCTCTCTTGGGCAACACCTTTCGCACGTGGTCCCACAGGTTCCGATACTTCGGGATCGCCCGTCCGGTGTTGTCCTCCGTTGGGATCCTGGGGATCTTTACGAGCCCCGACTCGATCGCGTCGACGAGGGAGAAGTCGGCCACCACCCACTCGAAGGGCTGCCACGCTTTGTCCTTCACCGCGCCCGGGTACATCGGCGTGGCGCTGAAGTCGAGGGCCCGAAGGATTGTGCGGGCATTGTCGATCCGCTCCAGGCCGCGGATCCAGACGGTTGCTTCCTCGGCCTCCCTCTTCTCCTCGCCCACAAGGTGAAGCGCAACCGGTGGGCGCCACGCATGATGAGCCTCGTCGTTCAGCACCATGATGCGGGACTTGTCGCCGAGATCGCGCAACACCCTGCGGCTGAAGGCGGCGTCGCTCTCAGGACCGCGGCGAAGGACGCTGCGCCGAGGATCGGTTTCCTCGGCGAGGGCGTGCCAGTTGGTGACCATGACCCGCACCCGACCGAACAGAGCTTCGAGGTTGCCGGGGATCAGGCCAAAGCCGCGGTATGCACTCGTCGGAGCAGAGGGAACCAACCCGTCGTCGCCGGAGAGTCGCTCCTTCACTGTGAGGTTCGGACAGACCACGAGGAACGCATCGGCGAAGCGGTTGTCCTGACGCGCAGCGGCCTTATTGAGGCCGCTCCAGGCGATCGTCATCGCCATGACCAGGGTCTTCCCAGCGCCGGTGGCAAGCTTGATCGCCCAACGCTCATAGGGTTCGAACTTCGGGATCGTGATCCCCACATGCCGGTCGGCGGTTGCCTCCGTGAGGAACGCGATCGTCTCCATCGCCTCCTGCTGAGCGAAGAACGGGCGAGTACCGGCCTCCCGTTCAGGATCGAACCACAGCTCGAAGAGATCCCGGGTGATGGCTGTAGCGCCCGCATAGCCGCCTTCGCGCCACTCGCGGACACGGTCACGTATCCGGTTGACCAGTTCCATGACGATCACTTGGTCCGTGATCTGGAGCTGGCCGCCCTTCACGACTGGCGGCAGGTAACCAGCGGGCCGTCGCCCTTCGGCCACGGTTGGCTCACCAGCGCCGAACTCCCAATGGCGGGCGGGCTCCACGAACGGGTCGTTGATGATCGGGTTCTTGCCGGTCACCTGGCCGGTGGGGACCGCGCTCATACTGCTACCCGAGGTCCAGGACGGCTTCGCTCGTGGTCCCGGAGTCGTCGACGACCCGGATAGCAGCTTTCCTGTTCTCTCCCGGCGTGAACGCCAGCGACTCGAAGCTTTGCAACTGTTCCATCAGTTCCGGGTCCACCGTCGCCTTCAGGGCCTTCTGGAGTGCCTCCCATCCATCGGTACGCGGGAAGAAGGCCTGGTTCACGTGGAAGACGATCCCGTCGTAGTCCTGGTCCAGGAACCACGCCGCGATATCGGCTTCGCTGCGGGAGACGACCTCGCCCGTAGCAGCATCGAAGGAGTCGACGCCGAGGACCTTTACGCGGATATCACCGTTCTCCGCCTTCTTCACCTTCGCCTCGGGCGCCGAGAACAGCCTGAAGGTTTGGCTGCCGGTGGTGTTCTTCAACAGGTCTCCTACCAGCAGGTCGGGGTTGGCGGCGAGCAGCGCGACCTCGCGCTTGCCGAGCTTGCCTTTGGCTATGACTTGTTGGGCTTCAGGTGTGGCCGCGAACCCGGCGAAGACCACGAGGTCGTAACCGCCAGACTCCTCCATGGCGTCGTCTATCTGAGCGAACGTGATCGGCCCGAACCGCGGGCCGAGGCTGACCGCGAAGGACTTGGTTGTGCCGTTCGGCGTGTAAGTCCCTTCAGCCTGGATGGCACCCACACCTGCAACGGGGTCGAGGGTGTCGATCGGGACGGGCTTCGCGTTCTTGCGGGGGATGCCTTGCTTGCGCAGAGCGTCGAGAAGGGTCTTGACGTGGTCCTGTGCCTCCGAAGCCTGCGCATCATCGGGCGTAGGGGGAACCTCGTCCTCCGTGGGGTTCACGGCGTAGCGGGATAACGCCTCGAACGTGAACGGTCCTGCCACGCGAATCCGCGAGTTGTCGATGACGGGCTTGTCATAGAGCACTTCGGTAGCTGGGGGCTCCCCGTAGCCGATTGAACTCATGGTCACACGCTCGCGCGACTGATACGAGAACCCTCCATCAACACCGCGCCCTTCGTCTCGAAGCTTGTAGTAATCGAACTTCGCAGTGAGCAATCGCTCACGGCCTATCGTCACCGCCACGCGACTGGTATCGACGGCGATCCACCGTCGTCCGTTCTTCTCGGCGACCCACGCAGATGTAGCGGAGCCACTTGTCGGATCCAGGACCAGATCGCCAGGATCCGTCGTCATGAGCATCGCGCGTTCGATGATCTTAGGCACCGTCTGCACGATGTACTGCCGCTTGGAGAAGCTCGAACTCGTGTCGGTCCATATGTTCGAGAGCGCCGTCGCACCGAAATCGTCAAGGAACCGGCGGTACCAAAGGCTCGATCCCCGGACCTCGAGTCGACCTGCATCCGCAAGTCCTCGCATCCCTTCCATCCGCAGCTTCCAGTGCTTGTCGGAACCTGGATTGAACACTTTCCCGGCGAAGTCGAAGTCGACGGACTTGTGAGCACTGAATCCATCAGATGTGGGATCGCCAGTCTTGTAGACACGGGCACCTTCGGGCAGCAATCGCAGGTCGCCTCGCTCCTCCTCTCTCAAGTTCCGTGGGATCCCGTTGGACTCCAGCACGTAGCCGTAGGTGTCATCCGTGACCTCGAACTGAGGTTTGAGATCAAACAGCTGATGGAACTTCGCCTTCTCCTTGTCCTTCGCGTACCAGAGGAGGAAATCGCTCACCTCGGGCAATAAACGAGACGCGTGGCCGGAAGTCTTCTTGAGGGTCACTATCGGCCCGGCGTTGGCCGCTCCGAATACCTCATCCAGCAGGAGCCGAACCAGGTGCAGTCGATCTGGGCCGATCTGCACGAAGAGCGAGCCCGAGTCGGCAAGAAGGTCGCGCGCGACGAACAGCCTGTCGCGAAGATAGGTCAAGTAGGAATGAACTCCGAGTTCCCAGGTATCCCTGAAGGCCTGGACCTGTTCAGGTTCTCGCGTGATGGCGTCATCCGCGGTCTCGCGCGGCGACTTCTTTGAGAGTCGCGCCTGGAAATTCGAGTTGTAGTTGATGCCGTACGGCGGGTCGACATAAATCATCTGCACTCGCCCACCGAGGCGCTCGCGCTCAAGAAGACTGGCCATTACGACTAGCGAATCACCGAGGATTAGCCTATTCACCCACCCCATCTCGTGTTGGTAGAACTCGACAGTCTTTGTCCGATCAAGGTCCTCATCACCGAACAAAGCGAGCTGCGGCGGCTCCTTCTGGACGGCTCGCAGGATTGCCTCCGTCGACAGCCGCTCGTGGACGTGAATCGAAGGGGCTTCAACCTCGAACGACAGCCGCTCGGCTTTCCCGGCCCAGGTCAGTTGAGGATCGAGGTGAGGGTCGTACTCGAACCCGACCTTCGGTGGCTTCTCGACGTCCTGCCAAGCAAGACCGGCGGGAGGGTTGTTCAGCCTCGTCGCGTCGGCGTGCCGGTAGTCCTCAACCTTCTTCGCCTTCTTCGCGTGGGTCTTCCTCGTCGCCATCCGACCGGAGCCTATCGTGCCCGACCACGCTCCTCCCAATGACCATCGCGCCCAGCGAACGCGACGGCTGCATCGGGCTCCGGTTGTGCCGGGCGGAGCGGCAGTCAGCGTTCAACTCCAACGCCAAGGAGGACGAACATCAAGACCATGAAGGAAGCTCGCGACATCTTCACCAAGCGCGGCATCTCGGTGCGAGTGCGGGAGGCGCGGCCGTACGTACGGTTCGAGCGCGCGCAGTACGACGACGTGCTGGCCGCCGACCGGGACTTGCCCGAGACGTACTTGAAGTGGCTTGGCGGCATGTC
This sequence comes from Actinomycetota bacterium, assembly GCA_030774035.1. Taxonomy (GTDB): domain Bacteria; phylum Actinomycetota; class UBA4738; order UBA4738; family HRBIN12; genus JALYLM01. The sequence goes on from JALYLV010000019.1 coordinate 18,870, forward strand.
GCACGGAGGCGGCTGGGCGATGCTCAAGACGCCGATATCAGGCGAGCCGCCGATCAGGACGCAGTTCCGGCCGGACAATCCCGTACCCAAGCGCGAGCGTGACGGCTCGATCACCGAAGCGAAGTATCTGTTCCGCCGAGGTCCGCGAGAGCGGTACTCGCATCTTCACCCGCTAAAACGTCATCAGTGGGACGACCCACGCACGGGGGGGACGAGGATGGAGAGACATGAGCTGTGGCGTGAACGCACGGACAAGCATGTCAAGAAGAAGCACCCAGGCATTGATGCTGACGACGGTTGGATGATGCCGCTTCACGAGCACGAATCGCCGCGTAAGGACCCGGACGTGTCGCTCGAGAAACGCCTGGACATGCATCCACTCAGCGCCGAGCTGTTGCCAAGTGCCGAGCGAGTGTTCTTCGTCATCGAGGGTGTGCTGAAGGCGGACGCGTTGCTGTCTGCAGGCGAGTGCGCGTTCGACGTGCCGTCCGTGAGCATGTGGCGAGCGCCTGAGCTCGAGCGGTTCGCTCAGGCTCGCCTTCAAGGACGACCGGTGTACGTGGTGCCCGACGGCGACTGGAGGCGAAACGAGCAAGTTGCCCTCCAGGCGTTCGATTGCCGGGAGGCGCTTCGAGGATGGGGCGTCCGCGCTCAGGTGGCTGCCCCGCCGCTCGAAGACGGTCACGAGGAGAAGGACTGTAAACGCCGCGACTGCACCAAAGGCGTTGACGACTTCCTCGGGCTCGGGCACGAGGTTGAGGAGCTGATCGTGACTGAACGTGAGATGTCGCCGGGGTTCAACGGCTGGGCCTCCGACCAGTACGGGGGCGACAACCGCAGCGATCGGGTCGAGACGGATGTCGCCGTCATGGAGTGGCTCGCGCTTCATGCCAACCAGGACGGAGTGACGCTCAAGGTCGCACAGACGATCGCCGCTCACGTGGGCCGCTCGGACAAGGTGGTAGCCACGTGCGTCGATCGGCTCGCCGGGGAAGGCCATCTGATCGTCGAAGGTAAGTTCGCATGGTCGGAGGCGCGATTCATCCGCGTTCGACGCCGGCGCAAGCCACTGAATCTCGGGCCCGGTTGGCGCGAGGCGGAAAGGCTGATTGTCGCGCCCGAGCTCAGGGCAGACGAGGACGACTTCACGCTAGGCGAGGTGGAAGCTCGTCAGCTCGCGTCTTGACGCGCGGAATGCGTTGCAGGACGTCCGAAACCTCGGCATGAGAGCAAGGCGGCGCGACAACGCGCGGTAAGTCCATCTCTCGCCCCGCGTTGCGCACTTGGCCCTGCCCGACGCGGACTCGTTCCGGGCAAACGCTCCCGGAAGGGTGGTGACCCACACCTCGTTCGTTCCGTCGCGGGAACCCGGCGTGAGCTGTGGCCTCCAGGCCCCAGTAAGCCAGAGCCGCGACCTAGAACGAACACCCGCGAGCAACGAACGAAACGAGAGCTTGTTTCACCGCGCCTCGTCTCTGTTCACGAGACGGGGCGCTTCTGTCGTCCCCGGAGGAAGGGACAAGGGAATGAGCGAAGACACGTACTGCGCGCTTGAGGGTTGCCCGCTCAGGGTGCGACAGAAGCCCGGCGCGCCACCCATGAAGTACTGCAGCAAGAAGCACGCTGACACCAACCGACAGCGACGAAGGAACGCGAACCTGCCGCGGCCGTCCGAGGTCGAGCGCTGGCGCAACCAGACGGAGGCGCGCCTCGAGCTGTGGGAGCAGCAGGTCGCGTGGTACGAGGCCGTCCGAGAAGGTCGCGTGCCGCCCGATACGGAGCGAGCCGAGCACGTCCCGACGGAGTGCCCGTGCGGTGAGGGTGGCGCGCCTGGCCTGCTGAGCGAGGACCCGGACAATCCGGGGCGCTTCACGATCCCGGTCTGGTCCCGAGACCACACGACGCCCTTGCTACTCACGCTCGAGCAGGAGGCTCGCATGGAGAACATGCGCCTCGACGTGCTGAGGACGCGGGCGCGGCTCGAGGGCGTGTTGTTCAACGAGGACGCGCACCACGACCTGATCACGCGAGCGGGCGCGCTTCATCGCGCGTGGACCGACCAACTCAACGCTGCCGAAGAGGTCGCGAAACAAGCTCAGCGAGAGCGCACGGCGATGGCAGCCGACGAGCAGGAGCGGCGGACCGCCGAGCTGCTGCGACAGTTCGAGCGACAGGCCGCGGCCGAGCTAGCGGAGCGAGCTGCTGAGGAAACGCGGCTGGCGAAGGTGCGGGAGCTGGAGCGACCGCTGACACCCGAGGAGGTGGCGAGGGCAGACGAGTACGACCGCGAGATGGCCGCGCAAGCGGCGGAGATGGACGCCATGCTCGCCAAGCTGGCGACAGGAGTCGACCGGGCGCGAGCCCAGGAGGAGCGAACATGATCCAGAGCTACGTGAACGAGCTGGCGAGCGCCGTGTCGAGCGCCGTCCGAGACGAGGAATACATGTCCGCCGTGATCGCCGCTGACCAATTGCGTGACCTCACGCAAACGCTGCAGAGCGGCGTCCGACACACGCCGGGCGAGCTGACGCTGACGAGCCTGGCGCTTGCGTGAGACGAAGATTCTCACGCGAGGTGTGTGATGAACCCCGAAACCCGCTCACCAGTAGCGTGAGAAGTGAAGAAGGAGTAGGTCAAAGAGTTGCTGCTTCTCTTCTTCCTTCTACTTGTCGTGCCTCTCCTGGGGCGGTTCTCACGCTACTGGCGGCATCTCACGCAAGCGGAGAACGGCTGGGGATCGTCGCGGCTGGCCGACCTCGGGATCACGGTGACCATTCGCATGGGCGATCGCGAGCGCGTGCTGACGTTCAACGAGGGCGGGGAGCTCCAATGAGTAGCGAACGATCGTCGGGTACCGCGCGACGAGACCGCCAGCGAGAGAAGAAGGAACGCCAAGCAACGCAAACAGGAGGAACGCCGCAACACGACAGCCGAGGAAAGAGCCGCAACACGCGAGGCGCGAGCGCAACGAGTGGGCGGGAACACCGATTGAAGGGAGAACACGATATGACGCAGTCATTCGGAGGCAAGGTCGAGGACGAGGTGTTGGATGTTGCGTTCCTTAAATGGGCGCACACCCATGTCGCGGACGTGTATCACGCAGCGAAGCAATGCAGTGACGATCCCGAGTCGCGTGACCTCGTAGCCACGGTGCTGCTGTTCTTCAAGATGAACGCGGACGATTTCGAAGCGTGGGTGAAGAAGGTTCGCACGCGCACCTGATCGCGGGGAAGGGAGAGCATATGACGAGCCGCATGATCGACGAGGCAGGGGTGTCGCGCCCCGAGACCGATCGCGAGCGCACGATGCGCCTGCATGGCGAGGCCGCGCTGAGCCCCGAGACGTACGCGGCCGAGGTGCAGCGAGCGCACGACCGGCTCGTGGCAGTTCGTGACGCTCACGGCCCAGAGGCCGCTCAAGGCCACCGCAGCATCACGCCCGGGACCCGGTGCGCCGTGTGCGTTGGCATCTTGCAGATGGCCGAGGCGCTGGGCAACGACAGCATCACGGACACGGAGCGCGTCCACGCTCGACTCGATCAGCTCGAGGCGAACGTTGAAGCTCTTGGGGGCATCATCGTCCCGCTGTCGGTGCGACCCAAGGACCTTTAGCGCGGTTCCGCGGGCCGGCGATCCGCTCGAAGTCCGCGCACGCAAGCGGCTGGCCATCTGTACGGGTTCGCTGTTCCCGGACTGCGTACGGGTTCGACCTGCGGAACGGTATGTTGGCGTCATACCAGGCGCCTCAGGACGCGTTTCCTGCGCGTTTCCTGCCGATCACGTGTTCCCGCTCGTCTGCGCGTTCCCGCGTCGGTACGGACGAGCTGGTGACGGCGCCCGTGCGTACGGATCGCACGTTTCGGACCAACCTCGGCGCGCTAGGTGCGCCGACGACCTCGAAGGGAGCATCGAACCATATGCGACGACTGCAAGGCGAACAACCACAACGATATGCCGTGCTTGAACCTGACCAGCGACGGCATGCCTTGTCGCTGCCAGGCCTGCGGCTAGGAGGCGACAAGCGATGATCGACCCATTCCTGGACAAGCTCGACACGATCGCGCACGAGGCCGCGCACGTCGTCGCCATGCTGCGGTTCGGCATGGTGTTCAAGGAGGTTGACGTGGACAGCCCAGACGCGGAGTTCGCCGGGTGGGTGATCCCCGAGAGGCGCGACTACACCGGCTGGGAGCCATTCCAGCTCGAGGCCGAGTGTCGGCGTCAGGCGGTCGTGCGTCGGATCGGCACGCTCGCGGCCGGGCAGTCGTGGGACGGAGTCGAGGCGCTCGCGGATCGCCCCGCGCACGACAAGCTCGGGGAGGCGATTCCGCTGCTGCTTCCCATCTGGGACGACATCGTGCTGTCGGACGCCAAGGAGCTCCTCGCCGAGGAAGTGAACAGCGGCCGCTACCTAGCCGTGGTGGACGTGCTGACCGAACATCGGAGGCTTACCGGGGAGCAGCTCAACGCGCTCCTCCTAGAGAAGGGAATGTGAACATGAAGACGCCACCCAAGGGCGGGAAGTTGGTCGTGAAGGACGCGTGGTCCGGTCGCACCCTGCCGAGCGTGCCACCCAACTCCAAGGTCGTGAAGCTCGAGGTGCGCGACCCGGCGACCGGCGTGGTCCTCGGCACGATCGAGCCAGGGCCGCCGGCGCCCGCCGTTCCCGTCGAGCTCAGGCGCCAGCTGGACGCCATCAAGCGCCTCCGGGAGAAGACGGGCCGGGTCATCAGCCAGCGCACCGCTGACGAGCTGGCCAAGACGCTGACCGACGCGGTCGCCGAGTTCGTCGCGAAGATGAACAACGCGTCCGAGCTGGAGAAGGAGGCCAGAGCGCGACGATGGAAGGAGCTCCACGACCCATGTCAAGGTCACAAGGAGCACCTCGAGCCGGACCTCGAGCTACAAGCCGAGGTGGACGCCTTTATTGTGGAATCCATTCGCGAGATACGCGCGGCCAAGGCCGCCGCGAAGCGGCACGAGACGATCCAGCGCACCTTGCCGCTCGGCGGCTCCGACTGGTCGGTGACGTGATGGCGGTGGTGGACGACACCGGCGGCCGGATCGAGTTCGTCACGTTCCCCGCTCGCGAGGGCGCGACGTGCGCCGAGGCGCGGTGCAAGGAGCCCGTCTCCAAGAGCACGGCGTTCTACTGCGCGGAGCACGAGGCAGGGCACCGGATGCGAGTCCCCATCACGAGAATCGATCCCCACCCGCCAGTGAACGACTGAAGCGTCGCGCGCCGGGCTTCTGATCAGCTGACCCGGCAGCAGCGACAACGCGGCGCCTGCTTAGCGCCGCACCATCGCGCGAGCCGCATCCCCGCCTCCTTCCGCGGCTCGCTGCGGACACGACACGCCGCCCTCGGGACCACATCCCCCGAGGGCGGCGTTCGTGTGATCGCCGTGTCGTCGCGCGAACGTGTCAAGGTAGGCGCGGAACGTCGAGGTAGGCGCGGAACGTCGAGGTAGGCGCAGGTAGGCACACCCCGCGGACAAAGATGCACGTAGATGACATTGACCGATGCACGCCGCCTCCGCTTGTTCGGCCTCTGACCTGCGGTGGTGGGCATCTGGTGGGCTGGTCCCGCCACCCACCGCCGGGGTCAGCAGGATGCTCCTACACTGGTCGACACGAGAGGATCGATCCTGGAAGCAGGAGGTGACCAGTGGGCATGCTCCTTATCGTGCTGGGTTTGGCGGCAGCCGGTGTAGTGGCCGACTTCGCCGTAGAGAACGACCTGACCACAGCGCCCGATCAAGCTGTGAGTCTCTTCGGCGGTTCGTTCAGCTTCTCATTCCCCGAGGTCGTGCTGGGTGCGGCGGTCGTTGGAGCTCTCGCCGTCTTGTTGGTGATCCTGGGGCTTGGCCTTCTTCGTGGGAGCTGGGGCCGTCGAAGGGCTCTGAAGCGGCAGATCGCTGATCTTCGGCAGGAGAACGCGGATCTTCATTCGAAGATGAACCTTGTTGCCGCCGTAGACGCGGGCCGGAGCCAAGCACGGCAAGCCGGTGTCGCCGACCAAGGTGGGGCGGCCGAGCGGCCACCCGGGTGAGAGGCGGTCGCCATCAGCGGCTGGAGAGGGACGATCTCGGTCGCGATGGAAGGAACAAAGGCAAGGCTCGACGGCGCTCTCACCCCTGAGGGCCCCGCGCCAGATGACGACACGAGGCCGACTCGTCTCGCTCGACTTGCGTGGCCGCTCGCGGCCTTCTGGCTGTTGGCGTGGCTGACCACCGTGGCTCTCGTGATCGCCAACCGCTCCGCGATCCACGGGATCGATGACGCCGATCCCGTGGACGTGATCCTGCCGATCGGCTTCGCCGTCATCGGGACACTTCTTGCGTCGAGGAAACCGCGGAACCCCACCGGATGGATCTTCCTCGGGATCGCGATCATCGGAGCCCTCGGCGGCATCTCGACCGAGTACGTGTTCAGGAGCGCGCACTTCTCTGCGCTGCCGCTCGCCGCCTGGGTTGCGTGGGTCCACGATCCCTTGACCTGGCTCGTGTTCCCTCCCGGCCTCGCCACGTTCTTCTTCTTGTTGTTCCCCGATGGCCACCTCCACTCGGCCAGGTGGCGCTTCGTAGCCCGGTTCGCGGCGTTCATCGTCAGCCTCGGTTTCGTTTTCTTCGCGTTTCAAACCTCGATCGAGTTGACCGGATCACCGAAGATCCCCAATCCACTCGGATCCGTCGCGGCAGTCGATATGGAGAACGGCGCTCCGGGTCTGATCTGGCTCGTCGGTCTCGGGATCCTACTGACATCGATGGTCGGGATCGTCGTTCGAACGAGACGCTCCACGGGCGAGCTCCGTCAGCAGCTGCGGTGGCTGGCCTTCGCAGCGGCACTCACCGCCGCCGCCCTCATCGGCATGATCGGCGCGTTCATGTTGGGGTTCGAGCCGCCGAACGGTGTATTCGACGCCATCATCGTGCTGGGATTCGGCATCGCCGTTCCGGTGAGCTGCGGCATCGCGGTCCTGAAGCACGGCCTCTACGAGCTCGACGTCGTGATCAGCAAGACCGTGGTCTACGCACTCCTCGCGGCGTTCTTCACCTCGGTGTATCTGGCGATCGTCGTCGGGATCGGGACGGCGATCGGCTCGACCCACAACTCGTTCCTCACGGTGTTCGCCGCTGCGACGATCGCCGTCGCGTTCAATCCGGTTCGCGATCGCGCGAAACGCTTCGCGAACCGGATGGTCTACGGGAAGCGCGCATCACCCTACGAAGTGCTCTCCGAATTCTCGGAGCGAGTCGCGGGGACGTACTCGGTGGAGGACGTCCTGCCTCGGATGGCGACCCTGCTCGGGCAGGGAACCGGGGCGCGCGAGGCGACAGTCTGGCTCCGCGTCGGAACCGAGCTCCGACCATCGGCGTCGTGGGGTTCGGACGGGAGTGAGCATGCGCCGATCCCGACGCCGGACGGCGAGCTCCCGGTGATCGCCGGCGCATCGAAGGTCGTCGCGGTGCGCCATCGGGACGAGCTCCTGGGGGCACTCACGGTCGTGAAGCCGCCGAACGACCCGCTCACGGTTGCGGAGGACAAGCTCGTCAACGACCTCGCCGCGCAGGCGGGGCTCGTGCTGCGGAACGTTCGGCTCACCGAAGAGCTCCGCGCGAACCTCGACGAGCTCCAAGCGTCGCGGCAACGACTCGTGACAGCACAGGACGGGGAGCGGCGCCGGATCGAGCGCAACATCCACGACGGCGCGCAGCAGCAACTGGTGGCGCTCGCGGTGCAGACCAGGATGGCGGCGGGCCTGGCGGGAACCGACCCCGACCGCGAGCGCCAGTTGTTAGGCCAGGTGCAGCAGGGGATCCAGGACGCGCTCGAGGATCTGCGAGACCTCGCACGCGGCATCTACCCGCCTCTGCTCGCCGACCAAGGACTCGGCGATGCGCTCGATGCCCAGGCCCGTCGGTCGGCGGTGCCGGTAGTGGTGGAGGCGGAAGGGATCGGGCGCTACCCACAGGAGATGGAAGCGGCCGTGTACTTCTGCGTCCTCGAGGCCCTCCAGAACGTCGCGAAGTACGCGGAGGCCTCGCGGGCGACGGTCCGGCTCCGAGGCTCTGCCTCCGAGCTCGGTTTCGAAGTCGAGGACGACGGCCGTGGGTTCGACCCCGCCGCGACCGGCTACGGCACCGGCGTTCAGGGGATGATCGATCGGCTGGCCGCGCTCGGCGGCGAGCTCCGATTGATCTCGGAGCCCGGCTCCGGCACGACCGTCGTCGGCACCCTCCCCGCGGGGAGCTGAACAGGGGAGGAAGCTCGATCCCCCGGTCCGTTACCCCGTGGGGGGCGTCTGGCCGATCGAGTCCACGATCTCGGCTGAGCGCTCGTACGTCGCTCCGTACGCGGAATCGCCCGGATACGCATAGGCGAACTCGCCGGGCCCGGGGTTGTTGAACACATCGTCGCTTGCGTCGAGGACGACGTCGCGCTCTTCGAGGATCTTCCCGGTCGCGCGATCGAACACGACCTCGTTCCGCATGCCGTCGTGGGTCGAGGCGAGGGCAACTCCCGGCCGGCCGATCGCGTCCGTCGTGTTGCCGAGCAGCTCGATCCCCGAGAGTCCGGTCATGTAGGTGTAGATCGCGGCTCGCAGATCCGGACGCGCGTACGTATCCCGGATCAGGTCGGTCGCGAGCGCGAAGCTTTCCCAGTCGCCCTTCGGTCCGCCGACGATCTGGCGGTCCTCGATCAGGCGACCGACCTGCGCGGGGTCTGTCGGCAACGTGGAGGTGTCGCGCCAGAACAGCTCTCCCGGGCCGTATGGGTCGTGCGTTGTCCTTCCGAAGTCGAACTGCATCTTGTCGGCATCGGCCTCGCCCGACGCGATATAGGCCTGATAGCTCGATCGATCCTCCGCGGTGGGAAACGTCGGGTGATCGCCTGTGGAGACGACCTGGAGGCCCGAGGCGTCCACGCCGAGCCACTGTTCGGTCGTCACCGGGACGGAGTACACGAAGCGATACTGTCCGTCGCCGGAGACGTAGAGGTACGACTCGTTCGCCAGCGTCTTCGTGTACACGTACTGGCCTGGCTGCGGGGCGGGCTCCGCGGGCGCGTGTTGCGCGATCTTCGCGAACCGGTGAAGGAGTGCTGCCACCGCCGGGTCGGAGCCGCCGGGACCTCCGGGCAGGATGATGGCGAGCCCGAGCGTCATGACGACCGCCGCAGCGGCGGCGATCAGGATGCGGGAGCGACGTCGATGCGGTCGCCTGGCGGCGTGCGGGGCCGTGGTCTCGGCGAGGATCAGCTTCTCGTCGAGTCGATAGGGCGACAGTGCAGACCGGATCCGTTCTTCGATGTCGTTCATCTCCATGCCTCCTTGGGTGCGATCTCGGACAGTTCTTCCTTCAAGCGGGTGAGCGCCCGGAACAGATGCGCCGTCACGGTGCCCGGCGCGATCCGGAGCAGATCGGCGGTCTGTTGGGTGCTCAGACCGAGCACGACCCGGAGCGCGACGATCTCCCGCTGGCGCTCGGGAAGCGAAAGCAACTTGAACAACAACTGAGGGTCGGTCGGAGGATCGTCGGAAACGGGAACCTCGGGAACTTCGCCGACCGAAGCGCGCGAGGCGCGACGTTGTCCGCTCCGCAGATAGTTGAACGCGGTCTTCGCCACCCACGCTGACGGTGCGGGATGCCCTTGCACCTTGTTCCAGTTCTCGAGCGCGCGCGTATACGCCTCGGACACGGCGTCCTCTGCGGTTCCCCGGTCACGGGCGACGACGAGGATCGCCTGGAACAGCTGATCCTTCGTCGAGGAGAAGAATTCCTCAAAACCCGATCCGCGACGCATCTTCATCGTCATCCCGAGACATAACGCGTGACGAGAGCATTTCACTTACCTCAGGGACCCGGCGTTTCCCGGGCCTCGCGCCGGGGCTTCCGTAGAATCGGCGACGGTGGCCTGCCCGAGCGGCCGAAGGGACACGCCTGGAAAGCGTGTGGGGGGGTAACTCTCCCGAGGGTTCGAATCCCTCGGCCACCGCCAACTTGAGCCAGCTTTACAGGCTCCTTCGGGCGAGACTAAGGTCATTGCTTCTAGGGGGGCTCTCGGGTGCGGAGTGTTGTGATCGGCGCAGGGACGGTGAGCGCCTGGCTGGTTCCGGGCGTGATGTTCCTCGTCGTGATCTTGGCGAGCTGGCTCGGACTCAGGTGGGTCGCGTCGGAGCACCTGGAGGCCCTCGGCTCAGTCCCGCTTTTCAAAGGGCTCTCGAAGCGTCAGCTGACGTTGATCTTGCGCTCGAGCCACGCGGTGGAGTTCCCACCAGGCCAGAGCATCGTCACGGAGGGCGAAACCGGGAAGGGCTTCTACGTTCTTACCAGGGGGAAGGCGACCGTCAGCGTCGACGGTAAGAAGGTCGCCTCGCTCGGTCCCGGGTCGTACTTCGGTGAGATGGCCGTCCTCGATGGTGGCCCGAGGACAGCCACGATCATCGCCGAGAACCTGGTGGGCACTTTGGAGCTGACGAATTCCGCCCTTCTTCGCGTGCTCGCCAAGGAACCAGATGTCTCTCGCTCGATCTCGACCGAGCTGCGTCATCGACTCGAAGAGGCCGGCACTCCAGTGGGCACCCTTGATGAAGGGCTCGTGGATCGCGCGACGCTCGCCGAGCTCTCTAAGAGGCTGCGTCAGGTGCAGCACCCTGAGTGGGTCGAGCCAACGACTTCCCGCGGCGCGCTCCGTCTCAGCAAGCTCTTCGCCCGAGGAGGGTAGCCTTGGCCCTCATCCGCGTCGATCAACTGGGAGCGACCATCCGGGGCACCGGCGGGGGGCTATCGGTCCTGGGAAATCGGTGAGCCCTTCGATCGAGCGTCGCACGTCGCGAAAGTCCCTCCACGGCAGGAACGGAATGCCGTCGCGCCGGCAATGATCGACGAGTGCATCCTTCGCGAACACCAGATCTGCGTAAAGCGCGCCGTAACGATCCGTTTTCCCCTCTCCGACGAACGCCAGCGCGCCGTACTCCGCGCGGTATCGCTGGACAGCCAGCATCTTGCATGTGCCGCAGCCCACGCAGTCGGGGTGCGCGTTCACGAATCGCAATCCCGCGGGTCGCCCAGCGGCGTCGACGAGCTGTTGATTCGTGAAGACCGGAACGTGAGCGAGATCTGCTGCCTGGAGGATCGGTTCGATGTAGAAGCCGAAACCATCGGAGACGATCGCCGCGGGCACGTCCTGGATCTCCAGCCACTCGACGAACGGCGCGAACGTCGGGTCGAGAGGACAGTTCGCCAGCGCGAAGCTCACGAGATCCTCACGCGTCGCGTCGATCATCGCGTTCTGCGCCTGGATCGCCTCGCGCAAGCCGATCTCGCCGCGGTCGACTGCCTCGTCGTAGTCGGACCAACTCGGGTCACCGAACGCGATCAGCATCTGCTCGGCGACGTCGACCGTGCATGCCGTTCCGTCGAAGTCCACGAGAACCGCGCCGATCGGAAGCATCCCGCTAGGGTAGCCGCCGTGCGCGGCCGGATCGGCCGACGTCCGTGTCCGGGGCCGCGCGTATACTCCTGCGCGTGACCGTGCTAGGCGGGGAGCCAGCGGTGCCCTGTACCCGCAATCCGCTCTAGCGGGGCTGAATCCCCGTCCGAGGCCCGGATGGTCCGGGGCAGCCCTCAGCACGGAGCAGTGAAGGTCGGGTCCTCCGCGACGCCAACCTGCGAACCCGGTCAGGTCCGGAAGGAAGCAGCCGTAAGCGGGCGCTGGCGGGTGCCGGAGGGTCGCCTGGCTGGAGCTCCGGTGCGAGGAAGCGCCTGAGTCGTCCGCTCGTCGACGACGGGTGCACGGTCACACTTTGTTCGCCAGGGGGATAGGCGTGGCTGGGAAAGTCAAAGGTGGCGAGAAGGACATCGCCCTACCGGCGACGCCCCACCAAGCCCTGTATCGCCGGTACCGGCCGCAGACGCCGGCCGAGGTGCTGGGGCAGGATCACGTCGTCCGCGCACTCACCGGTGCGATCCGCGAGGGCCGGCTCCATCACGCGTTCCTGTTCTGCGGGCCGCGCGGAACGGGCAAGACGTCCACGGCACGGATCCTCGCGAAGATGGTCAACTGCGAATCCGGTCCCACGCCAGAGCCATGTGGTACCTGCTCGCAGTGCGTCGCGATCCGAGAGGGCACTCACCTGGACGTCGTGGAGATCGACGCGGCGTCCCACGGCGGCGTCGAGGATGCGCGGGAGCTCCGTGAGAAAGCACCCACAGCCCCGGTGCAGGGTCGCGAGAAGATCTACATCATCGACGAGGCACAGCGGCTGTCGGCGCCGGCGTTCGACGCGCTGCTGAAGGTGTTCGAGGAGCCCCCGCAGGGCGTGCGGTTCGTGCTGGCGACGACCGAGCCGCAGAAGATGCCGGCGACGATCGTCGGCCGGTGCCAGCGTTTCGACTTCCGCCGTTTGACGATGGAAACGCTCGCCGCCCAGCTGCAAGCGATCGCTTCCACGGAAGGTGTCGAGCTCACCGCACACGCGGCGGGTGCGATCGCTCGTCAGGCCGAGGGTTCCTCTCGCGATGCGCTCTCGATGCTCGACCAAGCCAGCGTGCTCGGCGGCGAGAAGATCGACGACGACGTCGTGCGTGCGCTGCTCGGCGCGCCGCGCACGGAGGTCCAACACGAGCTCGCCGACGCGGTTGCGGTCGGCGACGCCCGCGGCACGTTCGAGATCGTCAACCGGCTCGTCCAGGACGGTCAAGACCTCCGCAACGTCACCGCCGAAGCCCTCGCCCATTTCCGCAATCTGCTTCTGGCGAAGACGGCGCCAGGCCAGGAAGACCTCATCGACATCGCCGCCGACGCCTACGAAGCCCTTCGCATCCAGGCCGAGAAATACACCCCCGGCGAGCTCGCTCGCGTCATCTCCCTGCTGCTCGCCGCCCAGAACGACATGCGCTGGACCACCTCCCCCCGCCTCTCCCTCGAGCTCGCCCTCGTCCGCGCCACCATGCCCGACACCGACCCCACCCCCGCCGCCATGGTCTCCCGCCTAGAACGCCTAGAACGCCTAGCCAACCTCGCCCCCGGAACGCAGATCCCTTCAGCCGAGGCAGGTCCATCCGCGACCGAGGCCGCGTCCGATCCCGAGCTCGAGCCCGAGGTAGTCAGGGATGAAGGGGGCGGCGCCGTGATCGCGCGAGGTAGGGCAAGGAATGGTCAGCGCGAGCGCGGCGCCGCCCCCACCCCCGTGAGCCCAGACACCGCGAGCCCTACCGACGACAAGCCAAAGGTCGTCGAAGAAGCGCCCGAGGTCAGCGTGGTCGCAACGGCCCACGCCGCGAGCGCCGGCAACGTCGACGTGACGATGCTCCGCCGCTCCTGGCCCGCCCTCATCGAACACCTCGGCACGACGCGCCAGATGATCCTTAAAGCCATCCTCGAGTCGGCGACCGTCGCGACCTACGACGGTGAGACGCTCGAGCTCGCGTTCCCTCCCGATCGCAAGGTCGGTCCACAGAAGGTGGAGGAGCGCCAGGAAGACCTGCGTGCCGCCCTCGGCGACCTGTTCGGCATCCAGCCGAAGATCACGTGCGTCGTACGCGAGCATCGCGATCCGTCAGGGGGTCCGGCGACCGTCGAGATCGTCGACGAAGAGGAGGCTCCCGACGAGGCGGAGGCGCTGCGCCGCGTGCAAGAGATGCTCGGCGCCCAGGTTTCCGGTGAGTCGCCTGGGCCGGCGGAGTAGCGGTGGCGTACGAGGGTCCGATCCAGGAGCTCATCGACGAGCTTGCCCGGCTGCCCGGCGTCGGGCCGAAGTCCGCGCAACGCCTCGCGTTCTGGCTCGTGAAAGCCGATGCCGCCGACGCGAAACGACTGGCGGCCGCGATCGTTCAGGCGAAGGAGCGGATCTCGTTCTGCCACGAATGCGGCAACGTCGCTGAGGGGGATCTCTGCCGGGTGTGCCGCGACGAGTCGCGAGACCGCACGCAACTCTGCGTGGTCGAGGAGCCGAAGGACGCGGCAACGATCGAGAAGGCTGCGCTCATCAAGGGGCGGTTCCACATCCTCGGTGGGGCCATAAGCCCGCTCGATGGCATCGGTCCCGACGACCTTCGCGTGCAAGAGCTCCTCGACCGCGTCGAGCGCGACCATGTGACGGAGGTGATCCTCGCAACGAACCCGAACCTCGAGGGCAACGCCACTGCGATGTACGTCGCCGCGCTCTTGAAGCCGATAGGTGTGCGGGTCACGCGACTCGCCTCTGGACTTCCTGTCGGCGGCGACCTCGAATACGCCGACGAGGTCACGCTCTCGCAAGCACTCGAGGGTCGCCGCGAGATGTAGCCGCCTTGTCTAGGCGGTGGCTCTGCGCTTGCGCGTCACCCGAGTCACGATCCAGATCCCGAGCGCGAGCACGCTGAGCGGGATCAGGTAGCCGAGCCCGATGACCACGGCGCCGATCACGCGGAGGAAGCCTTGCCATGCCAGGCGGAACGACGTCCCGATGTGAGGGGTCGACACCGTCGAGTCCTTAGCCTTCGGCGCGTCCTTCTCGTGGATGTCGACGGCGATGGTCGACTCCGCCACCTGGTTGTGCAGGACGTTCAGGTTGCCCTGGATCTGCTCGATCTGCAGCTGAACCTGGTCGAACTCGTTGTTGAGTTGCAGGGTCTCGGAGATCGTCGTCGCCTTCGACAGGAGGCGGAGGATCACGGCGCGGCGGCCGTCGAGGATGCGCAGGCGCGCGGTGTAGTCGACGTACTGCGCGGTCACGTCCTTGCCGCTGGTCTCGCTCGACTCGACGGTGCCGAGCTTCTCCAGCTCGCTCATCGCCGTATCGAAGTTGCTCGCTGGGACGCGCAACGTGAAGGTTCCCGAGTTCTCATTCGAAGTGGTGGAGGACAGGATGAAGCCATGCGCGTCCGAGGCGATCCTCGCCACAGCTTCCCGCCCGGTTTCGAATCCGCCGTTCGAGATCTGCACTGAGATCGAGCCGCTGCGAACGATCTTCGAGAGGTCTGTACCCGGGACGTTCACTCCGGATAGTGTCCCCAGCGATCCGCCGGGGACCGGGCTGGGTTGAACTGCTGAATTCCAGTGCGGATTGGCGAGCGCGTTCGTGTCAACTCCTTGGAGATTGTCACCGGCGTGGGGTAAGAAACCTGGGGCTCCCGAGGAGAGGGGCCGGCCCTCAACTGCTACCCCGTTGGAGGCGGCGCTGCCCGGGTTCCATCCATGCTGCGCGAGGAACCCGATGCCACCCGCGACGACTAAGACTGGCACCAGGACGGCGGCTACACGAGTCCACCTCATGCGGTGGCGAGCTTCGACAAGCTCACCGCTGCGTGCCGGTCGGGCTGCCGCGCGCGCCGCCGCCTCGGTCAAGTCTTGTTCGAGCGCTCGAAGGAATCCGATGTCGGTGTTCATGGTCCTGCCTCTCTGACGAGATCGAGTCCGCGATCCTGCAGGTGCATCGCGAGCTTGCGGAGACCGCGACTCACGCGCTGGCGTGCGTTGGCCTCCGTGCACGAGAGCCGTTCGGCGACCGCAGGGTAGGAGAGACCGTCGATCACGTGGAGGCGGAGTGCCTCACGCTGATCGGCGGAGATCGTTTCCAGCGCTTCGACGATCGCCGTGCGGATCGGCGCGAAGTCCACCAGGTCCTCGATCCGCTCGTAGTCGTCGGGCGCGAGCTGGCGCTCGGGCATCCCCAGGCGGCGGCGCGACGCGGCCGTCACCGTCTGATTGCGGAAGAACCTGCCCAGCTGATTGCGGGCGATCCCGTAGAGCCATGCCACGCCGTTCACCCCCATGTCCGTGTAGTTGGCTCGCGTCGCGAGCGCAGCCGCGAAGGTCTCGGCGGTGAGCTCCGCCGCGGCTTCGGGATCGAGCGTTCGTCGCGCGAAGTACCGAAGGATGTCCTCCGCGTGCCGTCGGTAGAGCTCCGTGAACGCGGCGGGGTCGGTCTGCGATGCCAGCAGGATCTCGGCGTCGGTTCGTTCGTCGGCCACGGCGCTCCCCCGTGCGAGGCACTTGAGACTTCGGATCCGATCCGACCCTTCATACCGCGAGGGGTCGATCCTGTGACAACGCTGGGACGCCGACAGGGCTGCTGGGGTTCCAGCGCCGATGCTAGCGTGCGTAGATTGCCGCTAGTTAGGGAGTCCCGCGTTGTCCGAGTCTTTCCCTCGCCAGTCCGCTCGCACCCGTGGCTTCAGCCTGGGCGCGCCACGGACCTTCACGGTCGCTGACGACGGCTCGCGCGTTGCGTTCCTACGGACGCCGACTGGTGATGACCCGGTCGCTTCCCTCTGGGTCTACGACGTCGAGCGCGACGAGGAAAGCGTCGTGTTCGATCCGAAAGCCAGCGGGGGAGCAGAGGCCACCGCGGAGCACACAACGCCGGAAGAGCGCGATCGGCGCGAACGTGCAGGCGAGAGGCAGATCGGCGTCGTCGCGTACGCAACCGATCCGGCGGCGCGGATCGCGTCGTTCGCCGTCGGCGAGCGGTTGTACGCCGCCGATCTGGTGAACGGCTCGGTTCAAGAACTGGCACCTGGTGGGCCTGCGTTCGATCCGCGACCAGACCCGACGGGGCGACGGATCGCGTACGTGACGCACGGGACGCTCCGCATGCTGACACTCGATCCAACGACCGACGCACTCCTCGCTTCCGACGACGATCCAGATGTCCGCTGGGGCGTTGCCGAGTTCATCGCGGCCGAGGAGATGGGCCGCATGCGTGGCTATTGGTGGGCCCCTGACGGTGAGCGGGTGATCGCAGCACGGGTCGACGAGGCGGAGGTCCCCATCTGGCACATCGCCTCGCCGAGCGATCCATCCGTCCCTCCACGCGCCGTGCACTATCCACGCGCTGGAGGCGCGAACGCGAGCGTGACGTTGCACGTCCTGGGCCTCGATGGCTCCCGCGTCGACGTCGACTGGGATCGCCTCGCGTTCGAGTACGTCGTCGCCGTCTCGTGGAGCAGCGAGGGGCCACCTATCGCGCTCGTGCAGTCGAGGGATCAGCGAACGATGCAGGTGCTCGGCATCGATCCGGGAACGGGCGCCACCCAGGTCCTCTTGGAGGACCGAGACGAGCGCTGGACCCATATCACCCCGGGGGTTCCATCGTGGCTCCCCGGCGGGCGCCTGCTGACGACGGGACATCGCGACGACACGCGACGACTTCAGATCGATGGGGAGCCCGTTACGCCTGCCGGCCTTCAGGTCGATTCGGTGCTGCACGTCGATGACGCGGTTGTGTTCCGTGCCACGGAGGAACCCACCGAGATGCACGTGTGGCGCCTTGCCGCGGACGGTGCTCTTACGCGGATCAGCGAGGAGCCCGGCCTGCACGCGGCCGCCGTCGGCGGGGACGTGATGGTGCTCGTCTCCGACACCACGCTCTCACCGCTCAGCGAGAGCAGCGTCCTCCGGGCCGGGGAGGTGGTTCACACGATCCTGTCGTTCGCCGAAGCTCCGATGCTCACGCCGAAGCCCATGTTCTTCGAAGCGGGTCCGAAGCGGCTTCGAAGCGTCCTCCTCACGCCGGGCGGCGGTGAGCCGGAAGCTGCGCTTCCTGTCCTCATGTGTCCGTACGGCGGACCGCATTCTTCGCGGGTCGTTCGCGCCGGCCGTGCGCATCTCGAGTCCCAGTGGTTCGCGGATCAGGGGTTCGTAGTGCTCGTCTCCGACGGACGTGGGACGCCGAGCCGCGGCGTCGCGTGGGAGCAGTCCGTCTTCCTCGATCTCGCGACCCCGGCCCTCGAGGATCAGGTCGAGGCGCTGCGGGCGGCGGCGGAGAGCTACCCCTTCCTCGATCTGTCAAAGGTGGCGATCCGCGGGTGGTCGTTCGGCGGCTACCTGACGTGCCTCGCGCTGCTCCGTCGCCCGGATGTCTTTCACGCGGGGATCGCGGGCGCGCCGGTCACCGATTGGCACCTCTACGACACGCACTACACCGAGCGATACCTCGGGATGCCCTCGAGGGATGCCCATGCCGACGCGGATGCCCGCGGTACGGAGGACGCGTACGATCGCGCGAGCATTATCGCCGATGCGTCCAACCTGCGCGGCGAGCTGTTGATGATCCACGGATTCGCTGATGACAACGTCCACGTCGCCCATTCGCTGTTGTTGTCGAAGGCAATGACGGAAGCGGGTCGCCGCCATTCGATGATCCCCTTGTCCGGCATCGCCCACCGGCCGTCGGATCCGACGACAGCGGAGAACATGCTGAAGATCGAGGTGGATTTCTTGCGGCGCGCCCTCGACGTTGCACCCCGGTCTCCGTAGCTCGTCCGCACTGCTACCGGACCCCGGTTGGGCTCCTGCTACGCTCGAACTCGACCCGGTCAGGAGCGCGCGCAGCTATGCCCATCATCGTTCAGAAGTACGGGGGAACCTCGGTCGGCTCCGTGGAGCGGATCCAGGTCGTGGCCGATCGCGTGGTGGGCGCGCGCGAGGCCGGCAACGACGTCGTCGTCGTGGTGAGCGCCATGGGAGATACCACCGACGACCTGCTCGCGATGGCGCACACGATCGCTCACGTCCCCGCGCCACGCGAGCTCGACATGCTGCTCACCGCCGGCGAGCGGATCGCGATGTCGCTGCTCGGCATCGCGATCAACGTTCGCGGTTGCAAGGCAACCAGCTACACGGGATCGCAGGCGGGGATCATGACCGACACGCAACACGGAGCCGCGAAGATCGTCGAGATCCGTCCGAAGCGCCTGATCGAAGCGCTCGAGTCGGGCAACGTCGTGATCGTCGCCGGGTTCCAGGGGCTGTCGTCGTCCTCGCTTGAGGTGACGACCCTCGGCCGGGGCGGCTCCGACACCACCGCAGTCGCGATCGCTGCCGCCCTGGGGGCCGACGTGTGCGAGATCTACACCGACGTGTCGGGAGTGTTCACGACCGATCCACGCGTCGTGCCGGCCGCGCGGAAGATCGATCGCATCTCCTACGAGGAGATGCTCGAGCTCGCCGCCGCCGGCACTCGCGTCCTGAGCTCGAGGGCCGTCGAGTACGCTCGACGACACGGTGTGCGCGTTCACGTGCGTTCGTCGTTCGACGACGGCGCAGGTACGTGGGTGCAGGAGGCTGATGAGCAGATGGAAGGTGTGCTGATCTCGGGTATCGCACTCGATCGCGAGGAAGCCAAGGTCACGCTCGACCATGTTCCCGACCGGCCCGGCGTGGCGGCCAAGGTGTTCAAGGCGATCGCCGCCGAAGGCATCAGCGTCGACATGATCGTGCAGAACGTCTCGCACGAGGGAGCGACCGACCTCTCCTTCACCGCGCCGCTCGCCGACGTGCCGCGGCTGCAGGGCGCGATGGACCGAGTGGTCAAGGAGATCGGCGCGGAGGGGTTCACCGTCGACGACGGCATCGCGAAGGTCTCGCTCGTCGGTGCGGGCATGAAGGCGCACCCGGGTGTGGCGGCGGACATGTTCGAGGTGCTCGCGGCCGAAGGCATCAACATCGAGATGATCTCGACCTCGCCGATCCGCATCTCGTGCGTGATCCGGGCCATCGATGCGGAGCGCGCGGTGCAAGCGGTGCACGAGCGGTTCGCCTTGGAGGTCGACGTCGGCACAGGGAGCGCGGAGTCGTGAAGGTCGCGGTCGTCGGTGCGACCGGTGCGGTCGGTCGAGAGATGACCCGGATCTTGGAGGAACACGCGTTCCCGGTGACCGAGTTCGTGCCGCTGGCGTCGGCACGCTCCGCCGGCCGGATGGTCACGTTCGGCGGCAGCGAGCACGAGGTAGGGGTGCTCTCGATCGAGGCGTTGCGTGGCGTCGACGTGGCGCTCGTGAGCGCCGGCGCGTCGGTATCCCGCTCTTTCGTGCCTCAGGCCGCGGAGGCCGGCACGACATGCATCGACAACTCCAGCGCATTCCGGATGCAGGATGGCGTGCCGCTCTCGATCCCAGAGGTGAACCCCGAAGCCCTCGAGGGTTCGCCGGCGCCCCGCGTGATCGCCGTGCCCAACTGCACCACGATCACGGCGATGCTCGCGGTCGGGCCCCTTCATCGCGCAGCCGGGCTGCGCTCGCTCGTCTTTTCGTCCTACCAGTCCGTCTCGGGTGCCGGGCACAAAGGGGTAAGCGAGCTGCTCGCTCAGGTCGAGAAGCTTCAAGGCGACGAGGAATCGCTCGCGAATCCCATGGCGGAAGCCCTTCCTTCCGGCGACGTGTTCGGCAAGACGATCGCCTACAACGTCCTAGCCAAGGTCGGCGAGTTCGAAGGGGATGGATTCACTGGAGAAGAGTCGAAGATGATGGCCGAGCCTCGCAAGATCCTCGGACTGCCCGACCTGCCGGTCGTTGCGACGTCGGTGCGCGTGCCGGTCCTGGTCGGGCACGGGGTGTCGATCCTGGCTGAGTTCTCGCGGCCGATCTCGGTCGCCGAGGCGCGCGAGGTGATCGACGCCGCACCGGGCGTGGAACTTCGCGACGAGCCGGAGACCGCCTCGTATCCGTCACCGCTTGAAGCAGCCGGCCTGGACGTCGCGCTCGTTGGTCGGATCCGCCAGGTTCCCGGCCGCCCCGATGCGCTCGTGCTGTTCTCGTGCGCCGACAATCTCCGCATGGGCGCAGCGCTCGACGCAGTACACATCGCCGAGCACTTGTTTCTGCGCTGACACCGACCTTCGACTTAGAGCGGAGGCAGACCTTCGGCCGATTGACGCAAGACGTCAACTACCGTTGAGTGGCCAGATGGCCCACCTTGTTGAGATGCACGACGACGACCCTCGCCCTCTGCCTCGCCTGAATGGCGACCGATCGACGACAACGACCTACCCGCTCGACACGCTCGTTTCTATCGTCGCCGACCTCGAGGCGACGTGGCAGGGGATGGAGGAAGCGGCTCGCCTCGCGGTGCTCGATCGCATCGAAAGCATCGTCGCTTCGCTCCAGGTGCTCCCGGGCTCACATCCATCTCCCACTCGAACCGTCCCCTGGGTCGGCCTTACGTTGCGAGAGCGGCAAGTCCTCGGTCTTCTGGTCGAGGGTACTTCGACCGCCGGCATGGCGAAGCGCCTGGGCATCTCAACGGCGACCATCAGGAGTCACGTGAAGAGCCTCCTGGCGAAGCTCGGCGTACATTCTCGGATCGAAGCGGTGGCGCTGATCAGGCGCGGCACCGAGGCGAGCTCCCCTTTGCCCCAGGACACTGATCCCGAAGCGGGCTCCCCGGTCACTGCGGGTTCCTCGCTAGGTTGAGTCCCCGCTCGGCCTCGGTCTCGGCATGGGCCCCCGAGGCGGCAAGCAGTCTGGCGCGCGCCCCCCCTTTTGGGGGATGACAAAGTTATCCACAGGGGGCACTATCAGCACCCATCCGACGTAAGCCGATGGATCGACGTCAGTAGCAACTGATGGAGGGACGCCAGCGACCTCAGGGAGGGAGGGGCCGAGTTGAGGAAGGAGGAGGGCGATTTGAGCGATTCTCCTTGAGTTCGGATGGCAGTTACGACGCCGCGGACGGGGAGGACACCCTCGCGGTCGAACATCGAGACGTGAACACCAACAGGGAGGATTAGAAATGGTACGAATCCATGGTCCATCAGGGAGTTGGCGGAGACGCCTCGCTCTCTTCGGCGCAGTCGCCACGGCGACGGCGTTGCTGAGTGTCGTCGCGATCCCTAATGCGTTTGCCGTCCACGACCTGCACTTCCAGCTCGACGGCGATGTTCTCGCTAGCACCACGACGAATGTCGGCGGTAACGTGCAGGCACTCGACTGGAGCAGCTTCTTCGACGCATCCGGGAACCCAATCCCCGCTGCGTTGACCGGCGGCTTCACCGCCTCGGCCTTTCAGAGGGACTTCATTACCAACACGAACGGTTCGTTCAACACCTCAGACACGACGACCTTCGCGACGGGCAGCAAGGACACCCTGAGCATCACGCCCGGCTGGCAGTGCAGCTTCTCCGCGAACGTCAACAGCAAGATCGACATCATGAACGCCTACTCTGTGGCGTACAGCGATCCGGGGGCTGACGGCGTTCTGCATACCCCAGACGATCACCAGATCCTGTACTTCGGTCTGGAAAGGAACGCGAACACCGGTGACGGAAACGTTGGCTTCTGGTTCCTCCAGAGCAGCGCCGATTGCGCGGCGGCCACCGGCACCGAACCGTTTACCGGCGACCACACGGATGGCGACATCCTGATCGTCTCCGCCTTCACCAAGGGCGGCGGCGTCAGCGGCATCACCGCCTACCGGTGGAACGGCGGCGCTAGCGGCTCACTGGGTACGACTGCCGTCGCCAACGGCGGCGACTGCCAGAGCAACCTCGGTGGAGACACGATCTGTGCGACCACCAACGGATCGGCGCCTCCGGGCCTCAACCACTCGATCACGACCCCGTGGCCCACGTCGAACAAGACTGACGGCCCGGGCCACACGCTTCGACCCTCGGAGTTCTTCGAGGGAGGCATCGACCTCACGGCGAACAACCTCGGTGGCAAGTGCTTCAACACCTTCATCGGCGACACGCGCTCGTCCCAGTCGCTGACCGCCACGCTGTTCGACTACGCGCGGGGCGTGCTCGGAGAATGCTCCGTGAGCGTCACGACGACTCCTTCGTTGTCGACGACGAGCATCGGTGACACAGGGACAGCGATCACCGACACAGCCGATATCGCAGGGACTGACAGCGGCGGGAACGCCGGACCGAAGCCGACGGGGACGATGTCGTTCTTCCTCTGCGGCCCAGGAGCGGCGAGCTGCTTGGATCCCAACGGAACGGCCGTGACCGGAAACCCGGTGACGCTCGGAGATTGCACACCGGACGCTGCGGGGCACTCGTGCGCGACATCGGGTAACGCCAGGTCGCTGGTCACCGCGGGCGGAATCGGTACCTATTGCTTCCGTGCCGTGTACGACCCCGGGACAGATGCGAACTATCAAGGAAAGGGAGGCAGCTTCGACGGATCGAACGAATGCTTCACAGTCACCGGTACCGCAGGTCTCTCGACTGCGCAGGACTGGCTGCCGAACGATACGGCCACTCTTACCGGTGATGCCAATCTGAACGGGACGCTGACGTTCACGCTCTACCATGGCAACAACTGCGGCGTAACGTCGGGCACGGCGGTCAGCGGTCAGCAGTACACCGTCACCGTTACGAACGCGGCTTCGGGGAGTACCTTCCCCACCTCGAACACGACCTTCAAGGTCAGGGCGGCGAACGCTGGGAACTACTCCTGGCTAGTCCATTACGACGACACCACCCTTACCGACCCCACCGATCGGTGCGAGACATCGAACGTCTCGATCACAAACTGACTTCAGCCACGGAAAGGAGCCAACTGGGCTGAACCAGAGAGTCGAG
>JALYLV010000020.1:0-3210 GCA_030774035.1 Actinomycetota bacterium
TACCGCCTCTCTAGAGCAGTGTACGCCCGGCTCAGCGGGATTCCAGCATGGGGTGCTCTACAGCTGGACTCGCCTTGGGAGCCCCGCATGACTATGCTCCTGTTGTCGGAAGGGTGGCCCACCATGCTCGTAGCCGCCGGTGGACTCGGGATCGTCGGGATCATCTTGGTTGTACTGATCGTGTTGGTGATCATCTACTTCGTGCGACGCGCCTAGAACAACGGCCACCCGCCGGAGTAGAGACTTAGGGCTTCTCCCGGCGATGGACCTTCAGCACCCGGCGACGGCTCGTGCCCGCCCCGGTCCTGACGAGTGGGCTACTTCCCGCGCGCGACCTTGCGGGTGAGCTTGCCCGCAGTGTCCTGCACCGAGCCCTTCGCCTTCTGCACGGTGCCCTTTGCCTCCAGGCTCCGGTTCTTGGTTGCCTTGCCCACGGTCTTCTTCACGTTTCCGGCGGTCTTGTTCGCCTTGCCCTTGGCTTGCATCTTGCCTCCAGCCATCTTCTACCACCTCCGCCCCAAGCGTACTCCAGCTGGCCGGGTCTCGACCCCTCTCGTGGACACCACTACGACCGCGAGCAGGTGGGTATGATTTCCTCGTACCGACGCGAAGGGGATGGGGATGAGAATGGATATCAAGGACCGTGCCATGGCGCTCACCGAGGGCACCAAACACCGGTGGATCGAGGACCGCAATGACCGTATCGAACGCGACAACGAGCGCCTGCGTATCGAGAACCAGGCGTTGAAGGGCGAGATGGACCGGGATCGCGATCGGCTGTCGACGCTCCTCGACTCGCTGGAGAGCACCAGCACGGCCGCTGGGTCGAAGTCGCACCGTTTGCGTGCGCTCTTCACCCTGACCGCCGCGGCCGCCGGCGCCTACGTCATGGGCGCCAAGGCCGGACGCGAGCGGTACGAACAGATCCGTGACCGGTGGTCGCAGATGCGCGATCGCCGGATGTCCCAGGTGAGCGAGACCGGGCAGGAGTGGGCCGACCGCGCCGGCTCCACCGTCGAGGACGCGGGCGAGCGGGCATCCGACGCGATCCAGACGGCCTCGCAGAAGGCTGCCGCGGCCCTGCAGCAGGCGGGCACACAGGCCGCCGCGAGCGTGAGCAACGCAACGGAATCAGGCGCCACCAAGCGCCAGAGCTGACACCCCGCGCGTTCCGCGACCACACGAGGACCGGCGTTCGAGACCGACCTCCTTGGTGAACTCAACACGCTTGCTGCCGTTGTAAGGGATTTGGACCTTCCGGCTCTCAATGGTCATCTCGCGTGTCGGTGCCCCACGAAGTGGAACGACAGGGGAGGAGCACTCCCCGTCGTTCCACTCCCGCAAGCGGTTGGTCAGTTCGTGTCCCACCATTCGGGTCTATGACCACGTCGTCCCCCCGACCGTGAACGGGCAGGGTCTAGGGATCCGGGTTCCGGGGCTGGTGATCAGCCCCTATGCGCGCAAGGGGTTCGTCGATCACCAACAGCTCTCAACCGATAGCTACCTCAAGTTCATCGAGGACGATTTCCTCAACGGACAGAGGCTGGATCCGAACTCCGATGGACGGCCGGACTCGCGGCCTTTCGTCGCCGAAGACCAGACCGGCATTGGCGACCTGGTGAAGGACTTCGACTTCGCCCAGAAGCCGCGTCCTACGATGATCCTGTCGACGACCCCCCTACCGGGACCGGCGTCGCTTCCCAACACCTGATCCCTACCTGGGCACGAGGCTCGGAACCGAACCTTGCGGTTGCGCGTCTTCAGGTTTAGCCATGGCAAACAGGAAGCCCGAGAGGGCCTGAGGAAAGGAAGACGTCATGAAGAGGCAACTGTTTCCGCTGGTCGTCGGCGCAGCAATCGCGTCGCTCGTGGTCTTGGCTGGGCCGGCCTCCGCCAACCAGAACCAGAACGGTTCCATCAGTGTCACCCCGTCCGTCGTTGCGCCAGGGGGCTCCGCGCACATCAGCGGATCCGTTTCCACCGATGCGTGCCCCGCATCGGACCAGGTGACCGTCGACGGGGAAGGATCGCTGTTCCCGCCCGATGGATCGGGGCCCTCGACAGATCGCGACTCGAACGGGGATTTCGCCATCGACTACACGGTGCCGACGACCACGCCCGACGGCACCTACACGATCACCTTGCGTTGCGGCGGCGGCAACGTCGGCGTGTCGGCATCGCTCACCGTGACCCCGGACCCGCTCGGAGCGCCGGCCACAGGTTTGGGCGGTTCTGCGCACAGCTCCTCGCTGCTGTGGAGCACGATAGGCGCGGTCTGCCTGACGCTCGCCGGTGCGCTGTTCGCGCTGCGCCGACGGCTGACGGTCCGGGCGAGCTGATCCGGGTCGACGGAAAGGCTGGGGAGCCATGGCCAGGGGTAAGCACCGCAGGCGTCGCATCCCGACGGTGATCCTGATCGACCTGCTGGTCACCGGGCTCGCGCTCGCCGGGATCGGAGGCCTCGTCGCGAGTCGCCTCGTCGCTCCCAGCAGCCCCCCGTTCCGGCTGAGCGGCACGCTTCCGATACGCGCAACGTCCGCTCCCCGCTCGATCCGCGCAACGTCGCGGGCGCGGCCACCCGTGGCCGCGCTCGCGACGCAACGTCCGGCCCCACCGATGGTCCTATCAATCCCGGCGATCGGCGTGGACACGAAGCTCATCCGGCTTTTCCTGAACTCCGATCGCACCCTGCAGGTTCCGACCGATGCCACGATCGCCGGCTGGTACGCGCTCGGACCGCGGCCCGGCGAACCCGGAGCCGCGGTCATCGCCGGGCACGTCGACTCGAGGTGGGGCTCAGCGGTGTTCTACCGGTTGGGCGAGCTCGCGTCGGGCGACGTTGTGCGCATCGGGTTGGCGGACCGCGCCGAGCTGACCTTCCGGGTGTATGCGGTCCGGGAATTCCCGAAGTCGGCCTTCCCTACGTCGTTGGTGTACGGGCCAACCCGAGCGCCGGAGTTGCGGCTCATCACCTGTGGCGGACCCTTCGACGATCAGACGGGCCACTACGTGGACAGCGTCGTCGTGTTCGCTCGCTACGAGCGACAGGGACGGTAACGCTCACCCGTCGAGGATCGCGAGGATTTCGCCCAGCGCGCGGATCGAACGCTCGGTGATCGGGCTCGCAACGATGATCGCCTCGTCCGCTCCCGCCTCTGCGAACTGTGAGCAATCGCGTGAACCTGACCCCGCCGGCGGCGGGGGGGGGGG
>JALYLV010000020.1:3220-39643 GCA_030774035.1 Actinomycetota bacterium
CCCCCCCCCCCCCCCCGACCATAAGCTCTCCGTCAGGGCCGCGGACCCGGGCTTCGACTCGTTTTTCGATGGAATTACAACGTCGTCATTTCTGAAACGGCGCCGGGTCGCGCCACCCCTTCAGAGCGGCGCATATGGCGCAGTGGCGCAGAGCACGTTTCCTAAACCGGGTGTCGCAGGTCCGATTCCTGCCGAGGGCACAACATGCGTGTTTGGTCCCGCTGACCCACGACAACGGCTTCACCTGATGGGTGACACTGGCTCCGCCTGATCGTTTACACCTCGTACTTCCGCCACCGTGTTGGTCCTCACTTGGCCGCAGGTGCGGGCGTGGAGGGCGGAGCGGCAACCACGGACATCTTCGCCCGCGACCCGGCGTGATCCCCGAGTTGATCTTCACTTGTGCTCTCACGGGCAAGGAGGACAGCCCCGTCTCCCGGCGATATGGCTCCGGACGAGGCCTCGCGTCGTGTCGGCGGCGGATTCACGGAGCGGCGCGACCCCGTTCTGACGCGTCATGTCCTCGCCATCATCCCGAAATCATCAATTCCGGGTATCTCGCCAGACGGTTCGCGCCGCCGAAACGTAAGGGTACAGAGAGGAGGCCGACGATGCGGCAACAGCGGATCCGAGTCCAGAAGCAACATCGCGCTCGGCGCAGCTACGAGTCCGAGGTTCAGGTGACCGATCCTGCGCGGGCTCATGACGGCCTCAAGCAGGACATGAAGGTTCTCCTGGACGAGATCGACAAGGTGCTCTCGGAACACGCAGCACAGTTCGTCTAGGACTCGATATAGGTCACCACCGCTCGTCGTGCACGAGGATCCGGCGCGCCGGAGACGGCTTCCACGTTCTCGACACACCCGACCTAGGCGCTTGCTGTCCATCCTGGAGCCCCCAGACTGGCCCTCCGCCTTCACCTCCCCCGCACTCTTCGTGATGGCTTCCACATCTTTGGCTAGAGCTGGCGCTGAGCCGGGAATGCCGATGGGAATGAGTCCGTTGGGTGCGGAGAGCGAAGGAGACAACGATGCCAGCTGTCACAGTTGAAGACGTCACAACGCTGCCGCGTATCCCGAGGGTGGGCGATGCGGCCCAGCGTCCAGTCCGTTCCATCACCACCGCGCCGAGCGGCCTCGAAGGCGAAGGATTCCCGGTCCGGCGCGCCTTCGCTGGCGTCGACCTCGCTGACCTCGACCCGTTCATCCACATGGACCAGATGGGCGAAGTGGAATACGCGCCCGGTGAGCCGAAGGGCACACCTTGGCACCCGCACCGCGGGTTCGAGACCGTCACGTACATCATCGACGGAATCTTCGAGCACCAGGATTCGAACGGCGGCGGCGTCATCACCAACGGAGATACGCAATGGATGACCGCCGGCGCCGGGATCCTCCACATCGAGAAGCCACCGGAACACCTCGTCGTGAGCGGCGGCCTGTTCCACGGCTCGCAGCTGTGGGTTAACCTGCCTCGATCGCAGAAGTGGGCGCCCCCGCGATATCAGGACCTCCGTGCGAGCGAGGTCGGCCTGCTGGCGTCTCCCGATGGCGGGGCCCTGGTTCGCGTGATCGCGGGCGACCTCGCCGGCCATCGCGGCCCCGGCGAGACCTCGACGCCGATCACGTATGCCCATGCCACGATCGCGCCAGGCGCGCGCGTCGATCTTCCATGGAACCCGGCCTTCAACGCACTCATTTACGTGCTGGCCGGCGAAGGCGCGGTCGGCGTCGAGCGCCGCCCGATCCGGACGGGCCAGCTCGCGGTGTTGGGCGCGGGCGAAGCGCTGTGCATCGAGGCAGCGACGGCGCAGGAGAGCCGCTCCCCCTCGCTCGAGGTGCTCGTGCTCGGCGGGCGTCCGATCCGTGAGCCGGTCGCGTGGTACGGCCCGTTCGTGATGAACACTCGCGAAGAATTGCAGCAGGCGTTCGACGACTACCGAGCCGGCAAGCTCGGAACGATCCCTGCAGCCCACCACGCTCCCGACGAGATCGTCGAGAGCGACGGGAGCCACGAGGAGTAGCAGAGATCCCTCGTTCCTAAACCGGGTGTCGCAGGTCCGATTCCTGCCGAGGGTACAAATCAATGTCGTGTTTCGGGAGATGCTCGATAGAGGGCACAAATCCTTCTAGAACGCCTAGAAGCGCGAACCAGAAGGCCGACGGCGACTCCCCCGACTTGCCAGCCCTCTATCGGCACACGATGTCGAGCTCGTTCCAGAACCGCGTAATGCGGCCACTCGGATCGACCGTGATATGGAAGATCGCGTGCACCAGCAGGTTCGGAGAGCCGTCTTGGCTGATGAGCCGGAACCGATCGCCGAATGTGCCGTTCGCGGGCGTCTCATCGGCCGAGAAGTACTCGGCGCCGTTGTTCACCCCGATCCCGATGTAGGTCGTGCCGCTCTCGCTCGTCCCCCGCAGGACCGCGCGGATCGTGTAGGAGGAGTGGAGGCCGCCGGCCGCATCCACGACGATGATGACGTCGTGCCGCAGCGTCCCCGTTAGCTCGACCGTGTCACCGGCACAGGTCTCATCCGTCTCGGAGACGGTGATCACGAAAGGGTTCCTGAAGACGACCCGACCTTGCGCGTGCACGATGCCGGGAGACACCGTCAGGAAGACCAACGCAACTGCTGCGGCGCGCATGAACCGTCGCATCACGAAGACCTCTCTCTTAGGCTGTGCCGCGAGGGTACGCTTCGGGTGTTCCGATGTGCAAGGCGTTTGCCGCAGTAAGCCGAGAGGGAGGTGTGGCGTGACGGCACCTCGGCTCAGACTCACGCGATTGCAGATCCTCGCTCGTCACCATCGCATTCGGTGGGTCTGGCGGTTGATGAGGCGCAGGCCGTAGATCAAATGCCCATCGCGTTGGTCGCCACCTGGCCACAGGTGCGGGCGTGGAGACTGGAACGGCAGTGCCTCTCGACGCGGCTGAGCGGCTCTCGACGTTTGGAGCGGGTCGCATCGGCGACCTGCGGCGTCCACGCGCAAATGATGTCCGCGGCGGAGTTGCAGTTCGGTGCTCGCATGGAAGCCGCGAAGTACCGAGTGACGACGGGGACCGTCGACGACATCACCGACGTCGCGAAGGGCGGGATGCTCCCGCTGTTCAAGGAGCAGCCCGGGTTCATCAGCTACGGCGTCGCCGATTGCGGCGACGGCTCGATCCTGTCGATCAGCCACTGGGAGACCCACGGTGAAGCCGAGACGGCTGCAGGGCTCGCGAGTGATTGGGTCGCGGCGAACATCGCCGATCGCATCCAGCTGCTCGAGAACAACACGGGCGACTACGTCTTCCTCAGCTGAGAAATAGAGATCGAGGCCCCGGGCCGTGGCGCATCGAGCGTCGCGGCCCGGGACCTATCGCACGTTCCAGGCGGGCTCCGGCAGATCGGCGAGGCTGGCTCCGGCGCCGAATGCGCTCAGGCGGCCGAACGAGTCGCCGCTACTACGAGCCTATCGGAATAGCCCTGTAGCCTCTCCGGTTGCGGGTAGGTGCGGTCGCGTAATGGAAAGGCGGGCGGGCCGGATGGCGTTCGAAGGAGAGCTTTACGCGAAGCGGTGGTGGGCACTTCTGGTGCTCTGCCTGAGCCTCGTGATCATCGCTATGGATAACACGGTGCTCAACGTGGCCTTACCCACGCTCGCCCGCGACCTGCATGCCTCCGAGAGTCAACTGCAATGGATGGTCGACGCGTATGTCTTGGTTTTCGCGGGCCTCCTCCTGACGATGGGCGCGATCGGCGACCGCTTCGGACGCAAGCTCGCGCTTAACGTCGGACTCGTCATCTTCGTCGTCGGCTCGCTGGGATCGGCGTTCGCCGGTACAGCAGCGCTGTTGATCACCACCCGGGCGTTCATGGGCCTCGGCGGCGCGCTGATCATGCCGTCCACGCTCTCCATCATCACCAACACCTTCCCTCCACACGAGCGGGGCCGCGCGATCGGCATCTGGGCCGGCGTCGCCGGTATCGGCATCGTGTTGGGACCAGTGGTCGGCGGGTGGCTGCTCGGCCACTTCTGGTGGGGGTCGGTCTTCCTTATCAATATCCCGGTCGTGGCGGCAGCGATCCTCGCGGGCTGGGCTCTGGTCCCGGACTCGCGCGATCCGAACGCAACCCCACTTGACCCCGTCGGCGCGGTGTTGTCCATCGCTGGGCTCAGCACGCTCGTGTACGGCATCATCGAAGCTCCACGCCACGGATGGACGGACGCGCACACGCTCGGTGCGATCGCGATCGCCGCCGTGTTGCTCGCGGTCTTCATCGCCTGGGAGCTGCGGAACGAACACCCGATGCTGCAGATGTCCTTCTTCCGCAATCCGCGCTTCAGCGCGGCGAACGCGTCGATCACGCTCGTGTTCTTCGCGCTGTTCGGCACGATCTTCGTGCTCACGCAGTACCTCCAGTTCGTCCTCGGATACACACCCCTGCAGGCCGGGGTCCGAGTGATGCCGATCGCGACGATGATCGTGGCCGCCCCGCTCAGCGCCCGGCTCGCCGAGAGGTTCGGCACGAAGGCGATCGTCGCGATCGGCCTTTCGGTCGTCGGCGTCGCGCTGCTGTTTGCCTCGACCGTGGGTCCGGCGAGCGGCTACGGGCTCGTCGCGATCGTGCTCCCGCTCCTGGGGATCGGCATGGGCCTGACCATGGCACCCGCCACGGAATCGGTCATGGGCTCGCTGCCGCTCGCGAAGGCCGGGGTCGGGTCGGCGATGAACGACACCACCCGGCAGGTCGGAGGGGCGCTCGGCGTCGCCGTGGTGGGAAGCGTCGTCTCCTCGTCGTACGCGGGCGCGCTCGCGCCGGCGCTCCACGGGCTGCCGGCGCCGGCTGCTGCTACTGCGAGCGATTCGATCGGAGCGGCATTCGAGGTGTCCAGGCAAGCGGGCCCGGCAGGCGCTCCCATCTTCGAGGCGGCGAAGGCCGCGTTCACTCACGGCATGGGTTCGGGCGCCCTGGTCGCGGCAATCGTCGCCGTGGTGGGCGCCGTCGTCGCTCTGCTTTTTCTCCCGTCTCGGGCTGTCGACTTCGTCGAGGTCGAGACCGCGCGCTCCGGCGGACTAGTGACGGAGGCCGTGCAGTCCGAGCGATGAACGTCGAAGCATCCTCCCGATCGCTCAGATCGGGGGATGCTGTTCGTCTGAGGTGAGGCGTGATCGATAGCGTCAGTGAGGCGTGGACCGCGTTGGAGCGGACGGCGATCCGACGATCGCGCCGAGGGCTCGTCGTGGCGGAGGACCGTGGTGATCGCAAGGCCTGCTCGCTCTGGAGCTTGGTCCACGTGTTGTGGGCGGCCTGTGATCTCGCCGATCTTGGTCGAACCACACCCCTCGACGAGCTCACGGCGATCATCGAGCGGTACCGGCGGGGCTCGGCGTATGCGGCAACTCCTCGCGGACGGCGCTACTACGACGACAACGCATGGCTCGGACTCGTGTCACTCGCGCTTGCCCGAAGCACAAGGAAGCCGATCCACGCGGAGCGAGCGCGTGAGCTGATCCGGTTCGTTCGCGAAGGCGAGGACCCGGCGGGGGGTGTCCGCTGGGTTGAGGGATCCTCTACGCGGAACGCGTGCAGCACGGCCTCAGCTGCGTGGCTCTCGTTGGTTGCGGGAAGCGATGAGAACGATCGCGCCTTCGCCGAACGAGCGATCGATTGGCTCTTGGGTTCGCTGCGGAGCTCCGACGGGTCTATCGCGGATCGGATCGACCAGGGCGTCGTCGTACCAACGGTCTGGAGCTACAACCAGGGAGCAGCCGTCGCAGCGATGCGCCTGTTGGGCCGGAACGAGGATGCAGACGCGACCGTGCGCAGATCGATCGAGATCTTCACGGGCGAACGCCTCTGGAAGGAGCCGCCGCCGTTCCTGGCGATCTGGTTCCGGGTGCTGCTCGACGACCCCTCGGTCGGCGACATCGCGCTGCGGTCATTGGACGAACACGTCGAACGGATGACTGAGCACGCGTATGACGCCGAGACAGGTCTGTTCACCGAGGGCGGCATCGGCTCTTACGACGGACGGACGACGATCGATCAGGCGGCCGCGATCCAGCTCCTGTCGATGAGGGAAGCTCGACGGTGATCTTCAGCCATCGAGGATCGTGAGCACTTCACCCAGCAAGCGGATCGAATGCTCCGTGATCGGGGATGCGACGACGATGGCCTCGTCGGCTCCCGCCTCGCCGAGTTCCCGCAATCCAGCCGCGATCCGTTCGGCGGAGCCTTCCAGCTGCGGGATCTCCGCTCGCATCGCGCGTTCATCGGAGGCCTGATCCAGCGAGACCAAGACGCACGCGCTGCGCTGGATCTCGTCGGGCTTTCGTCCCGCGCGAACCGCAGACTCGCTCACTCGCGCGTTCAGAGACTCGAATCCCGCGGGCGTGTTGCCGTAGCCGTCGAACCAGGTGTTCCAGACATCGACGTGGGGAAGCGCGATGTCGAGGACGCGTTCTCCGTTGCTCCCGATCATCAGTGGTATCCGCCGTCCGGGCTTCGGTAACAGGACGGCGTCATCGACCGTCACGAAACGGCCGTGGACGCTGACCCGTTCACCGGCGACGAGGAGGCGCACGATCTCGAACGCCTCCTCGAATCGACCCACCCGGTGATCGAACGGCACGCCGAACGCCCGGAACTCGGCCTCGTTCCATCCGGCGCCGACACCCAGCACGAGGCGACCGCCGCTCACCTCGTCCACGCCGGCCGCCGTCCTCGCCAGCAGTCCGGGCGGATGGAAGCCGAGACATGCGACGAGCGGACCGAGGCGTACCCGTTCGGTGACGACGGCGAGGCCGGCCAGGAGCGTCCAGGCGTCCCACGGTCCGCGCTCCGGCCTCCCGTCGTCTCTATATAAGAGGTGGTCCCCCACCCAGAGGGAGTCGAACCCGGACTCCTCGGCGGCCCGGGCCATCGCGACGTACTCGGGCCAGCGCACATCTCGTTCGACCTCCGGAAGCTGGATCCCGACGCGCAGCGGCCGTGGCACCATCGGAGTCTAGGCCGAGGCGTGGAACCGAAACGCGCCGCAAGGAGTCCTGACAACAGCCGATCGATAGGAGGATCCGTATGCGGAAGCTGATAGTGGTAGTCGCCGTGATGGCGATCGTCGGAGGAACGGCTTGGGGCGTGCTGGCAGCGACAGGCAAGGGCGTGACTCCCGTCAACTGCATGGACACGCATTGGCGCACGCCGACCGTGTCCACGACTTCAACTTCGTTCACGACCGTTCCGCTGCTCACGGACGACCCGAGTTCCATCTACCCCATCTCCGTCAACGTGAGCGCGCTCGTTTCCGGAGCGCCGGTGGAGTTCCGCATCCTGAACACCGACGTCGGATCGCAGACGGACGTGAGCAGGCCGGGAGCGACGCGGTTCGTTCCTAACGGGGGCGACCCGGACTCGTTCTCTTATCAGTGGGTCGAGCCGAACCAGTCGGCGGCTATCCACGTGACCTCCCTCGAACTCCAGTGGCGGAGTCCGACCGGCCAACCGGTGAACATGCTGCGGGGCGACATGGCGGTCGAGTTCTCCACGGAGAAGGGGAGCTGCACGGGCTCGGCGTAAGACTCGAACCACATCGACCCGCCTGACCGCGCGTCGGGAACCTGGATCTGGCCGTCGATCGCGAGGTCGATCGGCCAGATCCAGGTTTCGGTCGAAGGAGCGATTGACCTTTCGGGAACGCCTCGGCTACATTCGTTGCCCCATCCAACGAAGGAGCCTCCCAAGATGCTTCGCCGTTCGCTGCCTCTTCTTATCGTGCTGTCCCTGTTCGCTGCTGCATGCTCCTCGCGGGCCGTCACACCACAACGACCCAAGGCTTCGACCCCAACCGAAGCCGACACTGGACGTGGTGAACAGGGTGGCGAGCAAGACGGAGGCGAAGAGGCGGACCTCACGGCCCAGCGCCTCGACGCTCTGTCCGAGGCCCGGACCGCCGGCGTGTTCGGCGATGCATCCCAAGCTTCCGTGACGAGCGCAGCGACAGGCTGGGTCGGCGAGCAGGTCGTGAACCCGAACGTCGACGACTGGGAGCCGGCCGTCGCGACCGATCCGCACTCGCCCCACATCTACATCCTCACGACACGCTACGGAACGCCGGCTCCATGCAAGTCGCACTGCCCCTCGCCATACATCACGCTCGTGACTTCCTCTGACAACGGCGCGACGTGGGGTCGTCAACTCCCCATCTGGGGCGTCAAAGGGAGCAAGGCCCAGTACGACCCCACGCTCTATGTCGTCCCGAACACGGGCGTCGTCTATGCATTCTTCCTCAACGCCGACCGCCACGGGGGATTCTCGACCCTGTTCATCAAGTCGTTCGATCACGGACACACGTGGACGAACCCCGTTCGTCCGAACGGACACGTGTCGTGGACGGACAAGCCGTTCATCACCTCTTCAGCGAGCGGCAAGGACGTGTACGTCTCGTGGAACGGTCCGACCGACGGCGACCTCTGGGTCGGCGAATCGCACGACTTCGGCTCCACGTGGACGCAGACCCGCGTGGCTCACACCAAGCGCTACTACTACGCCTATGACGCGAAGATGCTTCCCGACGGCACCGTGATCTTCTCCGAAAGTAGCTTCGACTACACGTGTCAGGGGTCGGGCGGGTCCAACTGCGTCTCGACGGGGCAGGTGTGGCATCACGTCGTCATCTCTCGGAACAAGGGCAAGACGTGGAAGGACGAAGTCGTGGCGAAGGTGGCGATCGGCGAGGGCTGCTACTCGAACGGTTGCGGCGAGTTCTACACCGGACAGACCTCGATCGCCACCGACGCGAGGGGACGTCTCGTGTTCGCGTACGAGGGTGCCGCGGTCAACGCGGGTCCGCAGCGCGTGTTCGTGAAGACGTCCACCGACGAGGGATGGACCTGGAGCTCGCAACACGTGATCTCCGTGGATGGAGAAGACGCCACTCAGCCACGTGTGGTCGGCACGGGGCACGGCGACTACCGGATGTGGTACATGCAGACATCTCACGACGACGCGATGAGGGCCGACGGCACGCATACGTGGAACGTGTGGTATCGGAGCAGCACGGACGGCGGGGCCTCGTGGACCGCACCGTTGCGGATCTCCGACGCCCCGGCCGGAGCGGCCGCCTATGTCGACGCCGACGGGTTCGACGAGGTCTACGGCGACTACGGCGAGATCGCGATCACGTCAACGGGGAAGACGATCGGCGTCTGGGGCGAAGGGATCAGCTATTACGGTCCCGGCGGGTGCTGGTTCAACATCCAGAAGTAGAAGCGCGCTAGTCGAACGGCAGGACGGACCAAGAGCTCCAACCACTCGCCTTGTGTCTGGCGAGGCGCAGCCGTCCGTCGAGCCCTTCCGCGATGACGGTGATGGTGCCGGACGCTGTCGCGGCCACCGCAGGTGCGGTCACACATCGGACATGTGGAACGCGTCTCCAGTTCGCAGTCCCGACCGGCTGTTGCCAGAGCGTGGCGTGGGTGCCGACGACGAACAACGTGATGGCGCCGGTTGCGGCATCGATCGCCAGCACCGGCGCGGAGTCGGCCTTCCCGCCGAGACCTTGCCAACCGGACCAACGTCCGTTGTGGCGGACGTCGAGGCGGATCGTCTGCATCGGCCCCAGCACGAACACGTCAAGGTCGCCGGCCGGCGTATACACGAGGGCCGGCGCCGCGTCGGCGGCCACGCCCCCGAGACTCGTCCAGGTTCCCCACCCGGCTCTCGGCCGGTACTCGCGCAGCTGGACGCCGAGGCCTCGGCCGCGTACGGCGACGGCCACCCGACCATGGGCGGACACGGCAACGCCAGGTGCGGAGGTAGCCGAGCCCCTGATCCCGTGCCAGGTGTCGGACGGGTCGCCGAGCACGTAGGACCGCACCGCCACGTTGCGCGACGGAGTGACCTCGGCGACCTCGACCCCATCGGCACCGGGGAGGCGAGCGAGCGCCGGCGCACGATCGGTGTCGGCGTCGAGGGAGATCGGACCCGTCCATGTCCTTGAGTCCCGGGCGTAGAGACCGATGTCGGTGCCGGCGTTCTGCTCCCCGATGAAGAGACGACCGCCGGAGGACGCGGCTGCGATCGCACCAGGC
Organism: Actinomycetota bacterium; assembly: GCA_030774035.1. Taxonomy (GTDB): domain Bacteria; phylum Actinomycetota; class UBA4738; order UBA4738; family HRBIN12; genus JALYLM01. The sequence goes on from JALYLV010000020.1 coordinate 13,301, forward strand.
AACAGGCCGGCTCGCTGCTTCGCGATCAATACACGCAGGCACGAGGCGTTCACCCGTGCCCGGAAGCGGGAGTCCGAATTCGCCTTGTCGAGCAACGCGGAGGCCATCGCGGGCACGTCCGAGGGCTGGGTGGTGAGCACGAGATCGCCGCCGGCGCCAATGAAGCGCACCGCTCGCTGCCCGGGCGACAGATCGTTGACGGCGGCAGCGTCCATCGAGTCGCTCATGATGACCCCGGTGAAGCCGAGATCGCCCCGCAGCATCCCTCCCAGGATGGTGTGAGAGAAGACCGCCCGGTGGTCGGGATCGATCCGCGTGTACGTGGCCAGGGAGACCATGACCACGCCGGCACCCGCCCTTCCCAATCCCATCGCGTACGGAGCGATGTACGGGTCGTGTCGAGTCGTCAGGTGGTCGGTCACGCCGACCGTCGAGTCGGTGTTGCCGTCCGCTTGACCCAGGCCGGGGAAATGCTTCACCGAAGTCTCGACCCCAGCGACGTGCATCCCCTGGATGAAGGCGGTGCCGGCGGTGGCGACCGTGGTCGGGTTCGTTCCGTACTCGCGGTCGTAGATCCCGATCGGCTGATTGGTTGAGGTCTTGTCAGGCGGCACCGTGTCCAACACCGGCGCCAGGTTGAGATTCACGCCGGCCGCTTCGAGCTGACCGGCCCAGCGTGTCGCGGCGATGCGCAGTCTGTTGGGCCTGAGTTTCCCCTGCTTCACCGCGGTCGGGATGGTGTCGAACCCCGGACCTGACAAGGCTTGGACGTTCCCGCCCTCTTGATCGGTCGAGATGAACAGTGGCACGCCACCCGTGGCCGTCGTCGTGGCGAGACCCTGCAGCCCTTGGGTCATCGAGAGAACAGCCGTCACACCAGCCGTGCTGCGGCCGGTGAGGATCACCGACCCCACGTGGTCCGACCCGATCGCGTTCTTCGTTGCTTGTGACACACCGTCCAAGGATGCGCCCACCATGATCAACTGCCCGACGCGCTGCGCTTGGCTCAGATGGGCCAGGATCCAAGCGGGGTTGGCGCCGGACTCAACGGTCGCAGCGACCACCCCGGGCGTCTGAACGACCGCGAGTAAGCCGGCGAGCAAGGAGAGCGCGACGACGCCAGCTATCCGTCGATGAGCATCCACGTTCTCAGGACGCGCGCCTCCGCTCATCGGTTCCGCAGGTCTACGCGAGGTGCTCAGCAGCGACGCGCTTCGGGACGACCATGCGCCACGCGTCGAGGACGATCTCACGCATCTCCTCGTGGTCGATCGCCGCGAGCCGCACGTGGACCCAGTTGTAGCGGAGGTCCCCTTGGTCGGGCATCAGGAACTTGTCGGGTTCGGACGCGATGAGCGCTTCACGCTCCTCCTTCGGAAACGCGAATCCCATGACGGTCTCGTCGCGCGAGAACGATAGGAAGACGATCGAGCCGACGCGGAACTTCACCCGGTCGCGGACGAGCACCTCGTACGCCCGAGGGAGGTCTTTCGCAATCTCACGGACGTCGTCGATCGTCACCATACGTTGGGACGTTACGCTTCCCGCGGCGATCGCGAACGCGGTAGCCCAGCGCCAAAGAACGAAAGGAGCGGAGGATGACCTGGCATCTCCGAGGTACCTACGTCGAGTTCTGCAGCTGCGACCCCGGATGTGGGTGCAACTTCAAAGGGTCGCCGACCTCGCCGGAAGGCAATTGCGAGGCGTTTACAGCAACCCGTGTCGAAGAGGGCCGCTTCGACGAGATCGATCTCGCGGGGTCGACGGTTGCGTGGGCCGTCTGGTGGCCCGGGGCGATCCATCACAAAGGCGGCTACGGACACGCCTTCGTCGACTGCGATACCGACGATCAGTTCGACGCCATCAACGCCATCTGGCGAGGCGAGGCTGGGTACTCGTACTTCGAGATCTTCAACTCGACGTTCGTCGAACCCACTGCCGTTGAGCGAGCATCGGTGAACCTGACGCTGTCAGGAAGGAACTCCCGTATCGAGGTCGCAGGCGTTGGGCTCGCGCAGATGGAGCCCCTCCGCAATCCGGTGACCGGGGATGAGAACGAGGTCCGGATCGTCAAGCCGGGCGGCTTCATCTGGAAGGACGGGACGATCGCGAAGAGCACGATCATGAAGGTCGACCTGTCCGAGATGTCGTTCGAAGTATCGGACCGCCACGCGGTGTTCGGCGCGTTCGACTGGGCCACTTGAGTCGGAAGTCGCGCCGGTACAGGAATTAGGGGAATGAGGAGGGACCCGTTGGATGCTCAGGAGGCGGCGAAGACCTGGGTCGACGCCTGGTCTACCGGATGGATGGACCACGACCCCGACGTCATCGCTGAACGATATTCGGAGGAGTGCGAGTTCGTATCACACCCGTTCAGAGATCCCCTGCGGGGTTCCGCCGGTGCGAGGACCTATGCGGCACAGGTCTTCGCCGAGGAACGATCAGCTCGCTTTCGGTTCGCGGATCCCATCGTGGGCACGGACGGGCGGGCCGCTGTCGAGTACTGGGCAATCGTCACAGGGTTGGACGGTGAAGTCATCACGCTCGCTGGTGTCACCGTCCTTCGCTTCGACCGCGAGGGACGCGCCGTGGAGCATCGCGATCACTGGGCCACCCAAGAAGGCGGGCACAACTCGAGTTCGCAACCCTTCGGAGGTGGGGTCTAGGGCAACCGGATCATGGGTTCGATCGCCAATAGGCCACGGCTGCTACCGGCGTCCTCGCGAGTTCGTTCCCCGATGTGTCTCGCACGATCAGCCAGCCCGGCGACTCGAACAGATCACCCGTGTGCTTCTCCGGCAAGTCGTAGCGGTAGCGACCATCGGCTGCGAGCGGGATCTGCACAACCATGCCATCTGGATATGTCAATTCAAGGGTGACAGCTCCATGGATGTTGACGCTGCCTTCCACGCCCAGCACCTTCGTCAGATCATCGTCTGTTGAGATCGTTGAGACGAAGATCGGCTGCTTGGCGTCCTGTTTCGCGGGGTTGGTGAAGTCCGTCGCCGGTACGTCGACGGAAGCGATCTCAGTTCCATCGACGTCTGTGGCCACCAGCTTCACCCCTTCTAGGTGCGCCTCGGTGAGATGGTCGGTGGCGACTGCGAACACGAAGAAGTCGTTGTCTCCGAACGTGATCGACTGTGCACTTCCATCCGCGAAAACCGCATGCATCGCGGTGGCTCCGCCGACATTGACTCGCCCGCCGATGACGAAGGGAGAGCTCGTCGTAACGGGGTCGACGAACGGAACGGTCACGTGGATCGGCTCCAGGTCCACGCTCCCGCCCGGAACGCAGATGGCCCCCGCGGGGCCCGACGCCTGGGTGGCGATCTCGGAGCAGTAGCCGCCGTCGGCGAGGCTCGCGTAATAGAGGCTGGCGCCGTCAGCATGGGCGACGAGACGTGCATCCTTGACGTCCGGGTCATATCGCAGGTCCGAGGGCATCCCCTGGTCAACGCCAGCGAGATCTTGCTTCACCTGCGATGGGGCGGGGCCGCCGAGCAGCTGGGATGCTGCCGCAACGCCGGCAGCTGTGATGAGCAGAGCCACTGCCAGGACGGCGGGGCGCTTGCCCCAACGTCGTGGCTGCATGCCAGGGGTTGCTGTGTTCGCGCCGCTCAGCTCGCCGGCAGTTATCCGACGAAACATGACCGCTGCGTCGCCGGTTTGCGACCAGCCCGTAACCGGACGATCGGCGAGGGGATCGCATTCCGCGATCAACGAGAGCAAACGCTGAGTGTCACGACGCCGCTGGCTAACTGGCATCATCTGCCTCCTTCGTACTCGCAACCCGATCGATCAGGTCGGTTCGTCTAGGTTCGATCTCGGGCGACCCGCTCAAAAGCGTCTGCACATCAGGGGGCTCGGCGAGAAGCCGATGAAAGCGCCGACGCGCGCGATGCATCCTCATCGTGATCGCGACTCGGGAGCACCCAAGCACGTCGGCAGCCTGCGCGGCGGTGAGTCCCTCCCACGCGATCAGTTCGAGTGCTTCGCGTTCAGAAGGATGAAGGCGATCGAGTGCCGCTTGAGCCGACAAACGCGCCTCGACCACGTCGGCCGGATCATGCGGAGACTCGCGGGGTTCGCGAACCAGGCGAATCGTCAAGGCCGCGGCCCGGTTCCTCGAGCGCCATTCGTTCGCTAGGACCTTCCGTGCTACTCCAAGGAGCCAAGGAAGCTCAGGGTCCGGGATCGCATCGAGCCGTCGCCAGGCCACGGCGAAGGTCTCGGCTACTACCTCCTGAGCCGTATCAGGATCGCTGCGACGGATCGCGTAGGACAGCACGGCGTCTGCGTTCTGTCGAAACAACGCCTCGAACCGCCGCAGAGCGTGTGCGTGCGCTTCCTCATTCGGTTCACCCACGCTCAACGGCCCCTCTTGGAGGACTCAAAGTGACGCCTATGACGTTCATGTCCAGGATGGCCCAAAGATTTCAAAAGCGCATGACTGCTGCTGTTCAAACGTCGTCCCGTAGCTAAGAGAACTCTCACGGTTCTTTCGGTTGAAGTCTCTGGACACTGTCGGTGCGGCACAACGACGATCCCGTGGGCTTCGTCACCCAGTGCACCCTCAACGCCGGTGCTTGCGAGGAGACGCCGCAGAACACCGACATCTATCTGGTGAGTTCCCCCGACGGCGGGCAGCACTGGACGTTGCCGTTCAAGATCAACAAGGTCGACGGCTCGTTCTTCTTCCCGTGGCTGTCTGCGGGGTCCGCCGGCATCGTGGACGCCGCCTATTACGGCTCGTCAACCAAACAGCCGAACAAGCCGACCAGCGTCTGGTACGCGGGGTTCTCGCAGGTCAGGGGAGCCGTCGCCACGTACACGAGCGGAGACCACGCCGCCTATACGTCTACTCCGATCGCGACGAACGAGATCCTGCTCGATCCCAACCCGATCCACGGCGACGGCACGACGGGTGGTGGGATCTGCACGTTCGGCCTCTTCTGCTCGGCCGTCCCCGGATCCAACCGAGGACTCGCCGACGTGTTCGAGGTCCACGTTGACGCCGCGGGTGGGGCGAACGTGACCTGGACGAAGGATCTCGGAGGCAATGAGATCTGGATCGCGTGCCAGGACTCCGGGGCAAGCGCCTTCGCCGGCGCACCCGACCTGAACGGGTGCTTCGGCCAGGCCGACATCTCGGTCACGAAGAACGACTCTCCCGACCCCGCTCACCTGGGGCAGAACCTGACCTACACGATCACGGTGACGAACGGCGGGCCGGCCTCGGCGAGCGGAGTCGTTCTGACCGACACGCTGCCGAAGAACGCCGGCTTCGGCTCGTTCACGACCTCGCAGGGCAGCTGCACATTGAAGCCACAGAAGCGGTTGGTCACCTGCGCCCTCGGGAGTGTCGCCCCCGGGGCGCATGCCAAGGTGATCATCGTGAAACCAACGTCCAAGGGCAGGATCACGAACACGGCCACGGCAACCGCCAACGAGCCCGACCCCAACCTCGCGAACAACACTGGCACCGCGGTCACCAAAGTGACGCCCTAGGGGTCGGGATGCTCCGGCTCATCCCCGCCCGAGCCGAGCAGGTCGTCGAGCGAACGTTTCGGCTTCTCGGCCTTCGACAAGAGATCGTCGAACGACGAAGAGGGTTTAGATTTGGATCCGATCAAGTTGTCGAGCTCCGAGCCCTGCGGGTCCTGCGCGTCCTCCGCTGCGGTCAAGAGGTCCTCGAGGCTGCTCCCTGCATCACCCTTCAGGCGGATCCGCAGCGCGGCAAGGACGGCTTCGTGCCGTTCCGACAACCCCTTCGACACCTTGATCTCGGTCAGCGCCTCTTCGGTGCGCGCCAAGAGGCGCTCGTCCTCCGCGTCGTGCTTGCTCCCGCCGGCCATCTCGGATCGACCGCGCCTTCGCTACTTCTTGCCCATGTCGGGCTTGAGGAGGTGGTAGATCGCCATCGCGTGCCCGCGGCCCAGCCCGAAGTCGTCGTTCAGCCAGGCGACGATCTCACTAGCCTTGACGTCCGGCTTCAGCAATCCCTTCTTCTTCGCGATGGCTCTGAAGTCCTCCGGTGATTTCCCGTTCTTCTTCTTGATGTTGTCGATGTAAGCCTGAAAGGTCATCTTCCCCTCCAGCTTCGAGACCGGCCGACCGCGACGTTCAATCTACTATCGTCCTGGAGATGGCGAAGCTCAGCGCCAAGGACCGCGCGAACCTGCCCGATCGGGCGTTCGCCTACATCGCCTCCAACGGTCGGCGATCGCTGCCGATCCACGATGAGGCGCATGTGCGCAACGCGCTCGGGCGTTTCGAACGGGTCGCCTTCGAGAGCGACGCCGCTCGCGACCGGGCCCGGCAGCGACTGCTGGTCGCCGCGAAGAAGTACGGGATCGTGCCGGTCGGGTTCGTCACCGGTCAGCTGCGCTCGGATCGCAGCGCCCGATCGCCCGACCTCTCGACGCTGCCGACGGGATCGGTCACGTTCCTGCTCGCCGACATGGAAGCGTCGACCACGTTGCTGCAGCAGCTCGGCGACGCGTATCCCGCCGTGCTGAAGGACGTGCGTGACGTCATCCTCAACAGTGTTCGTCATTCTCGTGGATACAAGGTCGATGCGCACGGCGACGAGTACTTCGCGGTGTTCCAGCTGGCTGTCGAAGCGGTGCAGGCGGCCATCGACATCCAAGTCGCGATGGGTGTCCATACATGGCCCGACGGTGCGAACGTCCGGGTCAGGATCGGCCTGCACAGCGGCCGACCGACGATGACCGATGCCGGGTATGTCGGCCTGGCGGTCCATACGGTGGCGCGCATCTGCTCGGTGGGCCACGGGGGACAGATCGTGGTGTCCGCGCGCACCAAGGAAGGCATCGGAGCGGGCGTGCTCAAAGGGGTTCGGCTGCGCAGCCTCGGGCGGCATCAGTTGGCCGGGTTGTCGAAGCAGCAGTCGCTCTACCAGGTCTATGCGAAAGGCCTGCGCACGGATTTCCCCCCGCCTCGAACCTGACGCGACCGCCCGAACCTCAGGCCAGGATCTCGCCGCCGGCGAAGGTGACACCCACCTGGCGCCAATAGCCCGCGATGGGCTCGACCGGCGCGAGGGAGATGAGCTCTTCTACCGCTTCGTCGTGCAGCGTAAGCTCGAAGGAGCCGCGCCAGCAGGGGCCGAGTTCCACGTCTTGCGAACGCATCGTCACCAGTTCGTCGAGGACATCACCGGCGGTGGGGTCGATCGCGGGCATCAGACGCGAATGCAGCATCGGGAGCGCATTCACGAACCCGCCGGTCTCGCTTTGGCCTTCGATCGTGAAACGCGCGTCGATCAACCGCCGGTCGTTCGCGGCGAGCGTGGCGCCGATCACACCGCCGGGCTCGAGCCTCGGTCCCGCCCGCCCGACCGTGATCGGTCGCGTCATCCAGATCGAGCCGATCTTCTTCGGGTACCCCTGGTACCAGCCTCGTGCGAGCGCGAAGTCCTTGTCGACCCAGATCAGCACGCACCGGGAGTACGTCTCGCCCTCGAAGCGGCACCGGACGACGACGAAGGCTTCCTTGTACTGCGAGCGGACCGGGTCGAGGAGCTCATCGCCGCCATCGCTGCAGGATTGCCAGTCGGCGAAGATGACGGCGACGGCGTCGGGCTCGTCGTCGGCCGGCGCCAGCGGCGAGGGAAGCCACCGTCCCACCGCTCCGGAGGCGGCCCGATACTCGAGGGTCAACACGTCACCCGAGTAGTGCCACGGGGGTGCGGGTATCAGGGAGGCGCGCCCTTCCGGTGAGCGCGGGAGCATGAACCCGTGCAGGTCCGCCATCGGCCGCATACTACGCGGGTGGAGACCCGCCGGATCCTGCTCGACGGCGTCGCGACGTCGGTGGTGCGCGATGAAGACGAGCTGGTCGCCCCCGACGGTCAGCGCGTCCCGGTCGGCGGGCACGTTCACCTTGCCTCGGTAGAGCCCACGAAGATCATCTGCGTCCATCTGAACTACGAGAGCCGCCGCGCCGAGTTCCAAGCGGCGCTCGGCCAGGCGCCGACCTACTTCCACAAACCCATCTCCGCGCTCAACGCGCATGCCGGCGCGGTGGTGCGGCCGCCGAGGTGCCGGTACCTGAACTACGAGGGCGAGATCGCGATCGTGATCGGCGAGCGCACGAAGCACGTGGCACCCGCGGAAGCGGCCGCGCATATCGCGGGCTACACGATCGCGAACGATTTCGGGCTGCACGACTTCCGCGACACCGACGCGGGTTCCATGCTCCGCGTGAAGGGCTCCGACACCCTGTGTCCACTGGGCCCCGGACTCGTCGATGACTGGGACTTCCATGGGAAACGCATCGAGACGCGGGTGAACGGCGTCACGCTCCAGTCAGCGACGACGGACGAGATGATCTGGGACATGCACTACCTCGTCGCGGATCTCGCGCGCACGATCACCCTCGAGCCCGGCGACGTGATCCTCTCCGGGACACCTGCGAACTCACGACCCGTGGATCCGGGCGACGTCGTCGAGGTGGAGGTTGAAGGGCTCGGGGTCCTGCGTAACCCGATCGTCGAGGGCGACGTGCCGATCCGGGAGGATGTGGGCGCGCAGCCGAGCGGGTCCGAAGAGGTCGTCTCGACCGCCCTGGGAGGGGACTGGGAGTTCCGCGGGATCCGCGCCCCGCGGCGTCCCTAGACTCCATCCGACACAACCGTCCCGAGCGTCGTATCCTCGCCTCGGACCGTTCGCTCCCGAAGGGTTGGGTTCGTGATGGACGCCCAAGGCACGAGGCTGCGCCTGCTCTGGTCCGATCTTCACGGGATCGAACGCGGCAAGTACCTGTTCGGCAATTGGCAGGAGCGAGGGCGCGCCAACTTCTGCCTCGCGACGTTCCCGCTCACGCTCGACCGGGAGATCCTTCCGATCGAGGGGCTCGCGTACGACGTGGGACTCCCCGATCTGGAGGCAACGCTCGACACCTCGTCGCTTCGGCCCGGGTGGGAGCCGAACACCACGGTCGGTATCGGGACCTTGTCGCACAGACATGCGCCGCTCAGCGTTGATCCACGCGGAGCGCTCGAGCGAGCCGTGGAGCTGTGGCGGGCGGTGGGCCTGGAACCACAGGTCGCTTTCGAGCTGGAGTTCTACCTGCTCCGGCCCGGCGGCGCGGGCGGTTGGGCGCCCCTCGCAACGCCCGGATCGCGCGTCTACGGGACCGGTGCGGCCGTCGACCCCGACGGGGTCGTCAGCGAGATCGTCGATGTCGCCACCGCGTGCGATCTGGATGTCGAGGCGTGGGCCACGGAATTCGACGACTCGCAGTTCGAGGTCAACATCCGATACCAAAGTGCGGTGGCGGCAGCCGACGACGCGTTCCTGTTCCGCGTTCTCGCACACGAAGTGGCGACGCGCCGCGGCCACCGCGCCACGTTCCTCGGCCGACCGTTCCCGGACCGGGGCGGCTCGGGGCTGCACGTGAACATCAGTTTCTGGGACCACGACGGAAGCAACGCGCTGTACGACGCGAACGATCCGGAGGGGCTAACGCCGCTCGCACGCAACGCGATGGCAGGGATGCTGGCACACCATGACGGAACGGCCGCCATCTGCGCCCCCACCGTGAACGCGTACAAACGCCTGCTCCCCGACATGATGAACGGCTACTGGTCGAACTGGGGGCACGACGATCGGACCGTCGCGGTTCGCATCTCGCCCGAGCGTGGACCGTCGACGCGTCTGGAGAATCGCGTCCCCGACGGTGCGTGCAACCCCTACCTGGCCGCCGCGGCGCTCCTGCACGCCTGTCGCATCGGGGTGGAGCAGTCGATGGAGCTGCAGCCCGCGCAACCGGTCGGTGAAGCCCCGCACGAGCTCTCCCACGTGCCGGAGAATCTGGAAGCGGCGATCGAGGCGTTGCGCAGCGACGCGCTCATCTGCGAGGCACTCGGTGCTCCCCTCGTGGACGCCTTTTCCGCGCTGAAGCGCGCGGAATGGAAACGCTACGTCGAGGCGGTCAAGGACCCCGCGACCACGGATCCAACACAGTGGGAGCTCGATTACTACACACCGTTCTTCTGAGGCTCGATGAGCGCCACGATCCCCCAGGGCATCGATCTGCAGGATCCCGATGGCTACGTCGAGCGTCTCCCCCTGGAGTGGTTCGAGCGACTGCGACAGGAGACGCCGGTCGCCTGGCATCCTGAGCCGTCTCCGAATCGCGGCTTCTGGGCAGTCACCCGCTACGACGATCTCACGCAGGTTCATATGGACTGGAGGACGTTCTCCTCTGAGGTCGGCGCGGTGTCGCTGGAGGAGCTCGACCCCGAGCAGCTCGAGATCCGAAGATCGATGCTCGAGACCGATCCCCCTCGTCACACCGAGCTGCGCAAGATCTGCTCGAAACGCTTGAGCGCCCGGAGCGTGGGTCAGTACGAAGACTGGATCCGCGATGCGGCGCGAGACGTGCTCGACCGAGCCCTCGCGATCGACGGGCCGTTCGATTTCGTCGCCGAGATCAGCCGCGAGCTCCCGATCCGGTTCCTCTGCTCGATATTCACGGTGCCGCAGGATGACGCGCCCGAGCTGATCCGCTGGGGCGACGAGATGATCGGCAACCAGGACCCGGAGCTCGCAGCTGTGGTCGTGGACAAGGACGACACGGAGGCGTACCGGCTCCTGCCGTTCCGATCCCCAACCGCGGTCAAGGTATTCGAGTACGCCGACCGCCAGCGCGACCAACGCCTGCAGGAACCGGCTGACGACGTCATCGAGGCGTTAGTCGCGGCCCAGCGCGAGGGGATCATGAACGAACGCGAGTTCCACAACTACTTCGCTCTGCTGCTGATCGCAGGCAACGAGACCACGAGGCACACGATCAGCGCCGGGATGTTGGCGCTGATGGGACACCCCGACCAGCTGCGGCTCCTGCAGGACGAGCCCGAACACATCCCGGTGGCGGTCGAGGAGATCCTGCGGTGGGCGACGCCCGTTCTGCACTTCCGCCGCACGGCCACGTGCGATACGGAGCTTCGCGGCCAGCTCATCAAGGCCGGCGACAAGGTCGTGACCTGGTACGTGAGCGCGAACCACGACGAGGACGTCTTTCCCGACGCCAACCGCTTCGACGTGACCCGCACGCCCAATGAGCACGTCACGTTCGGGCCCGGAGGACCCCACTTCTGCCTGGGTGCGCACCTGGCACGGCTGGAGACGAGGGTCCTGTTCCAGGAACTGCTGCCACGACTCGAGTCGATCGAGCTGGCGGGGTCGCCGGAGCGGATCCGCTCCAATTTCGTCAACGGCATCAAGCGGATGCCGGTGCGGGTCACGACCCGCTGAGGGGTCTCACGCGCTCTCCTTCGCCAGACGGCGACCGAGTTCGCGCGCAACATCGAGGATCGCCATCACATCTTCGTCCGTCGTGCGGAAGTTCACGAAGCACGGTCGAAGCCAGACCTCATCGTCGATCAACGCCGAGGCGAGGTACACACGACCGTCGGCCTGGATCGCCTGCGCCAGCGCCTCGTTGTGCACGTTCGGGTCCACGCCGGCCGGCACGTGGCGGATCGGGACGATCGACAGCTGCGGCGGTGCCTCCATAACCTCGAAGTCCTCCGATGCCTGTGCGTGGCGGTACAGCAGGTCCGCCTCGTCGAGGTTCCGGGCGATCGCCTCGCGGAACTGCCGGGCCCCGTGGGCTCGGAACGCGAGCCACGCCTTCAATGCGCGGAACGGCCGCGAGTACTCGAGCGTGACGTCGACCGCGTGCAGGTCGTGTTGCTGGTGGGGCAGGTACCCCTGGTCGTGCTCGAAGGTGCGGGCGAAGACGTCGGCGTGCGGGCTCATGACGACGCCACAGGCTTTCGGCAGGTAGAGCCATTTGCTGGCGTCCACCGAGCACGAGTCCGCTCGGTCGAGACCCGCGAACAGCTCCGGACGCACCGCGGCCGCGGGCACGCCGTAGGCGCCGTCGACGTGCAGCCACACACCTCGCGGCGCGCACACGTCGGCGATCGCATCGATGGGATCGACGGCTCCGGTGAGCGTCGTCCCCCCCGTCGCGACGACCGCGATGGGCGTGATGCCGTTCGAAACGTCGCGGTCGATCGCCTCCGCGAGCGCCTCCGGACGCATCCGACGAAGTCCGTCGAGCGGCACCGTGCGAAGGTTGTCCGACCCGATCCCGAGCAGCTCGACCGCCCGCGTCACCGAGTAATGGACCTCCTTCGAGCAGTAGACGGCGGGCCGCATTCCCGCGAGCCCCTTGTGTCGCGAGCCCGCGAGGGCGCGCTCGCGCGCCGCGGCGATCGCCGTGAGGTTGCTGATCGTGCCACCACTCGTGAAGGCGCCACCCGCGGTGGGGAACCCCGTGAACTGCCCGATCCAGCGGACCGCTTGTTGCTCCACGATCGTCGCGGCGCCGGCGTCCACCGCGAGATTGATGTCGTAGGTATGCGCGAGCAGATCGGCGATCGCGCCGATCTCGAGCCCCGACGAGCCGATGAACGCGAAGTATCGGGGCCGGGGCTGGGCGATCGACTCGTCGAGGATGCGAGCGGCGTCATCGAGCGCCAGATGAACGGGAGTCGGTTCCTCCGGTAGCCCTGCGCGGATCAGCTCGCGAACACGCGCATCCAGCGGCGGCTCCTCCGGACGGAAGCGGTCGAACGACCTCCATGCCTCGCTTACGAGCTTCACCGCATGCTCGAGAGCCTCCTCACGCGTCGCGTCGAGGCGCAGCGGCCGTTCGTCAACCATGTGCGGTTCGCTCACCCGCCCCCGTCCATCCGTCGATCGGTCGCTCGAACCAGACGTGGACCTGGCCCGTTCCGACGGCCGCCTCGTATTCGCTGAACAGCTCACCCGGTGCCTGACAGCGCGCACCCCCGAGTGCCCCGGCGAGCATCAGGTAATGCCCGAACTTGCCCTCGGGGGCGTATCTCTTGTAGTCGGGCATCCAGTCGATGACGCCCGCGTGATCACCCTTGCCCAGCATGTCGACGACGTGCAGGTCGGCCTCGTGGGCTTCGGGAGAGATGAGGTTCTTCGCCGGATCGCTCGATTCGCGCCCGCGGAGGTCGCGGAACGGGAAGAATCGGTGGGTCATCCCGCCGGAGGCGAGGAGCACGACCCGCCGGTCGGTCTGGGCGATCGCGTTGCCGAGCAGCTCGCCGAAGAGCAGGAAGTCCTCGACCGTGCACGTGTGGTTGACCGCCACACTGATCCATCGCGTGGCCGGGTCGCCGAGGAACGTCCAGATGTTGACGGTCCCGTAGTAGATCGGCAGGTAAGGGTCGTCGCACGCGAGGATCCAGCAGTCGTCGCGCCCCTCCGCCTGACGGGCGATGGCCTGGGCGAGCTCGGGGTCACCAGGGATGTCGTAAGGGATGCCACTCATGCCGCGCGGCAGCTCGCTGCTGGTGAAGTGGCCCGAGCGCCTCTCGTGCGCGGTCACGATGTGCTCGAACGTCGACTCCCAATGCGTGTCGAACACCATGACGGTGTCGGGATGCAGACGCTCCAGACATTCGGACTTCATCCGGCGAAGCCCCGGCACGAGTGAGATCTCCTTACCGTTGTTGAGCTGTCGCCGGGTCTCCTCCGGAAGCATGATCGTCGGCACGTGCGCTACCAACGCGGCGCCTATCACCTCACCCATCCGTCATCCCTCCCATGGTGCAGTACAGACGTTCTTGACGTCCGCATAGAAGTCGAAGCTCCACACGCCGCCTTCGCGGCCGATACCGGAGTTGCGCGCGCCACCGAAAGGGGCGGCGAGGTCGCGCACGAAGAAGCAATTGACCCACACGGTCCCCGCGACGAGCCGTGCCGATACCCGGTGCGCGCGGATCGGGTCGCTCGTGTAGACGATCGCGTCGAGGCCGTAGTTGGTCGCGTTGGCGAGGGCGATCGCGTGTTCTTCGTCGTCGAACGGCTGCACCGTGAGCACAGGGCCGAAGACTTCCTGGGTCAGGACCTCCGCGCCTTCCGGTGTGTCCGCGAAGATCGTCGGCCGATAGTAGAAGCCGCCGAGGTCTTCGTCGGGCCCCCCGCCGGCGAGGGCTCGAGCCCCGTCCGCGAGGGCCCTGCGGACGAACCCGTCCACGCGCTCGAAGTGTTCGCGGGTGATCAACGGACCGATCTGGGTCGTCTCGTCGCGGGGATCGCCGAGAACGATCTCGTTCGCCGCTTCCGTGAGCCGTTCGCAGAACCCTTCGTAGATCGAGGACTCGATCAGGATCCTCGTCCCCGCCAGACAGACCTGCCCGGCGTTGTCGAACTGGTTCACGGCCTGCCGCAGCGCCGCATCCGGATCGGCGTCGGCGAAGATCAGGAACGGCGACTTCCCCCCGAGCTCGAGCGACACAGGCGTGAGGTTCGCTCCGGCCGAGGCTGCCACCAGCCGCCCGGTGGCAACCGAGCCGGTGAATGCGATGCGAGCGAGGCCTGGGTCGGCCACCAGCGCGGCACCGGCTTCCTCACCGATGCCCTGAACGACGTTGAAGGCGCCGGCTGGAAGCCCTGCGTCGTGCGCGATGTCAGCGAGCAATGACGCGGTCAGCGGCGCCCACTCCGGGGGTTTGAGCACGACCGTGTTGCCCGCGGCGAGCGCGGGCGCCACGCGCCACGTCGCGAGCATCAGCGGGGCGTTCCACGGCGTGATGACCGCCGTGGGTCCGGAGGGATCCCATGTGACCTGCTCCTCGTGACCGTCGATCGCCGAATCGGCGGTCCCCTCCAGCGAGAGCAGTGTGTCGGCGAACGCCCGGAAATTCCGTGCCACCCGCGGCATCACGGATCGGCGCATCGACCGAAGCAGAGACCCGTTGTCACGCGTTTCCACCGCCGCCAGCTCCGGCACGCGCGCCTCCACCCCATCGGCGATCCGATGCAGCACCTCGGCGCGCTCCTTCGGCGGTGCCGCTCCCCAGACCTCGAATGCATCGCGCGCGGCGGCGACGGCATCCCTGGTCTCGGCGGTACCGCCCCGCGCAACCTCCGTGATCACCTGTTCGTCGATCGGCGACACGTCGACGAATCGCGCGGTGGACGAGACTCGTTGGCCGCCGATCCAATGGTCGGTGGAAACCTCGACACCGTCGACCGTGACGCGGTTCCCGATCGCGCTACCCCCCACTCCCTCGCTTTAAGTGGTTTCGCATACCGAACGGTATCGCGTCAGCGAGGCTTGCGTGCGGCGTTCTGTTCGAGCCGCGACTTGACGATCCTCTTCACGATCGCGGCCGGGAACGGCTCGTCCATCTCGAAGCGGATCGTTCCCTTCCCGGTCAGGTAGGGCTTCAGTTCTTCCTTGTGTGCCTCGATGACACTCATGCTCATCGGATAGAGGCTGTAATGGTCCTTGAACGCCGCGTAGCACACGAGGGACCGACCGTGGTCCTTGAACGCCGGCATCTGGTAACTGATCGTTTCGGTCGCCTGGGGCGCAGCCGCCTTGATCATCTTTCGTAGCTTCTCCAGGGCGACGCGCTGTCCCTCGGGAAGGGCGGCCATATAGCTCTCGACGCTGGTTGGTGCTGCCATGCCGGTCTCCTTCCGAGAGAGAGGACCCTTAAGGAATCATTCCACGCTCGGACGCACCACGTGACATCGAACATGGTGACGGTCGGTGCGATGCGCGAAACTGTCGAGTATGGCGCGACCGTCGATGTTCGAGTTCGCGGGCGGGGAGCCGGCCTTCCTGGCGCTCGCCGCAGCACATCATCAGCGCTGCCTCGACGACCCGATACTCAGCCATCCTTTTTCGCACCCCGGGAACCCTGAGCACGTCCAGAGGCTCGCCGACTACTGGGCGGAGGTGTTCGGGGGTCCGCCACGCTACTCAGCGTCGTTCGGCGGACATTCGGTGATGCTCGAGATCCACGCGCGCCAGGGAGCCGACGACGATCTGGGAGTTCGTTTCGTCACCTGTTTCGTCCAGGCGGCGGACGACGCCGGCCTTCCCGATGACGCCGACCTCCGCGCCGGGCTCCGTGCCTACATGGAATGGGCGGTCGGCGAAGTCCTCTCCTACTCGCCGCCCGACAGCCAGGTCTCAGCCGATATGCCGGTGCCCCGCTGGGGTTGGCACGGTCTCGAGTAAACGGTATCGGAGACCCGATCGCCCGGGAGGGTTATCCGAGAGCGAGCTGTCGCTCGAAGCACCCTAGCGCACCGGGTCAAACCCCCGATAAGCACAGGGAACCGATCGAGACACCTACGCGTCTTGAGCACGTGATGAGTAGATGCTGAGCACAGACGTGAAGCGACAGACAGCTACTGACAGGGGCCGGCTGGGCGAGCTGTACCTGCGGCACGCCCAAGAGGCCGTCCGACTCGCCTACCTCCTCACGGGGGACCGCGCGCTCGCCGAGGATCTCGCGCAGGATGCGTTCGTCCGCGCGGCCGGGCGGCTGATCCACCTCCGGGATCCGGGCGCG
This sequence comes from Actinomycetota bacterium, assembly GCA_030774035.1. Classification (GTDB taxonomy): domain Bacteria; phylum Actinomycetota; class UBA4738; order UBA4738; family HRBIN12; genus JALYLM01. The sequence continues at coordinate 29,688 of JALYLV010000020.1, forward strand.
TTCGGCGCCTACCTCCAACGCACGGTCGTGAACCTCAGCAACTCCTACTTCCGCAGGAAGAAAGTGGAACGCGCCTACTTGGAGCGAGCCGGCAGCGAGATGGGGACACACGTGACCTCGGGGTCAGATCACTCGTTCGAGGACCGCGAAGAACTATGGCGGGCGATGGGTCTGCTCTCTCAGCGCCAGCGAGCGGCAGTCGTCTTGCGCTTCTACGAGGACCTGTCCGAGCAACGGGTAGCGGAGCTTCTGAACTGCCGCCCGGGAACCGTGAAGTCCTTGGTATCGCGAGGGCTGCAAACGTTGAGAACCGAGATGCGAGGTGAGCTCGATGAGTGACATGGACGACAAGCTCCGCGACCTCTTGCGGCAAAAGGCGGGTGATCTGCCTCCACACCTCGACGTTCCTCCGGCCTTGGCTGGCCGGATCCGCCGCCGGGTTGCCCTGAACGCGGTTGGCGTTGGGATCGTCGTCGTCGCGTTGGCTGTCGGAGCGTTCGCGGGCGTGCGTGCGCTGGGCGGCCCGCGGACCACCGGATTTGCCGGAACACCGACGTCGAGTGTTCAGCCGACGCCTTCGTTCGCTTCGTGCACCTCCGATCAGCTCCGCGCGGTCGGATCCATGAAGGTCGGAGAGGGTGGCTCACGTGTTGGCACGATCGATCTGACGAACTTCTCTGACAAGACGTGCACGCTCGAAGGCACACCTGAGATCACGCTGCTCGACGAGAACCTGAACCCGATCACGTCGGGCGTCATGTTCAGCTCCTCCCCCGCAGGCTCCCGCGTCGTCACGCTCGCACCCGGCGATTCGGCTTCCGTGCCCATCGACTGGTCGAACTGGTGTCCCGATGGGGCCGCCGCTCCCCTGTGGCGCGTGGGAATCCCTGGCAGCGGGACCGTCGACGTCATCAACGGGATGGATGCGGTGACGCCTCCCCCGTGCGATGCGCAAGACCAGCCCTCGACGATCGAGGTCGGACCCTTCGAGCCGGGAGCGGTCGCGCCGACGCAGACTGCGTCCGTGAGCCCGACCCTCGTCGCCTCCGCCGCCGACCCGTGTACATCCGGTCAGCTGCGGGCGAACGGATCGATCCAGGGAGCCGCCGGCTCACGCGTCGGGGCGATCACTCTCACGAACTTCTCCGACAAGACCTGCACGCTCGAAGGCACCCCCGAGATCACGCTGCTCGACGGGAACCTGCAGCCGATCACCACAGACGTCACGTTCGGGTCCTCGCCGGCGGGCTGGGAAGCGAACGGCTCCCCGGAGCCGGCTGGCTGGCCCGTCGTCACGCTCGCACCGGGCGATTCCGCTTCCGTCCGCATCGATTGGTCGAACTGGTGCCCCGATGGACGCGCCGCTCCCCTGTGGCGAGTTGGGATCCCCGGCGGTGGCGCGGTCGACGTCATCAACGGGATGGATTCGGAGACACCGCCACCGTGCAACGGCGCGGGCCAGCCCTCGACGATCGGCGTAGGACCGTTCGAGCCCGGAAGCGGTTCCTAAGGTTCCGACACTCAGCCCTCCGCATGGATCGCGCGTGATCCGGGTACAACCAGACGGTCGTGAACCGATCACACGTGTGGGAGATCCGCTCGCCGGAGGGCGGCGCGAAGGGTCTGGAATTCGCCCGCGCTGAGATGGATGCGATCCATCGGACCGTCCTCGTGCACGCGGCGCCATCGGCGATCGACGTGGTGGTCACGGCGGACGATGCCGTGGTCGGGCAGGTCCGCGATCTTCGCGACGACTCACGGTCGACGCCGATCTCGCGCGTGCGACTGGACGGATCTACGCTCACCCGCGAGAACGTGTGGCCAACGCTGGAGGATGTCGGCCTACCAGTGATCCTTCCCGGCGGCGAGGTCGGCATCTTGCTCTCGTGGTCCAACGCCGACGACGGCAGCGAGTGGACCTGGCGCGTCGAGTTCCACAACCACACCTGAGCTACGACGGATCAGGGACGAAGAAGCCGTAGATGCTCGAGGCCCCGAACACGTGTCCCCCGTCTGGTGTGCAGTCGAGTGCGGGCGCCGGCTGGGCCACAGCGCCCGTTCCCGTCTGGAGGAACTCTCGCCATGCGTCGATGGCCGGACAATCCGCTCCGTCGCGCGTGTCGTTGAACACGGCCGCCACGTAATCGTTTCGGGCGGTGGCGTACACGTAGTCGCCGAGGAACTCACCGGACAATGCGTTGGCGGAGGATGCGCGAGCGTCGCCGGGGTCGGCGCGCGAGCTCGCGATCTCACTGAACGGGCCGGCCACTCCGGCTGCGGTGTTCAGGCTCGCGTGCAGAAGCACACCGATCAGCGGCCGAGGCGTGCCGGTCGTTGGCTGGAACGGCTGCGTGAACGCGTTGTAAACGACGTAGGCGTCCAAGCCATCGGGAGATATCGCAACGGCCGAGTAGTAGGGCCGGTCACCCGAAACCTCGATGCTTCTCGGATCGGTCCACGACCCACCGCCGTCGGTCGACATCGTGAACATCGTGTGCTCGTTGTTCAAACCATCCGATCCGTCAACCCAGTTGAGGACGAGTCTGTCGGTGGCTCCGGCGCCCGTCGGTGAGTTGTTGGCGATGTCGACCGAAGGAGCGTTGGACAGGTCGTCTCTTGCCCCCGCGACGCCGTCCATCACGTTGCGACCTTGTACGGGATCGAGCACACCTGTTCCCTGCACGGTGACCAGCCGCCGAGCGGTCTCGAACGAAGCACCCCCACTGAAAGACCGCGCCATGTAGAGCCCCTGGTCCTTCGTCTGCGAGTCGTAGCCGACCCAGAACACGTAGACCGTGCCGCTGCTGTCGGTGCGGATCGTGCATCCGCTCGTCCCGCTCAGGAGGCTCTGGTTGTGGCCGGACGAGGAGGAGGTGTTCTTGTGCACGACGAGCGACCGCCAACTGTCGCCACCATCCGTGGACCGGGCGACGACCTCTCTCACGGCGTTGGATCCGGCGCTCGGACCCCCGACGTAGTCGCCGAAGCACACGTAGGCGTTGCCGAAATAGGGGCTGGACGCGGCGTTGTCCGCCCATACCTGGTCTTTGTCGGCGAACCCAGCGGCGCTACCGCTGGCCGTGACCGGCACGGGTTGCTTCCAGTCGTCCTTGACCGGAACCGACGAGATGCCGTCCGCCGGGATGTCGAGCCGCGATACTCCTATCGCCTCCACACCCTTGAATCCTGCCTCGCTCCGTTTCGCCGAGATGCTCGAGCTGAGGTTCCCGAAATACAGGCGTGACCCGTTGGACCAGGAGAAGCCTCCGTTCGATGAGGGGGTGGGACCGAACGCGAGAGCCGGGTCGCCGTCGGAGACGATCCCGTTCTCGAAGTACCAGGGAAGGGTTCCGATCCGCCCGCCCTGATCCGGCGTGAGCGGCGAGCACGTGTCGGTTGCGACGCCGGCCGTTCCGAGGCACGACCGCGCGCTGTAGCCGGAGTACGTCGGCTGGTGCCAGGTTCCGCCCCCGTCGAACGAGAAGTACACGCCGGTGGTTCCGACGCCCGCTGTGAATGGGCACGTGTTGTCGGCTCCGGCGTTGCAGGCCTCGAGGTCGATGTTGTCGTTCGCCCCAGCGACGAGCAGGGTCGGGTGAGCAGGATCGACGGCGACGGCCGGTTCGTTCTGCTTGTTCTGCGAGAACAGCGAGTCGTTGCTCCCCACCGAGACCTCGGTGCCGCTCCCGCTCGTTGCGGTCGCCGGCCAGGGAACGAGTCCTACCGCGAGCCCCATCAGAGACGTCACCACGATCAAACGCCCGAGCTTCATGCGAGCCTCCCCGTACGGATCGGTCCACCATCAATCGCCGCGATCGACGGCGCGTGTTCTTCAACCCTCTCTCCGGGTCACGCACCTGTCATCCCCCAGATGGGTCAGGAGAGCCTCCAACGCGTTGGCGACCGGTTCGGGGGCTAGCATCTGGAGCCGGCCGGCAGTAGCCGGGGCCTTGGACGGGCGATGCAAACACGAGCACACGGTCATCGAGGACGCACGTTGCTGCTGTTGCTCGTCGCTGCGTTGGTGGGCGTGCCGACGTTCCTTAACCTCCTACACAGTGGGACCAGCGAGGATACGAGCGCTACAGCAGCCGAGCCAGACACGATGTAGGCGCCGGGAGGCAGTCAGTCTGAACCGGCTGAACAACGCTCGGAGGTCAGAGTCCCCTGGCCAGCTGTTCGGGGATCAGGCCGCCTTTTCGAGCCACGAGCGCGGGGATCTCTTCGGCCGGCACGGGCTTGGCGAAATGGAACCCCTGAGCCAGGCGACAGCCGTTGGAGCGAAGGAACACGTACTCGCCGTGCGTCTCGATCCCCTCGGCGAGCGGGGTCATGTTCAGGCTCTGTGCTAGCTGAATCATCGCGCGCACCATCCCGGCCAGACCGATGTCCTTGTCGACGTCGCGCACGAACGCGCGGTCGATCTTCAGGATGTCCACCGGCATGTGCTTGAGCCTGGCGAGCGAGGAATACCCGGTGCCGAAGTCGTCGATCGCAAGGGTCAGGCCCCAGGCATGCAGTTCGGCGAGGATCTTCTGCGTTTTGTCGGGGTCGGCCATCGCCGTCGATTCGGTGATCTCAACGACGACCTTGCGAGGATCGACCCCCGCGAGGCTCAGCTTGCCGAGGATCTTCTCCGCCAGGTGTGGCGACCACAGTTGCCTCGGCGACAGGTTGAACGACGTCTGCAGATCCAGGCCCCGTTCCGCCCACAGCATCTGCTGCTTCGCCATCGCATCGATCACCCAATCGCCGATCGCCTCGATCAACCCGAGCTCCTCGGCCAAGGGGATGAACTCCCCGGGTGCGACGATCCCGCCGTTCGGCTCCTGCCAGCGGATCAACGCCTCGACGCCCGTGACGTGGCCGTCGCCCAGGTCGACGATCGGCTGGTAGTGAAGCACCCAGTCGCGCGCGTCTACCGCGTGGCGCAAGCGAGTGGAGAACGCCAGACGGTCGGTCGCGTGCTCCTCTTCGCGCGCCGCGTAGATCACGTGACCACCCGGCTCGTACTTCTTCGATTGGTACATCGCGGCATCTGCGTTCCGAAGGAGGGATTCCGCGTCGAAGGCGTCATGCGGGAACAGCGACACCCCCACGGACGCCGTCGCATAGAACTCCACACCGTTCAGGTCGAACGGATCCGCGAGGGCTTCGTGCACGCGCTCGGCGACGAACTCGGCAACCAAGACGGCCGCCTCGGTTCCCGGAACGACCCCGGGGCCACGTTCCAGGTCCGACAGCAGGATCAAGAACTCGTCGCCACCCTGGCGCGCCACGACGTCGGTGTCACGCATGCACGCGCGCAGTCGATCCGCGAGTTGAACGAGCAGGACGTCGCCGGCCTGATGGCCGAGCGAGTCGTTCACGAGCTTGAAGTTATCGAGGTCGAGGTAGAGGACGCCGACGCCTAGGTCGCGACGGCGAGCACGGGCGAGCGCCACGTCCAGGAGCTCTTCGAAGAACGCGCGGTTCGGGAGACCGGTGAGCTTGTCGTGATAGGCGAGGTGTGTGAGCTGCTCCTCAGCCGTCTTGCGCTCGGTGATGTCGAGCATCATCCCCTGCACCAGCGCGGGTCGCCCGCCCTCTGCCGGAACGACCACTGCGGAGTCGCGGAACCACTTGACATGGCCGTCCCGGGCGATCATCCGGTATTCGAACGAGAAGGTTCCTGAAGCCGCGCGTCCCGCGAGATAATCGGCGAGCGCCCGGCTTCGATCGTCCGGATGGAGCATCTCCTCCCACAGGTTGGGGTTCTGCTCGTACTCGTGGGGTTCAACGCCGAGCAGCTCGCGGATCTGCGGGCTCACGTAGCTCGTCGTCATCTCCTCGTTCACGACATCGATGTACACGATGGCAGGGACCTGCTCGACGAGCGTGCGATACCGGCGCTCAGCCTCCTGCATATCTCGGATGATCCGACCTCTGGCGATCGCCGACCCAAGCGTGTTTGCGGCCACGCGCAAGGCGTCGAGCTCGTGGTCCGTCCATGTGCGCGACGTCTCGCAGTCATCGAAGCCGATGAACCCCCACCACTGGCCGCCGACGAACACCGGGACCGTCGCGCCGGAGAGGACCCCTTCCGACTCCATGTCGGATCGCTCGCTCTCGGGAGCCTCGGACACCAGCCCCGCGATGATCCTTCCGGCGCCGAGTTCACGCTCCCAGCGACCGAACCCATCGTTGTACGGCCACAGGTGATTCTCCGGATCGTCCAACGTCGACCGCGCGCCCGGGGCGGTCCACTCGAAGCGCTGCGTCATACACAGTTCGCCGTTCTCGTTCACTTCGTTCTCGAACACGTAGGCGCGGCTGACGTTCGATGCTTCCCCGAGCCGGGTCAGCACGTCCTCGATGGCGTCTTCCCACGACGAGCCCTCGAGGAAGCGGCCGACCGCGTACGACACGCTCTCGAAGATCGAGTCACGCCGGTGGAGCTGCTGCGCGAGGCGCGCAGGCGGGATAGCAGCTGCCTGCGGCGCGCCGGGCGCGCTGTCGATACCCGTGCTCATCCCCTGTCCCTTCCGAGCTGGACTCGTGGGTGATATCGGACAGGTGAGGGCGCGACCTGAGCCGTCAAAGCGCTGAGACTTCCCTGATGCCCCCTTCTTGGGGGTTCCCAATACCGAAACCAGGGGAGAAGCTGTTCCTCAACGCCGAAACTGGTTGGAATCGAGACAGGTTCTGGATAGGAGGGATCGTCATGTCATTCCGTCGCGGCCGTCACGCCCCTCGTCGATCGCAGCTCTTCCTCGGGGTCCGACTCGGATCCCTCATGCTCGTGGCCGTCGTCGCCGCCCAGGGCTTCGCGGCTCCTATCGCCTCCTCTTCACCTCGGGATGGCGGCGGCATCCCGACCAACATCGATATCAGCCGGCGGTCGCTCAACGAGTCAGAGGAAGCGATCGCGGTCAACCCCACGAACCCCGACAACATCGTGGTCGTTACCAACGTCGGACATCGGGAGGCCGGGATCCCTGCAGGGTTGTTCAAGGGCGTCAGCTTCGACGGGGGAGCGACGTGGAGGAGGAGCCTGATCGGTCTCGGTGCGGACGACCCGCTCGGCGGCACCTGCTGCGACCCGAGCTTGTCGTTCGATCGCTACGGCAACCTGTTCATGACGTACCTATCTCTGGTGGACGGCCAGGTTCCTAACGAAGTGCCGATCGCGCTCAGCACCGACGGCGGTCGCACGTTCGACGTCATCGCTTCCATCTCGCGGGGGGATCTTCCCGCCGGGAAGGCGGGAGGAGATACCCGAGGTTTGTTCCGTTTCGTGGATCAGCCCACGATCACGTCCGGATCGGGTGAGGTGTGGATCGTCTTCAACGGGGGCGGTCCGATCCTCGCAACAGGTGCTCCCGTCTCTGGGCTCGGCAAGGTGGGCTCGTTCATCCCAGTCGAACTGGTTCCCGGATCCAATAACTGCACGTACGGCGACGTCGCCATCGGGCCAGACGGACAGGCGATGCAGGCCTGCAACAAGGGCGAGAGCGGTCAGGGTGGTGGCAAGATCTTCGTGAACGTCGATCCCGACGGACTGGGGCCTGCCGGCTTCGGCGATCGGATCTTCGTGACCAAGACCCATGTCGGGGGCTTCGACTTCCTGCCTTCACAGCCCGATCGCTCGGTGGACGCCGAGGTGGGGCTGACCTGGGCTGCCCCGGCCGCTACGCGCGCGGGGCATATCGACATGGTCTACACGAGGGAGTACCGGAACGAGAGCGACGACACGGACATCTTCGTTCGGCACTCCGACGACCAGGGAGCCACGTGGAGCGAGCCAGTTCGGGTGAACGACGACGAGACGACGAACAGCCAGTTCCTTCCGAAGATCGCACTCGATCCTGTCACGGGGAAACTCGCCGTGATCTGGTACGACAGTCGTAACGATCTCGGGACCGGCGGACCGGACGACACCGACGGGATCGCGAATACCGATGCTCAGCTCTGGGGCGCGTTCAGCATCGACGGCGGAACGACCTTCGGTGACAACATCCAGATCAGCGGAGGGACGTCGAACTGCCACAACTCCGGGAACGGGATCGACTACGGGGACTACACGGGACTCTCGTTCTACGGGGGGATCGCCCACCCCTCGTGGTCGGACAACTCGAACAGCACAGGAGACAACCCGGACGGTGCGCTCCACCAACTGGACATCTTCACTGCATCCGTGCCCCAGAACTAGGGTTCGGTTATCCGACCAGTGAACGGATCTGGCGCAGCGCCACCGTCAGCTGCGCCAGGTCGGTGACACCCTCCATCGCCAGGCCGCGCATGAAGCGCTGGAGCCGGCCGAACGCGTCCGCGCGCCGCTGCAGGAAGGACTCGACCGCCTCGTCGATCGGCGTATCGGGTCCCGCCTCAGCGAGCACCTTCTCCACCATCAGGCGACGCAGGTTGAACAGATCGTCCTCGATCGACTGCTGAGCCCACCGCTGCCAGCGCGTCCCCATCGACATCTCGTCGAGCCTCGATTCCAGCCAGTCGATGTCGAGACGCTCCCCCATCGAGAAGAATCCGCGCGCGACCTCCAGCACCGAGCGCCCGGTCGTATGTGCGACCGTGATGATGTCGGGCCCGTGCACCAGCTCTCCCTGGAACGCATGCCGTCGCGCGACGTCCATCGGTACGCCCTCGGCGACCAGCCGACGCGCGATGTGCTCGCGCTCCTCGCGCCACGCGTCCGGTCCGATCTGATCGAGCACGCCGGAGAGCTCTGCGAACGAATCACGTGCTTCGCCGACCGCCTGGCTGAGATGCAAGCCTGCCGCGCGAACGAGGTACCAGCGAGAGGTCGCCTCCACGAGCCAGTCGACACCGGTCATCAGCTCGTTCTGGACGCCGGGATCGATCTTGCCGTCGAGCGCCTCGATCGCGGCCCAGCGTCCCAACGCGCCGGTGACATCGCGGGCGACCCGGAAGGCGCGCACGACGTCGGAGTGCTGGGTTCCCGTCTCGGTCACCATCCGCGAGACGAACGTCACGCCCTGGGAGTTCACGACGTCGTTCGAGGCCATCGTCGCCACGAGCTCGCGGCGCAGCGGGTGCTCGGGCACGAGATGCTCGAACCGCTGGACGACCGTCGGTGGGAAGTAGCGTTGCAGGTCATGCGCGAGATATTCGGAGTCGGGAAGGTCCGACTCCAGCAGCGCCGCCGCGATCGAGCGCTTCGCGTAGGCCACGAGGACCGCGAGCTCTGGACGGGCCATGGCGGCGCCGTCGGCTCGGCGTTGCAGCATCTCTTCCGTCGTCGGCAAGAACTCGACGTCGCGCTCCAGGTCGCCTTCGGCCTCGATCTGCTGCATCAGGTCCTCGTACGCCTCGATCCGGCGCGTGCTGACCTCCATCTCTTGCGACAGGATCTGCGCCTGGAGGTAGTTGTCGTACAGGACGTGCTGGACCACGTCGCCGACGCTCTCTCCCAACATCGCGTTGCGCTCCTCGAACGTCATCTCCCCTCGCTGGTTCGCGAGCCCCAACAGGATCTTCAGGTTCACCTCGTGGTCGCTCGTGTCGACGCCGGCCGAGTTGTCGATGAAGTCGGTGTTGATGCGCCCACCGCTCTGCGCGTATTCGATGCGCCCACGCTGCGTGAACCCGAGGTTGCCGCCTTCTCCCACGACGCGCGCGCGGACCTCCTTGCCGTCGACGCGGACCGCATCGTTCGCGCGATCACCGGCGTCGGCGTGCGACTCCTTGGAGCTCTTCACGTACGTCCCGATGCCACCGTTCCACAGCAGGTCCACCGGAGCCTGCAAAGCGAGATGGATCAGCTCGTTCGGCGTCATCTCCTCGGGAGCGTCGTCAGGGATGCCGAGCGCTGCGCGAACCTGTGGCGAGGGGAGAACGCTCTTGGCCTTGCGGTCGAAGATGTCGCCGGGCGGCGAGATCTTCGTGCGGTCGTAGTCGTTCCACGACGAGCCGGGGATCAGGAAGAGGCGGCGGCGTTC
>JALYLV010000021.1:0-211 GCA_030774035.1 Actinomycetota bacterium
CGCTCACGAACACCGGCTCCACCGCCACGACGAGGTTCGGTGATGTCTCAACATCTGCCCAGGGTGACCACACCGTGTCCTGCACGGGAACCGACCCCTCGGGCAACACCACGAGCCCTGCGGTCACGACGGCTCTGAAGCTTGATACGACCGCGCCCACGATCACCGACCTCGGCCCGACCACGAGCCCCAACGGTGCGGGCTGGTACAA